>VBPC01000023.1 GCA_005887895.1 Candidatus Rokuibacteriota bacterium
ACGAAGCGCGGCGTGTTCTCGACGAAGATGAAGCCGAGCGCGTCGGCGCCGGCCTGCACGGCCAGGCGCGCGTCCTCGAGATTCGTGACGCCGCAGATCTTCACGCGGGTCACTGCAGTCTGAGCTCCCGCACCTTGGCGCCGACATCGTCTGCTCGCACCAGCCCCTCGCCGACGAGCACGGCGCGGGCGCCGGCCCGCACCACCCGGCGCACCTGCTCGCCGGTGAAGAAGCCGCTCTCGCTCACGACCAGTGGGCCGGGCGGGATCAGCGGCAGCAGCTCCAGCGTCGTCTCGATGCGCGTCTCGAAGGTGGCGAGGTCGCGGTTGTTGATGCCGACCACCCGGGCGCCGGCGGTGAGCGCGCGATCCAGCTCGGCGGCGGTGTGGCACTCGACCAGCGCAGCCAGCCCCAGCCCTTTGGCCGCCGCCAGCAGATCGCCCAGCCGGGCGCCGGCGAGGATGGAGACGATCAGCAGCACGGCGTCGGCGCCGGCGGCGCGCGACTCCCACAGCTGCCACTCGTCGATCGTGAAGTCCTTGCGCAGCAGCGGCACCGTCACCCGCGGTCGGATGGCGCCGAGCAGGTCGAGGTGGCCCTGGAAGTACTTCTCGTCGGTCAGCACGGAGATCGCGTCGGCGCCGTGCCGGGCGTAGTCGGCGGCCAGCGCGACCGGGTCGAGGTTGGCGGCGAGGACCCCGCGCGAGGGCGAGGCCTTCTTCACCTCGGCGATGAGCGCCACCGGCGCCCCCGCCGGCCGCAGCGCGGCCTCGAAGTCGCGGGGCACCGGCAACGCGGCGCAGCGCCGCTCCAGCACGGCGCGAGGCGCGGCCGCCTTGCGGGCCGCCACCTCGGCGCGCTTGTCGACGACGATGCGCTCGAGGATGGAGGACATCACCGGCGGCTCAGAAGTCGCGGCGCAACCCTTGGCGACGGATCGTGTCGAGCGGGACGCCGGCGAGCTGGTCCAGGACGAAGTCGCGGATCGTGCGGGGCGGCGGCAGGTCGCGCGCGACGCGGCCGCGCGTGACCAGCGGCTTGAGCAGCGCGTCCCAGGGGCCGCCGGCGGGCGCCGGCGTGCCGGCCGGCTGCACCACCGTCTCCAGCGTGCCGCGGCGGCGCAGCACGTCCTTGGCGCCGGACCACTTGCCGCGCTTGGCCATCGGCCGCCCCTCGATCTCCATGATGTCGAGCGCGAAGTTGAGCACCGGCGCGTTCGCGATCGAGGTGCCGACGCCGTAGGAGTCGACGACCGGGTTGAGCCGCAGGATCTCGTACTCGTCGATGCCGCCGGAGGCCACGATCTTGACGTGCTCGAAGCCGCGCAGGTTGAGCTCCCAGCGGACCTCCTCGACGATCCGGTAGAGATCGCCGCGCCGCGAGGACGGCGTGTCGAGCCGCACCGCGAACAGGTCCTTGCCGAGCGCCTCGGCCACCCGGATGGCCTCGAACTTCTCGTCCTGCAGGGTGTCGATCAGCGCGACCCGGCGGACCTTCGGCTCGATCACCTCGTGGAAGGCCTTGAGCGCCTCGACGGTGTCGCCGACCATCAGCACGAGCGAATGGGGAATCGTGCCGGTCGGATCGGCGTCGATCAGCTCGGCCGACTTCGTGACCGCCACCCCGTCGCAGCCGCCGACGAAGGCGTTGCTGGCGATGCCGGAGGCCTGGCAGAGCAGGCCCAGCAGGGCGGTCTCGTACTGCGCCCAGTCGACGTACACGCCCTCCAGCGTCAGGACCGGCTGGTAGGGCGCGAAGACGGTCCCCTCGTCCATGGCCCGCACGTCGACCGGCACGCCGTCGAGCAGGGCGGCCGCCTCTTCGATGCCGGCCAGGACACCCCAGTGCCAGTCCTCCGGCAGCGACTTGAGGTAGATCTCGGCCTTGACCCGCTTGCGGTCGCCCCGCGCCTGCAGGATCTCGACCGTGCGCTGGAAGTAGACGTCCGACACCTCGCCGGCCTTGATATCGGCGTCGGAGGCGGTGTGGAACAGGCGCTTGGGAGCCGGTGCCATGGTTGTCGGCAAAATCCCCGGAAAGTGCCGTGAATTCTTACAGAATTACCGCGGCAAGTCAATTCTGCGAGGCTTACGGTCACTCCGCGAACTGGGCCGCCCGCCAGCGCAGGGCCGCGCCCAGGCCCTCTTTCTCCCGGATCTCGTCGAACTTCATGCCGACTTCCGTGCGAGCGGCATAGAGCGGCGCGAGGACGTCGAGGCCGGCGCGAATGGCGTTGCGGAAGCCGGCGGCATCGGCCCCGCGGTTGATGGCCAGCTTGGTGGCGGCCAGGGCCTCCGGCGAGATCAGCGCCAGGCGCCGGGCGAGCTTCAGCGTCGCGCTCGCCAGCTCGGCGCGCGGCACCACACGGTTCACCATGCCCCAGGCCAGCGCGGTCCGGGCATCGATCGGATCGCCCAGATAGAGCAGCTCGCGGGCGCGCTTGAGCCCGACGACGAACGGCATGACGAGCGCGGGGCCAACGTTGGAGAAGCGGATCTCCGGCTCGCCGAACAGCGCGTCGTCGGCCGCGATGGTGAGATCGCACATCATCACCATCTCGCAGCCGCCACCGAGGCAGTGGCCCTGCACGGAGGCGACCACCGGCTTCTTCATGTCCCACGGCGTCAGCTCGAGCGCGACGTCGTCGGTCAGCGACTCGTGCCAGGCCAGCGCGTTGCCGCGCCGGGCGGCCCGGGCCGGGTTGGGGCCGATGTCGTAGCCGGCGCAGAAGCTGCGCCCCTCGGCCCGCAGCACGACCACGCTGGTCGCCGGATCGCGGTCGGCCTCCTGGAAGCGCTCGACGAGCAGGCGCTTCAGCTCCGGCGTGATCGCGTTGAGCTTGTCGGGGCGGTTCAGCGAGACGACGCCGATCCGGCCGTCGGCGGCGTAGGTGACGAGGGGCGCGGTCATGGCAGGCTCCTTCACTCGAGCGGCACGAAGACGGACACGCGCGGCTCCGCCCCCGCCTCGCGCGTGGCGTGCCCCTGGCCCGTCAGGTCCTCGGCGATCAGGATGTCGCCGGGGGCGAGACGGCGCACGGTGCCGTCGCCGATCTCGATGTCGACGGCGCCCGTCAGCGTGAACACGGCATAGCGCCCCGGCGCGTGGTGCCAGGGATTGGAGCGCTTCGGATCGAAGCGGCGGACGATGATGCCGCTGCCGGGAATCAGCTCCGCGGTTTCCGACTGATCGCCGCGGGGCTCGAACCGCGGCTGGACGTCCTCGAAGTGCGACCGGTTGTCCGCGCCCGTGTAGATGCGGATGATGGCCATGCCCCGACCCCGAGCCTACGCGCTCACGTGGCGGATGAACCGCTCCGGCGGCCCCTCGCCCCACTGGCTCACGAGGGCCTCCTCCGCCGGCAGCAGGTTGGAGCCGCTGCGGGCGTTGAGGCGATCGGTGTCGGCCCAGCGCTCGTGCACGCGTCTCCAGGGGTCGCACCAGTAGTCGTACACCTGGCTGCCGAGGAGGTGCCGCCCGACGCCCCACATGTGCTCGTACTTGCCGAGCCCCGCCAGGTATTCGTGGTCCTTGAACACCGCGTCGACGTCGGGCACCTCGAACGACATGTGGTTCAGGCCGGCCCGCTCGTTGCGCACGCAGAAGAGCGTGTGGTGATCGACGTACTCCTCGCCGCAGTCGCAGCGGTTGAACGAGCCGATGATGTTGTCCTTGTCGCCGGCGTACACGTCGTCGGAGCAGATGAAGCCGAGCGTGTCCCGGAACCACTGCACGGTCTCCCGCACCTTCGGCGTGCCGAGGACGCCGTGGCCCATCCGCTTGATCGGCGTCGGCGACCGGCGCAGCCGCATGAGCTCGCCGGCCCGCCGCAGCGGCTCGGCGCCCGTGTTCATCGGCTGCAGCGGGACCGGGATGGCCGGCACCGTCGCGATGCCGTGAACGACCTCGATCTGGTAGCCGTTCGGCTCCCGCAGTCGCACCCGCTTGCCGCCGCCCGGCTCGTCGATCGACTCGACCGGCGAGGCGCCCGGCGCCTTCGCCACGCGGTCGAGATCCGACTCGCTGGCGGCGTAGTAGGCGAATCCGACGAACGCCGGATCGCCTTTCTCCGTGACGTGCAGGTGGTGGCGGGGATCCGTGCCCCGCATGTAGAGCGCGGTCGGCGTCCGGGCGGCGCGGACCATGCCGAAGTGCGTGAGGAACTCCTCGGCCGCGTCGAGATCGGGCGACCGCAGCCGCCCGTAGGCGAGATCCTTGACCTTGATGACGGGCATCGTCGTCTCTCCTTTGCCTAGATCGTGAGCGCGCGCAGCTCGCGCAGGTGCGCAGCGTCGTGCCGCCGGGGGACGAGGACCACGTCGTCGAACCCGAGCGCACAGAGGCGCTCCAGTCGGTCGCGGGCCACCTTGGGCGGACACTTCAGATCACACGGATCGTCCGGCCCGTCCGGACTGGCGGTCGGACTGTCGAGATTCACCTGGACGTTGGTGACGACGGCGCGCTTGCCGCCGAGGTCGCGGAACCGGGCGATGCCCTCGCACAGCGCCCGCCAGCTCGAGCGCGCGCCGGAGCCGATCCAGCCGTCGAACTCGCGGGCCGCCCGCTCGATCCACTTCGAGCCGGCCCAGGAGCCTATCAGGACCGGCGGGCCGCCGAGCGCGTCCGGCCACACCGGCGCCAGCGTGGCCCCGTCGACCCGCTCGCCGGCCCACAACCGCCGCATGAGCGCCAGCGAGGCGTCGAGGCGGCCGAAGCGGCCGGCGAAGTCGAGGCCAAGCGCGGCGAAATCGGTCGGCGTCGAGCCAGCGCCCACGCCGAGCCGCAGGCGGCCGCCCGAGACCAGGTGGGTCGTGAGGACCCGCTGGGCCAGCTCGACCGGGTTGCGCAACGGCACCTGCAGCACGCCGGTGCCGAGCTCCAGCGAGGGCGCGACGGTGCCGGCGACGGCCAGCGCGGTCAGCGGATCGGCGTGCAGGAAGCCGCGGCCGATGGCGTCGAACGCCCACGTGCTGGTGAAGCCGGCCGCCTCGATCTCGCGGGCGGCGGCCGCGAGCGTGGAGGCGAGCAGCGGCGGTGAGGTCGAGCCACCGGAGGGCAGCGCGATTCCGAAGCGCGTCATGGGTGCCTCACGCCGGGGCACAGTACGCCAAAGTCGCCGACAAGGCCAGACGGTCGCGATAGTATGCTGTGCCGCGAAAGGAGATCGACATGCGCTTCGGCATCTTCACGAGCATGGGCATGCAGACGTGGACGGGCGTGCTGGACCTCTGGAAACACCTCGAGGCCACCGGCTGGGACACGGCCTGCGTCACCGATCACTTCATGCCGAACACCCCCGAGCGCGAGGGCGCCATGCTCGAATCGTGGAGCACGCTGAGCGCGCTGGCCGCGCTGGTGCCGCGCATGCGCGTGGGCACGATCGTGCTCGGCAACACCTACCGCCACCCGGCCGTCGTGGCCAAGATGGCCGCGCAGGTCGACATCATCTCGGGCGGGCGGCTGCTGCTCGGCCTCGGCGCCGGCTGGCAGGAGAACGAGCACCAGGCGTACGGCATTCCTTTCTATACCCTGCGCGAGCGGCTGGAGCGGCTGGACGAGGCGTGCGAGGTCATCACGTCGCTGTGGGCGCAGCGCCGCACCACCTTCAAGGGCCGCTACTACCAGCTCTCCGACGCGCCGCTCGATCCCAAGCCGGTGCAGCAGCCGCATCCCGAGCTGATGATCGGCGGCGGCGGCGAGAAGGTCACGCTGCGCATCGTGGCCAAGCGCGCGAACCACTGGAACGTCTGGGGCGGACCCCAGGTGCTCGCGCGCAAGAGCGCGATCCTCGCCGAGCACTGCGCGGCGGTCGGGCGCGATCCCAAGACCATCACCCGCTCGGTGAACATGGCGCTGCTCATCACCGACAAGCAGGCCGAGGTCGAGCAGCTCGCCAAGACGA
>VBPC01000123.1 GCA_005887895.1 Candidatus Rokuibacteriota bacterium
GGCCTGCTGCTCATGGCCGGCGGTTGTGCCCTCCTCAAGCCCGCGCCCACGCCGATCCTGCCGCCCGACGAGCTCTACTCACAGGGCGAGAAGGAGCTCGGTAACCGCCGCTACCTCGAGGCGCGCGAGTCCTTCCGCAAGATCGTCGAGCGGCATCCGAACTCGTCGTGGGCTCCGCGGGCGCGCTTCCTCCTGGGCGAGGGCTTCTACCGCGAGGCGGAGTTCGACAAGGCCGTCAAGGAGTTCGAGACGTTCCTCTCGTTCTACCCCCGCCACGAGATCGCCGACCTCGTGCAGTACCGGCTGGCGATGGCGTACTACGATCAGCTCAAGCCGGTCGAGCAGGACCAGGGCCTCACCGCCAAGGCGCTCGACCAGTTCAAGAAGCTCGTCAAGCAGTATCCGGAGAGCCGCTACGCCACCGACGCGCTGGCCAAGATCGATTTCTGCCGCGGCCGCCTGGCCCAGAAGGAAGTGTGGGTGGCGGGGTACTACTTCAACCAGGGCAACCCGAGCGCCGCCCGGCAGCGGCTGGAGTTCGTGCTCAAGGAGTACCCGCGCACGCTGGTGATCCCCGAGACGCTCTACACGCTGGCCGAGGTCAACTTCGCCGAGGGCAAGAAGCGCGAGGCGAAGGAGCTCCTGCAGCAGCTGGCCGCGGACTACGGGTTCACCGAGTGGGGCAAGCGCGCCGTCCAGAAGCTGCGCGAGAGCCGCTAGGGAGACCATCGTGCACGACATCGTCGACCTCCGCTCCGACACGCTGACGCTGCCGACCCCCGAGATGCGCGAGGCCATGGCCCGCGCGGAGGTCGGCGACGACGTCTGGGGCGAGGACCCGACCGTGCAGCGGCTGGAGGCGCTGGCCGCCGCGCGCCTCGGCAAGGAGGCCGGCCTCTTCGTCGCCTCCGGCACCATGGGCAACCTCGTATCGGTCGTCGCCCACACGCAGGCCGGCCAGGAAGTCGTGCTCGATCTCGACTCGCATATCTACAACTATGAAGTCGCCGGCGGCACGATCGTGGGCCACGTGCAGATGCGCCCGGTCAAGACCGAGCGCGGGTTCCTCACGCCCGAGCAGGTCCAGGAGTCGCTCCGGCCGGCCAACATCCACATCCCCCCGACGGGGCTGGTGTGCCTGGAGAACACCCATAACCGGCACGGCGGCACCTGCTGCCCGCCGGAGGACATCGCCGCCGTGGCCGCGGTCGCGCACGGCGCCGGGGTGCCCGTGCACATCGACGGCGCCCGGCTGTTCAACGCGGCCGTCGCGCTGAAGCGGGAGCCTCGCGACTTCGCCCGCCACGCCGACTCCGTGACCTTCTGCCTGTCCAAGGGACTCGGCGCGCCGGTGGGCTCGGTCGTCTGCGGCGCGGCCCCGTTCGTCGAGCGCGCCCGCCGCGTGCGTAAGATGGTGGGGGGCGGCATGCGGCAGGCCGGGATCCTGGCCGCCGCCGGCCTCGTGGCGCTGGAACGGATGGTGGACCGCCTGGCCGACGACCACGGCAACGCGCGGACCCTGGCCGAGGCGGTGGCGACGATGCCCGGGCTGACGGTCGATCTCGCGAGCGTGCAGACGAACATCGTCGTCATCCGGGTGAGCCCGGGCGATCGCACGGCATCGGCGAAGGCCACCACGGAGCTGGTGGCCGGCTGCGCCGCCCGCAAGGTCAAGATCCACGCGACCGGCCCGACGGGCATCCGCTGCGTCACCCACAAGGACGTGGACGCCGACGACATCCGGCGCGCCGTAGAGGCATTCCGGGAGTTGACCGCTCGGTGGTAGCCCTGAGATCGCGCGATAGAGGGATCGCCGCGGGTGATCGCGGCGGGGCACGGGCGTGGCGCAGGCCCGGATGCCCGTGCCCTGTTAAATAGGAGGCTCCATGGCCGAACGGCTCCTGGACGTCAAGGGACTGAAGACGCATTTCTTCACCGACGAGGGCGTCGTGCGCGCCGTCGACGGCGTGGACCTCTACATCAACAAGGGCGAGACGCTCGGCGTGGTCGGCGAGTCGGGGTGCGGCAAGAGCGTGACCGCGCTCAGCATCATGCGGCTCATCGCGCAGCCGCCCGGCCGCATCGTCCAGGGCTCGATCATGTACAACGGGCGCAACCTCCTCGACCTCTCCCCGTCCCAGATGCGCAAGATCCGCGGCAAAGAGATCTCGATGATCTTCCAGGAGCCGATGACCTCGCTGAACCCGGTCTTCACCTGCGGGGAGCAGATCGCCGAGGCCATCCGGCTGCACGAGGGGTTGGGCCGCCGCGACGCGATGGACAAGACGGTCGAGATGCTGAAGCTGGTTCACGTGGCGAACGCCGAGCGGCGGGTGAAAGAGTACCCACACCAGCTCTCGGGCGGCATGCGCCAGCGCGTGATGATCGCCATGGCGCTGTCCTGCAACCCGAACCTCCTGATCGCCGACGAGCCCACCACGGCGCTCGACGTCACCATCCAGGCCCAGATCCTCGAGCTGCTCAACGAGCTCAAGGCCAAGCTCGGGATGGCCATCATGCTGATCACGCACGACATGGGGGTCATCGCCGAGACCGCCCAGCGCGTGGTCGTCATGTACGCTGCCCAGGTCGTCGAGGAGGCGCCGGTGGGCGAGCTGTTCAAGGAGCCGCTGCACCCCTACACGCAGGGGCTGCTACGCTCCATTCCGCGCATCGACCTCGCCGCGACGAAACGGCAGACGCTGGAGCCGATTCCCGGCACGGTGCCCACGCTGCGCGGCGCCGAGAAGCCCGGCTGCCGCTTCGCGCCGCGCTGCTCGCTGGCCAAGCCGATGCACTTCGAGAACACGCCGCCACTCAAGGAAGTCCGGCCGGGCCACAAGGTGGCCTGCTTCCTGTACTGAGGAGGCCCCGATGGCTGCTGAGCCGCTTCTGCGCGTGCGCAACCTCAAGAAGTACTTCCCGATCCGCGGGGGCCTGCTGTCGCGCGAGGTCGCCCGCGTGCACGCCGTCGACGACGTCTCGTTCGACATCCTGCCGGGCGAGACGCTCGGTCTCGTCGGCGAGTCGGGCTGCGGCAAGTCGACGACCGGGCGCTCGATCCTCCGTCTGATCGAGCCGACCTCCGGTGAGGTGTTCTTCCAGGCCAAGAACGTGACGACGCTCGACAAGCGCTCGCTGCGGGCCCTGCGGAAGGAGATGCAGATCATCTTCCAGGACCCCTACGCGTCGCTGAATCCGCGGATGACGGTCGGCTCGATCATCGGCGAAGCGCTGGTGATCCACAAGCTCGCCAAGGGCCGGCGCGCGCGCGAGGAGCGCGTGGTCCAGCTGCTGGAGACGGTCGGCCTGTCGGCCGACCACCTGCGCCGCTATCCGCACGAGTTCTCGGGCGGGCAGCGCCAGCGCATCGGCATCGCGCGGGCGCTGGCCGTGAGCCCCAAGCTGATCGTGGCCGACGAGCCGGTCTCGGCGCTCGACGTGTCGATCCAGGCGCAGATCATCAACCTGCTGGAGCAGCTCCAGGCGCAGTTCGGCCTCACCTACCTGTTCATCGCCCACGACCTGTCCGTGGTCGAGCACATCTCGACGCGGGTGGCGGTGATGTACCTCGGCAAGATCGTCGAGATCGCGCCGGCCAAGGAGCTGTACACCAACCCGAAGCACCCGTACACGGAAGCGCTGCTCTCGGCGGTGCCGATCCCCGACCCGACCATCAAGCGCAAGCGGATCATTCTCGAGGGCGACGTGCCGAGCCCGATCAACCCGCCCTCCGGCTGTCGCTTCCACACCCGCTGCTCGCTGCGTGTGCCTTCGTGCTCGCAGAACGACCAAGTTCTGAAGGAGATCTCCCCCGGGCACTGGGTCGCGTGCCAGGTGCGTACCGGGGTCGCGACCGCGTAACTCGTCGTCATCCGGCGGTGGGGTCGGGGGCCGGGTCGGGGGTCCCCGCGACCACGAGCGCGACGGCGTTGGTCGCGCTATAGCACTTCGATACGATGCGCATGTACGCCGCGGCGGGGGACGGGTCTCGGGACCCCCGACCCGACAACTCGTTCGGCCTACGAGCGCGTGGCGGCGCGTGGGCGGCGGAGTGAAGCGATGCCCAAGGTGAGGGTGAACGGGATCGGGTTGAATTACGTCGAGGCGGGGAGTGGGGACCCGCTGCTGCTGATCATGGGATTTGGGGGAGATCATCTGGCGTGGGCGTTTCAGACGCCGGTGTTCGCGCAGCGGTATCGGGTGATCGCGTTCGACAATCGAGGGGCGGGGCAGAGCGATGTGCCGGACGTGCCATACACCACGCGGATGATGGCCGAGGACGCGATCGGGCTGCTGGACGCGCTGCGGATCGAGCGCGCGCACGTGCTGGGCGTGTCGATGGGCGGCATGATCGCGCAGGAGGTCGCCCTGAATCATCCCGAGCGGGTGCGCTCGCTGCAGTTGCACTGCACGCTGGCGCGCCCCGACGGGTACATGCACGCGCTGCTCGAGAGCTGGCGGATGGTGCGCACGAAGGTCAGCCCCGAGGAGTGGATGCGGATCGTGGCGCTGTGGCTCTTCTCGCCCAGGACCTACGCCGAACGGCCGGAGTTCGTCGAAGCGGTCATCCAGACGGGAATCGCCACTCCGAATCCGTTCACGATCACCGGCTTCCTGCGCCAGGGCGACGCCGTGCGCACGCACGACACGCTGGACCGTCTCGGCAAGCTGCGCCAGCCGGCGCTCGTGAGCGTGGCCGAGGACGACATCCTGGTGCCCGCGCGCTTCTCGCGCGCGCTGGCCGCCGCCGTGCCGCGCGCCGAGCTGCGCCTGATCGACGGCGCCGGCCACTGCTACTTCTGGGAGCGACCCGACGTCTTCAACGCGATGTGTCTCGACTTCCTCGCGCAGCACGCCTCGGTCTGACCTTCGCGAGCGCACGGTGTTTCCCTGGCGCTTTCTTCACTCGTGCGCGCGCCACGCGTCGGCTGTCATGACCGATCGAGCACGCGTGGTCCACGCCGTTGCGCGCTTGGCGACGCGCCGCGCGCGCCGCCCCACTGGCCCCTCGGTTGCACGCCTGGGCTCGTTCGCCGCGAGGGGCAATTCGCGGATCATCACGACCGCGATGGAGGGCGCGACATGGAGGGCACGTATCGGCTGAACGAGCTGCGCGAGGACGGTCGCATGCACTGGCTCGACGACGCCAACGGATGGCGCGCCGAGCCCGATGACGTCGTGAGCGCGCTCGCCGCCGAGGGCTTCGAGGAGTACAAGCGCGAGACCGCGCGCACTCCCCGCGGCGGCGACGCGGCCGGCGGCGTCTGGCAGGGCCTCGATCACCGCACCGGCGCCGTGGCCTCCACCATCTGGGTCCGCGATCCCGCCACCCACTCCCCCATCGTCTTCATCTCCATCAACGGCCACCCCGTCCAAGGCCGCTGAACGCTCGAGGCCGCCGAGCGCGCGAGGCAGTAACACGATCCCGCGCCTGAGCGCCACGAGCGCGCGATCCTATGCCCGACGCGGTCACGACACGAGGCTGGTGCGGGATTGGCGAACTCGTTCAGCGAACGGATCTGCGGCATGCCCGTGTGCTCGCGTGAGGGCTGAGGCGGCGGGGGGCGGCGGGGGTCTGACGAACCCGTTTCCCGCTCAGCGCATCACGCGGGACGTATCGATGGAATCGCGCAGCGGGAAGGTGGAATCCGGGCTCGTGGTTCGCAGGCCCCCGCCGCCTCCCGGCGCCTCAGCCCGGATGACAAGCAGATGAGCGACGTCGAGCGAACCGGCGAGCTAGAAGAGCGCGGCTAGTCCCAGAGGTAGGCGCGCGGGTTGACCGCTTGCCCGCGGACGAGGATCTCGTAGTGCAGGTGCGCTCCGGTCGAGCGCCCCGTGTTGCCCGTCCAGCCGATGACCGCGCCACGCTCCACGCGCTGACCGTTCTGGACGTTCAGCTTGGACAGATGGCCGTAGAGCGAGCGGATGTCCTGGCCGTGATCGAGGATGATCGTGGTGCCGTAGTCCTGGCCGTTGCCGGCGTAGGCCACCGACGCGGCCGCCGGCGCGTAGATCGGCGTGCCGCGATCGGCGCGGATGTCGATGCCGCTGTGGAACTCGAGCCCCGAGGTCCACGGCGACTGGCGCGTGCCGAACTCCGAGTTCACCCCGCCGCGCACGGGCCACCGCGAGGGCAGCGCCGCCACCGCCTTGCCGGCGCGCGACATGAGGCGATCGAGGGCCATCAGGCGCTCCGTCTGCTCCTTCACGGCCTCGGTCAGCCGATTCAGCTCGTCGGCGGGCGAGAGCTTGCCGGACGCTGCGTCGGGGGTCGGCGTGCCGCCGCCGATGCCCTTGTCGCGCCCGCCCGGCGCGCGCTCGGGACCGAACGGCTCCCAGATCCGCGCGTGCAGGTCGCGCCAGCCGGCCATCTCGCGGCGCACCTCGGCGACCCGCGTGTTGAAGCTGTCGATGGTCGCCTGCTGCTCGTGGATCTGCTGCTGGAAGGTCACGGCCTCGCGGGTCAAGTCCCGCAGGCGCAGCCAGTCGCTGACCAGGGCGAAGCTGAGACACGCGACTGCGGCGAGGGTGACGCCGGCACCGATGGCGGTGGGGCGGATGAAGTTGAACCGCAGAACCCTGACCCCGTCGCCCCGGACGATGAGCAGGCTGAACTGGGTGCGGCGGTTCAAACGGTTGCGTTTCCTCCTCGGATTCGCCCCGGTAACCCCGCCGGACCCGGAGCGTGCCAGCGCTTCGGGCTTCGGGGATTCAAGCACCGCACCGTAACCACTTTCAACCGCCGATTCCACACCTCCACCCTCGATAAGCATGCCCGCGCCAGATGGCAAAGGACGTGCCGAAGCGAAGATGTGGACTATCAAGCACTTACTGCCATGTACCGTACCCTCGCCGCGACAGCACGGCACGGCACCCGCGCCAAACGTCACGCGCGTGACAAGCGCCCGGGCAGCGGGCTATGATCCGAGAACAGCCTTTACGACGCATGGCGTCGTAGCAGGAGAGCCCGATGGACGAGTTCTACCGGATCAAGCGCCTCCCCCCGTACATCTTCGCGATCGTCAACGATCTCAAGACGAAAGCGCGCGCCCGGGGCGAGGACATCATCGATCTCGGCATGGGCAACCCCGACATGCCGACCCCGAAACACATCGTCGCCAAGCTGGTCGAGGCCGCCCAGAATCCCAAGAACCATCGCTACTCCGCCTCGCGGGGCATCACCCGGCTGCGAGTGGCCATGGCGAAGTGGTACCGCGACCGTTATCGCGTCGACCTCGACGCGGACTCCGAGGTCATCGCCACCCTCGGCGCCAAGGAGGGCATGGCGCACCTGGCGCTGGCGGTGCTCCAGCCCGGTGACGGCGCGCTGGTGCCGAATCCGACCTACCCCATCCACTCCTACTCGGTGGTCATCGCCGACGCCGATCTGCGTTCGGTGCCGCTGACGCCGGACGGCGATTTCTTCGGACGGCTGCAGGAGACGGCGCGGCTGGCCTGGCCGAAGGCAAAGCTGCTGATCCTGTCGTTTCCGCACAACCCGACCACCATGTGCGTGGACCGCGACTTCTTCGTCAAGGTCGTCGACTTCGCCCGCGAGCACCGGCTGATGGTCGTCCACGACTTCGCCTACGCCGACTTCACGTTCGATGGCTACCGCCCCCCGTCGTTCCTGGAGGTGCCCGGCGCCAAGGAGGTCGGCGTCGAGATCTTCTCGACCTCGAAGTCCTACAACATGGCCGGCTGGCGCCTGGGCTTCGTGTGCGGCAACGCCCGGATGATCGGTGCGCTGGGCCGGATCAAGTCGTACCTCGACTACGGCGCGTTCCAGCCGATCCAGATCGCCGGCATCGTGGCGCTGGAGGGCGACCAGCAGTGCGTCGGCGAGATCGTCGAGGTGCATCGCAAGCGCCGCGACGTGCTGGTCGACGGGCTCAACAAGCTCGGCTGGAGCGTGCCCAAGCCGCGGGCCACCATGTTCGTGTGGGCGCCGATTCCGGAGCCGTTCCGAAGCCTCGGCTCGCTGGAGTTCTCCAAGCTTCTCATCCAGGAGGCCAAGGTGGCGGTGTCGCCCGGCATCGGCTTCGGCGAATACGGTGAAGGCTCCGTGCGCTTCGCGCTGGTGGAAAACGAGCAGCGCATCCGCCAGGCGCTGCGCGGCCTCAGGCACCTGAGCCGCTGAGACGCGGCGACCGGTGAGCGGCGTGAACGAGGTGCGCATCGGGCTGCTGGGACTCGGCACCGTCGGCGCCGGGGTCGTGAAGATCCTCCAGACCCGCCGCCAGATGCTGGAGGAGCGTGCCGGCGCCCGGCTGAGCCTGGCCGCGATCGCCGACGCCGACCTCACCCGCCCGCGCGAGGGCCTCGACCTCGGCGCGCTGCCGATGGTCGGCGACGCCGCCCGCGTGCTCGAGGACGCCACGATCCAGATCGTGGTCGAGCTGATCGGCGGGCTGGAACCGGCCCGGACCTTCATCCTGCGCGCGCTGGCCGCCGGCAAGCACGTGGTCACCGCCAACAAGGCGCTCCTCGCGCACCACGGCGCCGAGCTCTACGACGAGGCGCGCCGCCGCGGCGTCTCGCTCGGCTTCGAGGCGGCGGTGGCCGGCGGCATCCCGCTCATCCGCGCCGTCAAGGAAGGCCTGGTCGCCAACCGGATCCTGTCGCTGGCGGGCATCGTGAACGGGACCTGCAACTACATCCTGAGCAAGATGACCGACGAGGGGCTCGACTTCTCGCTCGTGCTCAAGGAGGCCCAGGCCCACGGCTACGCCGAGGCCGACCCCACGCTCGACATCGAGGGCATGGACTCGGCGCACAAGCTGCAGATCCTGGTCGCGCTCGCCTTCCGCACGTTCGTCGACCTCAAGCACATCCACACCGAGGGCATCACCCGCGTCACCGCCCACGACATCGAGTACGCGCGCGAGCTCGGCTATCGCATCAAGCTGCTCGCCATCGCCAAGGCCACCGATCACGCCGGCGCCGGTGGCGTCGGCGTGGAGGCGCGCGTGCATCCGACCATGATCCCGGCCGGCTCGCCGCTGGCGGCCGTCGCCGGCGTCTTCAACGCCGTGTTCCTGACCGGCGACGCCGTCGGCGATCTCATGTTCTACGGGCGCGGCGCCGGCCAGCTGCCCACCGCGTCGGCCGTGTGGTCCGACATGCTCGAGATCGCGCGGCGGATCGGTCACGGCATTCCGTCGCTGGCGCTGGAGCTGCCGTCGGTCGGCCGCGAGCCGCTGCCGCTCACGCCGATGGAGGCGATCCGCTGCTGCTACTACCTGCGCGTGATGATGCAGGACCGTCCGGGCGCGCTCTCGCGCGTCGCCGGCATCCTCGGCGAGAACGACATCTCGATCGCCAACGTGATCCAGAAGGGCCGCGGCACCCGCGAGGCGGTGCCGGTCGTCATGCTGACGCACGAGGCGCGGGAGCGCGACATGCGGACGGCGCTGGCCAAGATCGATCGCATGCGCGACGTCTCGACCCCCACCACGATGATCCGGGTGGAGGGCGGCCCGGCGTGAGCCCGCGGCGCCTCTGAAGCACCTGCGGCTCGCCGCGGGCCTCGCCGTCAGCGTGGCCCTGATCGCCCTGCTCCTGCGCAGCGTCGACCTCTCCGAGCTGGGCCGTCAGCTCGCGGCCACCGACTGGTGGTGGGTGCTGCCGGCCGCCGCCGTCGCGCCGCTCGGGCTGTGGGCGCGCGCCATTCGCTGGCGCTACCTCTTCCCGCCGCGCTCCGACCCGCCGGGGCTGGTGGCGGCGAACATGATCGGCTACATGGCCAATAACGTCCTGCCCCTGCGCGCCGGTGAGCTGGTGCGCGTCTACGTCGTGGCGCGCCGGCTGCGGCGCGAGCGGAACGCGCCGATGACGGCGGGGCTGTGGCTGACCGCGGCGACGATCGTGGTCGAGCGCGTCCTCGACAGCGTCAGCCTGGTCCTGATCCTCGCCGTCCTCATCGTCCTGATTCCCGTGCCGGCCGCGCTGCAGTACGCGGCCGGCGTGATCCTCGCCCTCGACGCCGTCGCCGCCGGCGTGCTCGTCGCCCTCGCCGTCGCGCCGGCCGGCTCGCAGCGGCTGGTCGCGCGACTCACGAGACGCTGGCCGCGGCTGGGCGGCCGCGCCGCGCGCGGCCTCGAGATGATCCTGCGCGGGCTGGAAGGCGTGCGGACGAGGGCCCACCTGGCACCGATCGCCGGCTGGACCGTGCTGATCTGGACGATGGCGGCGCTCGGGGCGTGGGCGCTGCTGCGGGCCGTGCACCTCGAGCTGCCCTTCGTGGCGGCCTGGACGGTGCTGACGTTCGTCGGCTTCGGCATCAGCATTCCGTCGGCGCCCGGCTACGTCGGCGTCTGGCACGCCGCCAACGTGCTGGCGCTGACCCTCTTCGGCGTCGGTCAGACCCAGGCCCTCGGTTACGCGGTTCTCTATCACGCCAGCCAGTTCGTCGCCATCACGCTGATCGGCTGGCTCTTCCTGCTGCGCGAGCACGTCTCGCTCGGCGAGGCCACGCACGCGCGTCCCGCCGACGTGGGCGCCTGACGCGCGCCGTGCGTGGAGCCGACGCGCAGCGTCGTGATAGGATGCGTGGGCTATGGCGCTGATCGTGCAGAAATACGGCGGGTCGTCGGTCGCTGACGTCGCGAAGATCCAGAGCGTCGCGCGGCGGATCGCCGACAGCGCGCCCGGGCACCACGTCGTCGTCGTCGTCTCCGCGATGGGCAAGACGACCGACGGCCTCGTGAGCCTCGCCCACCAGCTCGCGCCCGTGCCCGACCCGCGCGAGATGGACATGCTGCTGGCCACCGGCGAGCAGGTCACCATCGCGTTGCTCGCGATGGCGCTGCAGGCGCTCGGCTTCAAGGCGCGCTCGTTCACCGGGGCCCAGGCCGGTCTGCGCACCGATCGCGCCCACACCAAGGCCCGCATCGCCCGGATCACCGCCGAGCGCGTGCGGGCGGCGCTCGACGCCGGCGCGATCGCGGTGGTGGCGGGCTTCCAGGGCGCCAGCGACGAGGACGAGATCACCACGCTGGGCCGCGGCGGCTCGGATCTCACCGCGGTCGCCCTGGCGGCGGCGCTGAAGGCCGAGCTCTGCGAGATCTACACCGACGTGGACGGCGTCTACACGGCCGACCCCAACGTGGTGCCGGAGGCCCGCAAGCTGCCCCGCGTGGCCTACGACGAGATGCTCGAGATGGCCAGCCTCGGCGCCAAGGTCCTGCAGGCGCGCTCGGTGGAGTTCGCCAAGAAGTACGGGGTGACGGTGCACGTGCGCTCGACGTTCAAGCCCGATGCGGGGACGATCGTCACCCGGGAGGAGCGCGCGATGGAGGACGTGGTGGTCACCGGCATCACCCACGACCGCAGCCAGGCGAAGATCTCCCTGCTGCGGGTGCCGGATCGGCCGGGCATCGCCGCCCAGGTGTTCGGCGCCGTCGGCACCAAGAACATCGTGGTCGACATGATCGTGCAGAACATCAGCCGCGACGGCTACACCGACATCTCGTTCACGGTGCCGCGCGGTGACGTGGCCCGTGCCCACACCCTGCTGGACGAGATCGGTCGGGCCGTCGGCGCCGAGAAGACCGTGCACGACGAGCGGGTGGCCAAGGTCTCCATCGTCGGCGTCGGCATGCGCAGCCACTCCGGGGTGGCGGCCCGGATGTTCTCGGCGCTCTCCAAGGAAGGCATCAACATCCAGATGATCTCCACCTCGGAGATCGCGGTCTCCTGCGTGATCGAGGACAAGTACGCCGAGCTGGCGGTGCGCGCGCTGCACGACGCCTTCGAGCTGGGCCGTGAAGGAGTGCGTGAATGATCACGGGCAAGGCGGCGGTCTTCTTCGGGCCCGGCAAGCCGTTCGAGATCCGCGAGGTCACGCTGCCGGAGGTCGAGCCGGAGGCCGTCGTCATCCGCGTCTCCCTGGCCAACGTGTGCGGCTCCGACCTGCACTTCTGGCGCGGCGACGCGCCGCTGCGGCTGCCCGACGACGGCTGGATCTACGGCCACGAGATGACCGGCCGGGTGGCGCGCCTCGGCAGCAAGGTCAAGACCGACTCGCTCGGTCGGCCGCTGAAGGAAGGCGATCGGGTCGCCTACACCTACTTCTACCCGTGCGGCCGCTGCTATGCGTGCCTGAACAAGGAACCCGCCAGCTGTCCGGCCAAGATCGAGCGGCCGCGCGGGCCCGGCGAGTTTCCCCACTTCCACGGCGCGTTCGCCGAGTACTACTATCTGCGCCCGGGCGGCAGTCTCTTCAAGGTGCCGGACGAGCTCTCCGACGAGCTCGTGTCGCCCGTGAACTGCGCGCTCAGCCAGGTCATCTTCGGACTGCACCAGGTCGGCCTGCGCTTCGGCGGCTCGGTGGTCATCCAGGGCGCCGGCGGTCTCGGCATCCAGGCGGCGGCGGTCGCCAAGGACATGGGCGCGGCGACGGTGATCGTGGTCGACCAGATCGCCGGCCGCCTGGAGCTGGCCCGCGCGTTCGGCGCCGATCACGTGATCAACCTGAAGGAGGTCGCCGAGCGCAAGGACCGGGTCGCCCTGGTGCGGAAGTGGACGGGGGGTGCCGGCGCCGACGTGGCCTGCGACTTCGTCGGCTTCCCGCAGGTGATCCCCGAGGGCATCGAGATGCTCCGAGCCGGCGGCAGCTATCTCGAGATCGGCACGATCAGCCGCGGGGCCAAGGTCGAGCTCGAGCCCGCGACGCTCGTCTGGGGCGCCAAGAAGATCGTGGGCGTCATCATGTACGACGCCTGGGTGATCCCGCGCGCGCTCGACTTCCTCGTGCGCAATCGCGCGCGCTGGCCGTTCGACAAGCTGGTCTCCCACACGTACCCGCTCGAGCAGATCAACAAGGCCTTCGCCGACTCCGAGTGGCACGGCAAGGAGACGACGACCATCACGCGGGCGGCGCTCGTTCCATGAAAGAGCTACGACGGCGGCTGGAGCGCGAGCGGCAGGCGGCGGCGGCGCGCCTGCGCCAGCTCGGCGGGCAGATCACGCTCGAGGAGATCGCCACCCCGGCCGACAGCGTGTGGGACGAGGCCGATCACATCCAGGCCAGCGAGCAGCGCGAGATGGGCCTGATGAGCCGCGAGCGGCTGATCGAGCGCATCGAGCGCCTCACCGCCGCGCTCAAGCGCGTGGAGGACGGCACCTACGGCACCTGCGTGGAGTGCGGCAAGTCGATCGGTCAGGCGCGGCTCAAGGCGATCCCCGAGGTCGCCACCTGCGTGTCCTGTCAGGAGAAGATCGAGCGCGGCGTCGAGTGACGCGAGCCTCCTGACCGCCCTCCGCGCGCCGCTGGCACGGCCCTTGCGGCCATACCGCCTGAATGAGCCTCGACGATCACGAGCGTGCGCGACTGCTGGCCGATGTCGCCGGCGCGGTGGCCTGGTCGACGGACTCGTCGGCGGCCTTGCAGCAGGCGGCGCGCCTGGCCGTCCCGCGGCTCGCCGACTGGTGCACGCTGGACGTGGTCGAGGACGACGCGAATTGCCGGCGCCTGGCCATCGCGCACGCCGATCCGCGCCGCGAGGCCCAGCTGGCGCCGCTGCTCGGCCGGTGGGCGCCGGGTCCGGACGACGCCGGCATCGGGCGCGTGCTCCGCACCGGACGGCCCGTGGTCGAAACGCACGTCACCCACCCGTCCCTCCTGGCGCCCGGCGTGAAGGACGACGGCGAGCGCCTGATCGGCGAGCTCGGCGCCACCGGCTACGTCTCGGTGCCGCTGACGCTCGATGCGCAGGCGCTCGGCGTCTTCACCCTGGTGACCGCCAGTCGCACGCGACGCTTCGGCGACGCCGACGTCGCACTGGCCGAGACGCTCGCGCGGATACTCGCGCTGCCGCTCGAGCGCGCGCGCCTGCAGCGTGAGCTGGCCGACGTCAGCCGGCGGCAGGACGACGTCCTCGCCGTGCTCTCCCACGAGCTCCGTACGCCGTTGACGGCGATGCTGGCCTGGCTGCAGCTGGCGCGGCACGCCGGCCACGATCCGATCGAGCGCGGCCGCGCCCTGGACACGATCGAGCGCAACGGACGGGCGCTGGGACACCTGGTCGACGAGCTGATGGACACCTCGCACATCGTGATGCGCAAGCTGGCCATCGAGCGACGGCCGGTGGACCTCGGGGGCGTGATCGAGGCGGCCGTCACCGCCGCGGCCGCAGCCGCTCACGACAAGGGCGTCCGGCTCGACACCGAGCTGGACCGCGCCGTTGCGCGCTACGTCGGCGATCGTCAGCGTCTGCAGCAGATCGTCGGACTCCTGCTCTCGAACGCCGTCAAGTTCACCCCGCCCGGGGGGAGCGCGGTCGTCCGGCTCACCGGCGACGAGGCGCACGTGCGGATCCAGGTGTCTGACACCGGTCGTGGCATCCGACGCACTCTGCTCCCGCACGTCTTCGAGCTCTTTCGTCGCGGCGGCGGCGGCGATGGCCCCGGCCTCGGCCTCGCCATCGCCCGCGCCCTGACCGCCCTCCACGACGGCACGATCGACGCCGAGAGCGGCGGCGAAGACCGCGGCGCGACGTTCACGGTTCGCCTGCCGCGTCGCTGACCCGCAGCCGGCGGGGCCGCGGGGCAATGGGGCGGGAGCGTCTCGAATTGTCGACTCTAGCGAGATGCTCGAGCGCGTGCGATCGTGCGCGCATGATGCTTTATACGCGCAAGCAGATTCTGCTCGTGCTGCTGCTCGTGGGCGCCGCGGGCGCCGGCCTCGCCGTCGATCACTGGCGGCGCGCGCGGCCGGAGCTGGTCGAGCGGTTGGAGACGATCGATCGCGCGGCGCCCGCCCCCGCGTCGGCGCGCGCCGCCGACGGTCGGCGTCCCGCCGACGCCCAGCGGCCGCTGCGTCGCGAGCCGGCGCGCCTCACGCGCGAGGCCGGGCACGCCAGCGACCGTCGCCGCGCCCGCGAGACGAGCGAGTCCAAGGCGTCGCCCACGCCGGTAGGCGCGCCGGTCGACGTCAACCGGGCGAGCGTGCCCGAGCTGAGGCGGCTGCCGGGCATCGGGCCGGCGCTGGCAGCGCGCATCGTCGACGGCCGCCCGTTCGCGGCCCTCGACGATCTCGCCCGCGTGCATGGTCTGCGCCGCGCCACGCTGGAACGCTTGCGGCCGCGCCTGACCGCGCTGCCCTGACGATGCCGTGGCGTCGCAGTCCGCTGGTGCCGCTGGCGACCGCGTTCGCCGGCGGCATCGCGACGGCGCCGGCGGCCACGCTGCCCGCCGCCTGCGCAGTGTGGGCGCTGGCGGCGGCCGGCGGCGCCGCGCTCGCGGCGCTGGCGCGCCCGGCCGCCGCCAGCGGCGCCCTCCTCGTCGCCGTCGCGGCGGTCGGCGCCCTCCGCGCGCTCGCCGTTCCGCTACCCGCCGATCACGTGGCCCGCCTCGCGCTGCCGACGGCGGCGCGCGTGGAGGGCCGGCTCGCCGACGAGCCGGTGCGCTGGAGCGCCGACCGCACGCGCCTGCTGCTCGACGTCGAGCGCGTCGACGACGAGCCGCGCTCGGGAACGGTGCAGCTCACTGCCTACGGACCGGCGCCGCCGCTGGCCGACGGACAGCGCGTGACGGTCGACGCGCGACTCGATCGGCCCGTCGGCTTCCGGAACCCGGGCACCTTCGATCACGCCGAACGCCTCGCCCAGCACGGCATCGAGGTCGTCGGCACCGTGCGCGCCGACCGCATCGTGTCGCCCGACGCGGCGGAGCCGCCGTGGAACGCGCGCGTCAAGCGCGCGGCTGTCGACGCGATGCGCGCCGCGCTACCCCCGACCTCGGCCGCGCTCCTGGCCGGGTTGCTCCTCGGCGAACGCGGCGATCTACCGCCGGAGGTCGATGCCGCGTTCCGGCGCGCGGGCGTCTATCACGTGCTGGCGGTGTCGGGCTTCAACGTCGCGCTGGTCGCCTCGACGACGTGGACGGTGCTGGCGCTGGCGCGCGTCTCCCGCCGCCTCGCCTCGCTCGGCGCGCTGGCCGTCGTCCTCGGCTTTGCCGTGGTCGTCGGGCCGCAGCCCTCGGTGCTGCGCGCCACGGTCATGGCCGTCCTCGTCCTCGCCGCGCTGCTGCTCGAGCGTGAAGCCGCCGTGCTGAACAGCCTGGCGCTGGCCGCGCTCGTCATCCTCGCCCTGCGTCCCACCGACCTCTACGATCCGGGCTTCCAGCTCTCCTTCGCGGCCACCGCCGGCATCGTGCTGGCCCCGATGCCGCGCCAGCCGATCGCCGCCGCGCTCGCCGTGAGCGCGGCGGCTCAGCTCGCGGTGCTGCCGATCTCCCTGGCGCACTTCAACCAGGTCTCGACGATCGGCATCGTCGCCAATCTGGCGGTCGTGCCGCTGGCCGGCATCGCCACGGTCCTCGGTCTCTGCGCAGTGGCGACGGCGGCGGTCAGCGCGCTCGTTGCCGGCTGGCTCTTCGCCGCCGTGTGGCCGATCTTGCTCCTCCTCCGCTGGGCAGTGGCGCTGGCGGCCGCCGTTCCAGGCGCGGTGCTCCATCTGCCGGCCCCGGGACCGGTCGCGATCGTCTGCTACGTCGCCGCGCTCGGCCTCGGCCTGGCGGCCTGGCACCTGCGCGCCGCGCGCCTGCGGCTCGCGCGGAGGCTGGGGACGACGGCGATCGCTCTCGCGGTCGCCAGCGCCGCTCTCACGCTCTGGCCCGCACTCCGCCCGGCCGACGGCCGGCTGCGCGTGAGCATCCTCGACGTCGGCCAGGGCGACGCCATCGTCGTCGAGGGGCCGAACGGCCGCGCGGTGCTGGTCGACGCCGGCGCCGGTGGCCCGTACCGCCTGGACGCCGGCGAGCGGGTGGTCGCGCCATTCCTCTGGAACCGCGGCGTGCTGAAGCTGGCCGCCGCCGTCGTCACGCACGAGGACATCGACCACGCCGGCGGCATGGCGGCCGTGCGCGCGCTGTTCGGCGTGGACGAGGCGTGGGATGGCGGCGTCGAGCGCGGTCCGCTCGCCCTCGGCGGCGCCGTCCTCACGCCGCTGCCGACGGCGGCGGCCGGACGGAACGACTCGGCCCGGGTGCTGCGTCTGGACTTCGGCCTCGCCTCCGTGCTGCTCACCTCCGACATCGAGACGGCGGGCGAGCACGCGCTGATCGACTCCCGAGCGCCGCTGGCGGCCGTCGTGCTCAAAGTGCCGCATCACGGCTCGCGAACGTCGAGCGGCGCCGACCTCCTCGCCGCCGTGCGCCCATCCGTTGCCGTCATCTCCGTCGGCCCCCGCAACCCCTACGGCCACCCCGACCCCGGCGTCCTCGCCCGCCTCACCACCGCCGGCGCCCACATCTACCGCACCGACCGCGACGGCGCGATCCTGCTCGAAACCGACGGTCGCACCCTCGACATCACCGCCTGGGTCCCCCGAACAACGATCCGCTACTGCCTCGACCCCGACACGCCCTGTTGACAGCCCGATCAACACCCATCGTTGCGGTCTCGAGAACCCGCCGTCCGCCGGGCAGATCAAAACGGTTCATATGCGAGGCGAGCGAGAATCCACCGCTTCGAGCGCGGGCTTCGCCCGCGCAATCCTCAGGAAGGCTTCGGAGGGGGTCGTCGAGACCCCCTCCGATTGAACGAAGCAGATGGGCCGTTTTCATCGGCCTGCGCGCCGCGCGTTGCACAACCTGCTAAACTTCACCGCCATGGCAAAGGTCAACGAACACTACTCGAAGCTGAAGTCCAGCTACCTCTTCAGCGAGATCGCGCGCCGGCTGCGCGAGTTCCAGATCGCCCATCCGGAGGCGAAGATCATCCGGCTCGGAATCGGCGACGTCACTCAGCCGCTGCCGCCGGCGGTCATCAAGGCGCTCCACGAGGCCGTGGACGAGATGGCCCGGGCCGAGACGTTCCGCGGCTACGGCCCCGAAGCCGGCTACGACTTCCTCATCGCGTTGATCGCCAAGCACGAGTACGGCGCGCGCGGCGTGAGCATCGCGCCGGACGAGATCATCGTCAGCGACGGCAGCAAGAGCGACAGCGGCAACATCCAGGAGATCTTCGCCGCCGATGCCGTGGTCGCGCTGACCGATCCGGTCTATCCTGTGTACCTCGACAGCAACGTGATGGCCGGCCGCACGGGCGCCGTCGACGAGCGCGGACGCTACGCGCGCGTCGTCTACCTGCCGTGCACTGCCGAGAACCGCTTCGAGCCTCCGCTGCCCGAGCGTCCGGTGGACATGGTCTACCTGTGCTTCCCGAACAACCCCACCGGTGCGGTGCTCCAGAAGCCGATGCTGAAGAAGTGGGTCGACTGGGCGCGACAGACCGGCGCCGTGCTCCTCTACGACGCCGCCTACGAGGCCTACATCCGTGATCCCGCCATCCCGCACTCGATCTACGAGGTCGAGGGTGCGCGCGAGGTGGCGATCGAGTTCCGGTCGTTCTCCAAGAGCGCGGGGTTCACGGGCACCCGCTGCGCGTTCACGGTCGTACCGAAGGAAGTCACCGGGCGCACCGCCGCGGGCGAGCGCGTCGGGCTGAACGGCCTCTGGCTGCGGCGCCAATCGACGAAGTTCAACAGCGTGCCGTACATCATCCAGAAGGGGGCCGCCGCCGTCTACACCGAGGAGGGTCAGGCCCAGGTGCGCGCGCTCGTCGACGGCTACATGGAGAACGCGTGCATCATCCGCACCGGTCTCCAGGCTGCCGGCCTCTCCGTCTACGGCGG
>VBPC01000024.1 GCA_005887895.1 Candidatus Rokuibacteriota bacterium
AATGTCTTCCCCGGCTGCCAGACCGGTTGTATCGCGGTCTTCGGGGCGTCGCGGAACGACGACTAGATCGGCTGCCCTGTAACGGTCGGAGGCTCCGGCGGCGACGCCCGGGCCTCCGGCCGCGACCGCTGCGCCGCCCCGCTCGGACCAGCAGCTATACTGAGGCGCCCCAGGGAAGGAGGGCCTGGCCTGATGCAGCGCGCGAAGCCGGTGCCGTCGATCTACCAGCGCCTCGGCGTCCGACCGATCGTCCACGCCGCGGGCACGACCACACGCTATGGCGGCTCGCTCCTGCGCCCGGAGGCCCTGGAGACCATGCGCGAGGCGTCGACGGCGCTCGTCAACCTCGACGAGCTCAACGAGGCCGCCGGCGTGGCGATCGCCCGCATGCTCGGCGCCGAGGCGGCGTTCGTCACCGCCGGCGCCAGCTCCGGCCTCATTCTGCAAGCGGCGGCGTGCATCGCCGGCGCCGACCCGGCCAGGATCACGCGCCTGCCCGACACGCGCGGGATGCGCAACGAGATCGTGATCCAGCGCGCCCATCGGTTCGCCTACGACCAGGCCTACCGGGTCGCCGGCGGCGTCCTCGTCGAGATCGGCCTGGCGCGCCGGACGCAGCCGTTCGAGCTGGAGGAGGCGATCGGCGAGCGGACGGCCGCCGTCGCCCACCTGATCTCGCCGTTCACGAGCCCGCCGGGCGTGCTCTCGCTCGAGCAGGTGGTGGCGATCGCCCACAAGCGCGGCGTGCCGGTCATCGTCGACGCCGCCTCGATGCTCCCGCCGCGCGAGAACCTCACGAAGTTCCTCCGCCAGGGCGCCGACCTCGTGAGCTTCAGCGGCGGCAAGGGCATCCGGGGGCCGCAATCGACCGGCATCCTCGCCGGCCGGCGCGACCTGGTGCGGGCCGCCGCGCTCAACGCGAGCCCGAACCAGGCGCTGGGCCGGGCGGCCAAGACGTCGAAGGAGGAGATCGCCGGCCTGGTCGTCGCCCTCGAGTGCTTCATGGCCGAGGACGAGAAGGCCGAGATGAAGCGCTATCACGACGTCTGCGCGACCATCGCCGAGGCGCTGGCCGACATCCCCGGGCTCCGCGTCGTCGTCGAGCAGGACGCGGTCAATCGCGTGCTGCCCCAGGCGGTCGTCTACTTCACGCCGGACTGGGCCGGCCCGTCCGGCCACGCCGTGCAGGTCGCGCTGGCCCAGGGCGAGCCGCACGTCTACGTGCAGCAGGGCGCGCACCAGGGCGGGTACTTCGACGAGATCGCCGTCGATCCGATCAACCTGCAGCCGGGCGACGAGGCGATCGTCGCCGCCCGCCTGCGCGAGGAGCTCACCCGGCGATGACTCCGGCCAGGAGGAATCGATGACGGTGCGACGCAGGATCGTGGGTCGGGTCGGACTCACGCTGGCCGCGCTGTCGGTATCCGCGGTCGTCGAGGCGGCTGAGATCAGGGTCCTCAGCACCGTCGGCGTGCAGCCGGCCACCCCGGAGATCATCGCGCAATTCGAGGGCGCGACGGGCCACCGGATCGCCGTGACGTACGGTCTCGCGGCCGTGCTCAAGACGAAGTTCCTGGAGGGTGAGCCCGCCGACGTCCTGATCCTGACGAGCCCGATCGTCGACGACCTGGTGCAACAGGGCAAGGTGGCGCCCGGCAGCAAGGTCGATATCGGCCGGTCCGGCGTCGGCGTGGGGGTGAAGGCCGGCGCGCCGAAGCCCGACATCAGCACGCCGGAGGCACTGAAGAACGCCGTGCTGGCGGCGAAGTCGATCGGCTACTCCAAGGCGGGCGCCTCGGGCGTTGTGTTCGCGCGCGTGCTCGAGCGCCTGGGAATCGCCGAGCAGGTCAAGGCGAAGTACAGGGACACCGGGACGCGCGCCGGCGAAATGCTGGCCTCCGGCGAGATCGAGCTCGGCGCCGCGCAGATTCCGGAGCTCATGGCGGTGCCGGGCGTCGAGGTGGTCGGCCCGCTTCCCGCCGATCTCCAGACCATCACGATCTTTTCCGTCGCCCTCGCCACCGAGGCCCGAGAGGCCGAAGCCGCCAAGGCGTTCATCCAGTTCCTCTCGGGGCCTCGGGCAGCGCCGGTCTACAAAGCCAAGGGGTTGGCAGGCCCGTAGCACCGGCGTTATCGTTCGGGCATGTCGCGCCTGAAAACGCGGAAGCGAGCCCGCCTGCCCGACCGGGCCTTCGCCTACGTGGACTCGCGCGGTCGACGGCGGCTGCCGGTCCACGACAAGGCCCACGTGCGGAATGCGCTCGCCCGGTTCAACCAGGTCGCCTTCGAGGACGATGCCGCACGGGAGCGCGCCCGTCAGCGCCTGCTGAACGCGGCGAAGAAGTACCGCATCGTGCCCGTGGGGTTCATCACCGGCGAGCTGCGATCGGAGCGACGACACGCGACGGCCGGGCGCCTCGTCATCGAGCTCGGTCGGAACCCGGCGCCCGGCGAGCTCGAACAGCGGTTGCGTACCGTCCTGCGCGATCCGACCCTGGCTGTCCTGCACTGGTCCGACGCTTCCGGGGCGTACCTGGACGGCACGGGCACGCCGGTCCCGCTCCCCGCCGAGGGAGACCAGCGCGGCGTGACCTATCTCGAGCGCCAGGGCCGGCCGATGACGGCGGTCGTGCACGATCCCACGATCCTCGACGATCCGGCGCTCGCCCAGACCGTGCTCGACGCCGTCCGCTTCGTGGTCGAGAAGGACCGTCTGCACGGGCAGATCCAGGCCACGTCGACCGACGCCGCGGCGCTCCCCACCGGGTTCGTCACCCTGCTCATGACCGATATCGAGGCCTCCACCGCCCTGCTCCGCAGGCTGGGCGACCGCTACGGCACTGTCCTGAACGACGTCAGGGGCATCCTCCGGGCAGCCGTGTCGCGAGCGGGCGGCCGCGAGATCGACGCCCGCGCCGACGAGTTCTTCGCGGTCTTCGAGCGAGCCCCCTCCGCCAGCGAAGCGGCGGTGGCGGTCCAGCGCGAGCTTGGCGATCGAGCGTGGAGCGACGGCGTCGAGGTGCGGATTCGTGTCGGCATCCATAGCGGCCGGCCGACACTGACCGATGTCGGCTACATCGGTGTGGCGGTCCACACCACGGCTCGAGTCTGCTCGGCCGCCCACGGAGGGCAGATCGTCGTGTCCGCCGCGACCAGAGCCGCGATCGGGGCATCGGCGCCGACCGGCATCCGGTTCCGCGGTCTCGGCCGACATCGTCTCCCCGGACTTCCGGACGCCGAGATGCTCTTCCAGGTCCAGGCGCCGGGACTGCGCGTGAAATTTCCCGGGCCGCGGACCGGACGGCATCCGGTCCGTCGCCGCCAGCCGGATGAGCGTCGAGCCGGTCTCGAGAATCGGACGCGTCCCGAGGCGCGCCAGCTCGAGCTCCCCCAGCCGCCGGCGTGAGCCGGATGCCGCGCGGGACCCTCAGAGTTTCATGTGCGGGTCGAGCCAGTCGCGCAGCGCGTTGCCCATCAGGTTGATCACCAGCGTGGTGAGGAAGATCGCCAAGCCCGGGAAGGTGGCGATCCACCACGAGTTCAGCATGTAGACGCGGCCCTCGCCGAGCATGTTGCCCCAGGCCGGCGTCGGCGGCTGGATGCCGAGGCCGAGGAACGACAGGAACGATTCGGCGATGATCACCTGGGCCACCTGCAGCGTGGCGATGACGACGATGGCCGAGACCAGGTTCGGCAGGATCTGCCGGAAGATGATCCGGGCGTGGCTCATGCCCAGCGCCCGCCCGGCCAGCACGAACTCGCGCTCGCGAATGGCCATGGTCTCCGCCCGCACCACGCGGGCGTAGATCGGCCAGCCGGCCACACCCAGCACCATGATCATGTTGACGAGGTTCGGGCCGAGTACGGCGATGACGGCGAGGGCCAGGAGGACGAACGGGAAGGTGAGCATCACGTTGATCAGCGCCATGATCGTCCAGTCGATGCGCCCGCCGAAGTAGCCCGCGCCCAGCCCCAGCAGCACGCCGATGGTGGCCGAGATCAGCACCGCGCTCACCCCCACCACGAGCGACACGCGTCCACCGTAGATCATGCGCGAGAGGAGATCGCGGCCGATCTGATCCGTGCCCAGCAGGTGCTCGCCGGTGCCGAGCTCCATCCACGCCGGCGGCGCCAGCCGATGGCGGATGTCCACGGTGAGGGGGTCGTGGGGCGAGAGCCACGGAGCCAGAACGGCGCTGGCGACGATCAGCAGCAGCACGGCGCCGGCGGCGAGGCCGAAGCGCAATCGCCGCAGCTGTCGCAGCGTGGCTCGCGGCTCGACGGTCTTCCTGGCGGGCGTCTCGGCGACGCCGACCAGGTCCACCTTGCCGGACGCGCTCACCGCCGTCATGGGCCGGTGCGGATGCGCGGATCGATGAATCCCACGATCAAGTCCACGATGAGATTCACGCTGACGATGACCAG
>VBPC01000243.1 GCA_005887895.1 Candidatus Rokuibacteriota bacterium
TACGCCGCCGTCGCCCTGGCGCGCTCGATGTTCCGGAAGGGCGCCAACTTCACGGCCGCCATCGCCTTCGAATTCGCCTCGACGAACCTGGTCGCGGAGCTGTCCATCATCATGGTCCTGCTCCTGGGCTGGCCGTTCGCCACGGCGGAGTTCCTGGGCGGCCTGCTCATGGTCATGATCCTGGCGCTGTTCTTCCGAGCGTTCCTGCCACCCCAGCTCGTCGAGGAGGCTCGCCGGCAGGCGGAGCGTGGTCTCGTGGGCTCCATGGAAGGGCACGCGGAAATGGACATGTCGGTCACCGAGGGGACGCTGGTGGAGCGAATCTTCTCGGGGCGGGGCTTCACCGCGATCAGCCACTACTTCGTCATGGACTGGGCGGCCGTATGGCGGGACGTCGCCGGGGGCCTCCTCATCGCGGGCGCGCTGGCCGCCTGGGTGCCGGAACGGTTCTGGCAGTCGTTCTTCCTGGTGAAACATCCGATCATCGCCACGGTCTGGGGCCCGGTCGTCGGACCCGTCGTCGCGATGCTGTCTTTCGTGTGCTCGATCGGCAACGTACCGCTGGCCGCCGTGCTGTGGAACGGCGGCATCAGCTTCGGCGGGGTCATCTCGTTCATCTTCGCAGATCTCATCGTCCTGCCGATTCTCAACATCTATCGCAAGTACTACGCTGGGCGTATGACGCTGTTCCTCTTGGTTTCGTCATACGTTGCGATGGCCCTGGCGGGCTTGATCGTCGAGCTCCTGTTTCTGGCGGCCGGGCTGGTGCCGAGCGAGCGTCAAGCCATTGTTCTCGAGCCGCACGTGACATTGAATTACACGACGGTCCTGAACATCGTCTTTCTGGTGCTCGCCGCTACCCTCGTCTACCGATTCCTCCGGACGGGCGGGCCCGCCATGTTGAGGATGATGGGTCAGCCCGCTGGTCATCACGGCGGCATGGTGCATCCGAAGCATCCGCACCAGCACGGATGAGGACAGATCGTTGAGCAGCGCTATCCGCCGGATCGGTTGCGGGCGGCTTCTCCGCGCAGGAAGAAGCTGCCGGCGGTCACCACGCGCTCGTCAGGCTTGAGGCCATCGAGCACCTGGACGGAGTCTCCGACCGCGGCCCCCAGCTTCACCGGCCGTTCCGTGAAACGCCCTTCGCCGCCTTCCACCGGAACGTAGACGACGCTTCGCTCACCCAGCGCCTGCACGGCGTCGCGTGGCACGACCGGAGTTGGCTTGCCCGACGTAGTTCGAAAGTCGAGTGTCACGTACATGCCGAGACGTAGCTCCATGCCGGCGTTCGGCACTTCGACGCGCACTTTTGCCGTCCGCGTGGCGGGATCGACGCGTGGATCGATGTATGCCACACGCCCGTTCAGGACCGTCGCCGAGCGCGCCGGAATTCCGATCGACGCGGGCGATCCCACCTGGATGCTCCCGAAGTCATTCTCGTAGAGATCGCCGATCACCCAGACGGTGCGTAGGTCGGTCACGACGAACAGCTCCTGTGCGGAGCCCACCACCTGTCCCGGATTCACGCTGCGCGCGATGACGACGCCGTCGGCAGGCGCGCGCACGACGACGTCGGAGACGACATGCGAGGCATCGGTCACGCGGGCGACCTGGTCCGGTGCGAGCCCGAGAAGCAACAGCCGCTGACCGGCCGCTGCCACCTCGGTGGCGTGCCCCGTGTGGGTCGCCGTGACTTCCTCCAGTTCCTGGCGGCTGGCGGCTCCGAGGCCGACCAGCTTCTCGGTTCGCACGAGCTTCTGGTGATCGGCTTCGAGCATGGCCTGCATCGACAGGTACTTCATCTGTGCCTCGGCCAGCTCAGCGCTGAAGATGACGGCGAGCGGCTGGCCGCGGCTGACGAGCGAGCCGAGTTCGGCAGAGACCTGCCGAACGACGCCACCAACCAACGAGTTGACCTTGGTGTCGCGGTAGGCGTTCGAGGTCACCGTGGCCGGTACGGTGATCCCTGACACGGCGGCCCGCGTCCCAACGACGGCGGTCTTGATCCCCGCTCGCTCGATCGCCTCCGGCGTCAACGACACTTCGGCGGTCTCCTCGCCAGGCGCAGCGGTCTTCGCCGGCATCCCGGGCATCGCGGGCATCGAACGGCTGGCGGCCGACGGGTTGTCGCCGGCTCGCTCGGTGGCGTCGTTGCGCCCGCTGCGCCGTTCGCTCCAGGCCAGGCCAGCCGCGAGGCCGACGACGATCAACCCGACGCCCACCAGGCCCTGCAGGAGGCCGCGGCGCAAGCGATGGCGTGTCCGCCCTCCCGACCCCTCCTCGACAACCTCGGCATCGTCCCGTTCCATGTGTGGTTCCTCAGCGGCCAGCGACACCGACCGCACGCTCGATATCCACTGCCGCGTCGTAGACCTGCTTGAGCGCGTCGGTATAACCGTTCTCGATCTCGATGTACCGCCGCTGCTCGGCGACAACGTCGAGAAGCGAGCCGCGGCCCAGGCGGTACGCTTGCCGCACGACATCGAGGTTGCGACGCGCCACGTCGCGCACCCCGCGTTCGTAGAGATCAACTGATCGGCGGGCCGCCTCGTACTGCGCGAACGCCGCGGCGACCTCCTGCTGAACGGTCAAGACGGTGAACTCGACCCGGCGCTCCGCCGCGCGTACGCCGGCCATCGCGGCCGCGATGTTGCCCTCGTTGCGATTGCGCACGGGCAGCATGACGCTGATGCCGCCGCCGAAGTAGTGGAAGACGTCCTGGATCGGCCGCGTCGCACCGCTGGACGTCACACCGTTCAAGTTGAAGCCGAAGTCCTGACGCTGGTAGCCGACGTTGATGCTGGCGTCCCACCGCGCCTCGGCCTGCTCCTTCTTGACCATCGCGCTTGCCGTGGCCGCCTCCGCGCGCGCGACGGCGATGTCGGCTCGATCGCTGACCGCCCGTTGCATCGCCTCGCTCGGGTCGAGCGGCAGTGGTGATGGAACGAGGTCACCCCTCACGACGAGCGGCGCGTCGGGCGGCATGCCGACGAGAGCTTTCAACTGGAGCGTCGCGATGTCGACGCGGCTCTGGGCGAGCTGGCGTCCGGCGTCCAGCCGGTTCACCTCGACCAGCTGCAGACTCTCGTCGAGCGATGGCGCCGCTCCCTCGCGCACGCGATTGCCGACCACGCCCAGTCCCTCCCGGTTCACGCGCAGGAGATCGTCGGTCACGCTCAGGTTCCGCTGCGCGGCGAGAAGCTCCCCCGCCTTCATGCGAACCTCGGCGCGCAGGCGACGCTCGCGATCGGCGACCTGCCGGCGCCTGGTCTCGAGCTCGCGCTCGGCCACGCCGACGCGACCCTCCTTGCGACCGTTCAGGTCGAGCGGCAGCGACAGCCCGATGTTGATGTTGTTGTCGGGACTAATCGCTTTCTGCCCGCCCAGGTCGAGCATCGGATTCGGTCGCAATCCCGCCTGCTGCACCCTGGCCGCCGCCGCTTCGACGTCGATTCTCGCAGCCTTGAGATCCGGGTTGTCGGCGAGAGCACGCGCGACAAGCTCGTCTACTGAGACCTCCGGCGGCGTCTGGCCCCGCGCGACGCCGGGCAGAACCGCCGCGGGACACGTCAACACGAGCAGAACCACCATGACGGCTCGCATCGCCGGCACGCTCAGCGCACGGACAGCGAGAACTTCGTGGAGCCCTTGCCGGCCGGGCCGTCCCAGGTCACCGTCACCTGGCGCGTGCCGCCGTCGGGGAACGTGATGGTGCCGACGTAGCGGCCTGGCGTCTTGTCGGGCGACAGGGTGGCGCCGGCGATCATCGGCGACATTCCGGACATGGTCATACTCGTGTTCAGCGTCACCT
>VBPC01000244.1 GCA_005887895.1 Candidatus Rokuibacteriota bacterium
TGCTCGACGAGCCGTCGTCCGGTCTCAGCGTCGAGGAGACCGACGACATGGCGTTCTGGATCCAGGACATCCGCACTTTGCTCGGCATCACCGTGCTCATGGTGGAACACGACATGCGCCTGGTGACGGCCGTCTCCGACCGTGTCCTCGCGCTCAACTACGGCCGTCCGATCGCGCTCGGCACGCCCCGGGAGGTCCAGGAGCATCCCGAGGTCGTGAAGGCGTACCTCGGAGGCTGAGGATGGCCGATACGCTCCTCGAGGTGAGCAACATCGAGACGTACTACGGCCCGATCATGGCCATCCGCGGCGTGAGCTTCACGGTGCCGCGTGGCGCCATCGTGACGATCCTGGGGGCCAACGGCGCCGGCAAGACGACGATCCTGAGGACGGTGTCCGGCGTGATGGACCCGCAGAAGGGCACCGTCGCGTTCGACGGCCGGCCGATCCACGGACTCGATCCGGACAAGGTCGCCCGGCGCGGCCTCGCCCACGTGCCGGAGGGGCGCGAGGTGTTTCCGCTGCTCACGGTGCGCGAGAACCTCCGGATGGGCGCTGACGCCCGCCGCGACGCCGCCGGGATCGCCGCCGACCTGGAGGCGGTGTACGAGTACTTCCCCGTCCTGCGCGCCCGCGCCGAGCAGCGCGCGGGCTCGCTGTCGGGCGGCGAGCAGCAGATGCTGGCGATCAGCCGGGCGCTGATGGCCCGGCCGACCATGATGCTGCTGGACGAACCCTCGCTGGGGCTGGCGCCGCGGCTCGTGAAGGAGATCTTCGAGATCATCGGGCGGATCAATCGCGAGCGCGGCGTCACCGTGCTGCTGGTGGAGCAGAACGCCAACATGGCCCTGCACGTGGCCCACTACGGCTACGTGCTCGAGGTCGGCCGCATCGTCATGGAGGACACCTGCGAGCGCCTGCTGGAGAAGGAGGACATCAAGGAGTTCTACCTCGGCGTGAAGGACGCCAGCATCCGCGGCACCCGCCGCTGGAAGCGGAAGAAGACATGGCGCTGATCCACGGCCAGGACACGCTGCCGAAGCTCTTCCGCCACGTCGTCCGCGAGCGCGGGGACGCCGTCGCCATGCGCGAGAAGCACCTCGGCATCTGGCGCGCCATCACCTGGCGCGAGTACGGCGCCCGGGCCCGGGCGGTCGGCAGCGGCCTGGTCGTCCTCGGCCTGCGGCCCCGCGACGTCGTCTCGATCATCGCCGAGAACGGGCCGGAGTGGCTCTACACCGACCTCGGCACGATGTCGGTGGCGGGCGTCACCAACGGCATCTACACCACCGACTCGCCGCGACAGGTCGAGTACATCGTCAACGACAGCGGCAGCCGCTTCTTCTTCGCCGAGAACGAGGAGCAGCTCGACAAGATCCTCGAGGTGCGCGGCCGCTGCCCGCAGCTGGTGAAGATCGTCGTTTACGACATGGACGGCCTGCACGCCTTCCGCGACGACCAGGTGCTGTCGTTCGAGGCCCTGCGGGAGCTCGGCGCGCAGTGGGACCGCGAGCACCCCGGCGCCTTCGACGCGCTGGTGGAGACGCCCCGCCCCGAGGACCTGGCGATCCTCGTCTACACCTCGGGCACCACCGGCCCGCCCAAGGGCGCCATGCTGAGCCATCGCAACATCCTGTTCCAGCTCGGCTACGCGGATTTTCTGGCCGAGCCCCGCCCGGGCGACCAGCAGCTGTCGTTCCTGCCCCTGTCCCACGTGGCCGAGCGGACGTTCAGCGTCTTCTACCCGCTGCGGACCGGCGCCACCGTGAACTTCGCCGAGAGCATCGACACGGTGCCCGAGAACATCCGCGAGGTCGCGCCGGCGGTGTTCTTCGCGGTGCCGCGCATCTGGGAGAAGTTCTACTCCGGCGTCGCCGTCCGGATGCGGGAGGCCACCCGCGTGGGCCGGCTCGCCTACCGGTGGGCGATCGGCATCGGCACGCGGATGGCGGAGGCGCGGATTGCCGGCCGGCGGCCGTCGGCCGGCCTGTGGGCGCTCTCCCGCCTCGCCGACTTGCTGGTCCTCGACAACGTCAAGCGCTCGCTGGGCCTGCACCGCGCCCGCGGCGCCGCCACCGGGGCTGCGCCGATCGCGCCCGACCTCATCAAGTGGTACATGGCGCTCGGCATCGACATGCGCGAGGTCTACGGCCAGACCGAGAACTGCGGGCTCGCCACGGCGATGCCGGCCGATCGCATCAGGCTCGGCACGGTCGGGATCGCCCGCGCCGGCACCGAGGTGCGCCTCTCGCCGGCCGGCGAGATCCTCCTCCGCGGCCCCCACGTGTTCCTCGGCTACTACAAGAATCCCGCCAAGACGGCCGAGACCGTGGTCGACGGCTGGCTGCACACCGGCGACGTCGGCACGCTCGATGCCGACGGGTTCCTCACCATCACCGATCGCATGAAGGACATCATCATCACCGCCGGCGGCAAGAACGTCACACCGTCCGAGATCGAGAACCAGCTCAAGTTCTCGCCGTACATCGCCGACGCGGTGGTGATCGGCGACCAGCGCAAGTTCCTCTCGTGCCTGGTCATGATCGACCACGAGACGGTGGCCCAGTTCGCCCAGGAGCGGAACGTGCCATTCACCAACTTCGCCTCGCTGTGCCGCGCCCGGGAAGTGCAGGAGCTCATCGGCGACGAGATCGAGCGGGTCAACAAGCAGCTGGCCCGGGTGGAGACGATCAAGACGTTCCGCTTGATCGAGCAGATCCTCACGCCGGAGGACGAGGAGCTGACTCCGACCATGAAGCTGAAGCGGTCGTTCGTGAACCGCAAGTACAAGGACGTCATCGACGGCATGTATGCCGAAAGGAGCGAGCGATGAGGACAGCATGGGCAGCGGCGGTGATGGCAATGGCGGTCGGGCTGGCCGCCCCGGCCCTGGGGCAGAAGGAGACGCGGGGCGTCACCCCGACCGAGATCGTGCTGGGCATGCACACGGACCTCTCGGGGCCGGCCGCCACCTACGGCGTGTCGTCCTCGAACGCCGTGAAGATGCGGTTCGACGAGGTCAACGACAAGGGCGGCATCCACGGCCGCAAGATCCGGCTGGTGGTGGAAGACACCCAGTACCAGGTGCCGCGGGCGGTGCAGGCCGGCACCAAGCTGATCAACCGCGACCGCATCTTCGCCATGGTGGCGCCGCTCGGCACGCCGATGAACAACGCCCTCTTCAAGGACCAGTTCGAGGCGGGCGTGCCCAACCTCTTCCCCCTGTCGGCCGCGCGCTCGATGTACGAACCCTTCCACCGGCTGAAGTTCTACGGCGCCGCGTCTTACGTCGACCAGGTCCGGGCTGGCATCAACTACTTCGTGACCAAGAAGAACAAGAAGGCCCTGTGTGCCATGTACCAGGACACCGACTTCGGCAAGGAAGTCCTGGACGGCGTGCAGATGCAGGCCGACAAGCTCAAGGTCAAGCTCGTCGAGACGGTCACCCACAAGCCCACCGACCAGGATTTCACGGCGCAGATCACCAAGCTGAAGGGCGCCGGCTGTGACCTCGTGGTCATCGGGACCATCGTCCGCGATTCGATCGTGCCCTACGCGACGGCCCGCAAGATCGGCTGGACCGACGTCGACTTCCTCGGCTCGGCGGCGACGTATGACTCGTTCGTGGCCGCCGCCCAGGGCGGCGTGACCGAGGGCCTCTACGCGATGGGCCTCACCGACATGCCGTACCGCGATACGCTGACCCCGACCGCCCAGGCGTGGTTCGATCGCTACAAGGACCGCTTCAAGGCGGATCCGAACATGGGCGCGGTGTACGGCCACGTCGCCGCCGACCTCACCCTGGTCGGCCTCGACAAGGCCGGCAAGGACCTGACGCTCGACTCGTTCGTCAAGGGCCTGGAGTCGATCAAGAGCTACCGGGACATCTTCAACGGGCCGGAGGCGAGCTTCGGCCCCGACAAGCACCAGGGCGCCAGCTCCTCGTTCCTGGCCGTCGTCAAGGGCGGCCGCTGGGTGCGCCTGACCGATCCGCTGACGTTCTGAGGCGCGTGGCGCCATCGCTTGACCCGGTCGTAGTTCGAGCGTACGGTGCGACCCACTTTCGGTGGTCTTCGATCGGGACGTGACGCTCACCTGTGGACGGGTCGACTGAGAGCCGGGTACTCGAGATGTGTCAGGCGGTCGGACGGACCTGTCACACCAGTAGCGTGCTCCTGCTTGCCGTCGTCGTCGTCGCGGTAGCGGGCCTCGCCGCGGCCAGTCCGACCGATCCGACGTGGATCGGCGGCATCTACGACAACGGCGATTACGACGACGCCAT
>VBPC01000124.1 GCA_005887895.1 Candidatus Rokuibacteriota bacterium
CGAAACCAGGAAGCGTGAACCGCAGCCGGCCCGATCCGTTCGTCCAGGGATGCCGAGCCCTCGACGTCGACAAAGAGAAAGAACTTTCTTCGGCTCGAGGCCGGTGATAGCGACCGAGCAGGATATTGCGCAGGTTGCGGGTTTCCACGATCTGGCTGATCTCGAGCACGAAGAGGACGGCGAAGGCGGCGTTGTCACGGGCGGCAGCCCCCGGTCAGTAGGGTAACCCCCGCCCGTATTTGAATTAGGCGAACCTTTTCGTGCCGCGCTCGCCCGCCGATCTCGGCGGTGTCATTGCCTTCTGCGATGCCAGTCGCCCGGCGGCGGAACCTGTCGTCGCTTGAAGACGTAGTAGAGATAGCCGAAGGCGGGGAAGAGCACCACGGCGCCAACGGCGAGCGCGGACTGCATGGCGTGGAGTGTGGACGGAACGGTCGCGGCATTCGTGAGCGTGAGATCGGGAATCACGAGGTAAGGGTACTGCGCCAACCCCCACCCGACCAGGACGCACGCGACCTGACCGACGGCGGCGGCCCGCGCCCAGTGAAAGCGCCGATACCATAAGGCCACCAGCGCTCCGATCGCGCAGACGCTGGTCACGCCGACGAGCGCTGGTGCCCACCAGCTCGTCAGTCTGCCGAAGATCGTCGGCGCCCCGTTCCGGGCGAGAAGGAACGTGACCGCCGCCAGCGGCGCCAGCAACAGGCCGGCGGTGAGAGCCCGCGTGCGGAAGTCTTCTTGCAGGTCCGGCTCGCTCTCGGTATCCACGGTCAGATAGGTGGCGGCCAGGAACGCAAAAAGGCCGAGCGCGAAGAGCCCGCAGGCGACCGCGAACGGCCGTGTCCAGCCGGCGAAGAAGCCACTCGAGAGGCGGCCGTCGATGACGCGGATCTCGCCCGACGCCAGCGCCCCCAGACACAGGCCAAGGGCGAACGGGGTGAAGAAGCTCGCCGCCCCGAACAGCGCGCTCCAGCGTCGGTGCACGGCGTCGTCTCGAGCGTCATATCGACGGAAGACGAACGCAGAGCCGCGCAGCACGATGCCGATCAGGACCGCCGTCATCGGGATGTGCAGCGCCGTCATGGTGGCGGCGAACCCCGGCGGGAACGCGGTAAAGAACACCACGATCACCAGGATGAGCCAGACGTGGTTGGCCTCCCAGATCGGCCCGATGGCGTGCTCGATCGCCGCCCGCTGGCGCGACGCTCGCGGCCCCGACGCGAGCAGGTCCCACATGCCGCCGCCGTAATCGGCGCCGCCCGAGAGGGCGTAGAGCACGAGCGCCGCCAGGATGACGGCGCCGAGCCGGTCCTCAATCGCCACGCGACACGTCCAGGGGCCCTCCTCGGACCCTTCGCACCGCGCGCGGGTCTGTCTCGATGAATTGGCGGCGAAGCAAGTACACCAGGACAACGGACAGGAACATATAGACGCCGGTGAAGGTCGTGAAGGGCACGGCCAGTCCGGGCATCGGCGTGACGGCCTCCGCCGTTCGCATCACACCGTAGATGATCCAGGGCTGCCGGCCAACCTCGGTGACGACCCATCCCGCCTCGATCGCGATGAGCCCGAGAGGCCCGGCGACGACCAGCGCGCGCAAGAGCCACCGCTCGTCGGGGACGCGTCGCCACCGCCACCAGAGCCATCCGGCCCAGCCGGCGACGGCCAGCATGGCGGAGCCGGCGCCGACCATGAGATCGAACGCCCAGTGCACGATGCGCGTGTTGGGCCATTCGTCGCGAGGAATGCTGTCGAGGCCGCGGACGGACGCGCTCGGATCGTGCCAGGCGAGCAGGCTCAATGCCCACGGGATGTGGAGGCCGTAGCGCGTCGTCATGGCCGCGTCGTCCGGGATTCCGCCGATGGTGAGCGGCGCGGCCGCCCCTGTGTGGTAGTGGGCCTCCATCGCGGCCAGCTTCGCCGGCTGCCGCTGCGCGACCATCCGGGCAATCACGTCGCCGCTGGCGATCTGGAGCGGAGTGGCGAGCGCGCCAACTCCCAGCGCGATGCCCAGGGCGTGCCGGTGGAACGCGTTCGCGCGATCTCGGAGCAGGAAGAAGGCGTGCACGCCGGCGACGACGAAACCGGTCGCCACGTAGGCGGCCAGCAGCATGTGGACGACCTGCCCCGAGCTGGCCGGGTTCAGCATGACGGCGATCGGGTCGACGTTCGTCACCCGGCCGTCGACCACCTCGAAGCCGGTCGGCGCGTTCATCCAGGCATTGACCATCACGACGAAGACGGCGGAAAGCATGCCGCTCGCGGCGACGACGATGCCGGCGAGCCAGTGCAGCACGGCCGGGATGCGGTCCCACCCATAGAGATAGATGCCCAGGAAGATCGCCTCGGTGAAGAACGCAAAGCCCTCGAGCGAGAACGGCATGCCGATGATCCCGCCCGCGTATTGCATGAATCCCGGCCAGAGAAGCCCGAGCTCGAAGGAGAGCACCGTGCCGGAGACCGCGCCGACAGCGAAGAGGATCGCCGTGCCGCTCGCCCAGCGCCGGGCGAGGTCCAGATAGACCGGCTCCCGGGTCCGGAGGTAGAGCGCCTCGGCGACAGCCATGAGCAGCGGCATCCCGATGCCGACGGCCGCGAACACGATGTGGAACGCGAGCGACAGGGCCATCTGAGAGCGCGCGAAGTCGAGGTCAGTCACGGGTTCGGCGCCTCCCCCAACCGTCGGCCGCCGTCACGCCCACCCATCCCCTGGGGACACCGCCGTGGCCGCAGGGCGCCCAGTCCTCCTTGAGATGGAGCGGGGAGGAGAACCGTTACGCCGGACATGAAATTCGACCAGCCGTCTCGCATCCCGCCCGCCGGGCCGGGCATCCCAAGGGCAGGGAAAGGATGGAAAAGGACGATGTTGCTCGCGAATGTCGTGGTGGCGGTGGTGATGCTCGGGATGTGCAGCCTCCTCGTGCTGGATTCGGGGCCGGCCAAAGGCGCGCTCTACGCGTTCGCGCGATGGCGGCATCGGCGCCGGGTTGGCCCGTCACGGGGTCTGCACGCGCATGCGCTCACGCGGACCGCGCGGTGACGGCGCCGGCGACGAGAGCCGCTGGACCTGAGCAAAGAGGGGCGAGAGGGAGGGTGCCATGACGAGAAACGCAATCGTGGTCGGTGCCGCCGCGCTCGCGCTTGCTGTCGGCGGTTGCGCCTCGGTTCGAGGTGAACAAGACGCGCCCGCGGCGTCCATCAGCAGCGCGGCCGCGTCGCTGGCCGGCCATTGGCAGGGGACCCTCTGGGAGACCGGCGCGTGGCTGATCCAGGGCGCGACGCCGCTCGATCTGCAGATCAGCGAAGACGGAACGTGGCGCGGGAAGGCCGGCAAGGCCGACACGTCCGGGACGGCGTGGCTGGACCGCCACGGCTGGCTGGTGCTTTCGGGCAGCGTGGGGCCGAGCAACGGTCACCAGGAGGCGGTGTACTACGAGTTGCGCGGTGACTCGGTGCGTCGCTGGGGTGAGGTCGCTGCGTCGTTCACGGGGGGACGCATCGACCACGCGTCGGTGTCGCTGCGCAAGGTCGAGTCCACGCAGAGGCAGGAAGGACCGTGAGGCGTCCGTTGTCTTGTTGACGGGGTCGGCCCGATCGGCTAGGTTCGCGCGGTGTTCATCCTGCTGAGACTGGTCATCAACGCGGTGGCCCTGCTGCTCGCCGCGTGGATCGTGCCCGGCATCCACCTCGCGGCGGCGGGGCCGCATCCGAGCCGACACGATTGGGTCACGCTCCTCATCGTCGCCTTGATCTTCGGAGTCATGAATGCCGTCATCCGTCCGATCTTGATCATCCTTTCTCTGCCGCTGGAGGTGCTCACCCTCGGCCTGTTCACATTCGTGATCAATGCGTTCATGCTGCTCTTGACGAGCTGGATCGCGCAGGGTCTGGGCCTCGGGTTTCGTGTGGACGGATTTCTTTCGGCACTGCTGGGCTCGTTGATCATCTCTGTGGTCAGCTTTGTCCTGAGTCGCCTCGAGGGGGGCCCATGGGCATGACGTAGCCAGTCGTGCTATATGGAATGGCCTCAGGAGGAGGGTCACCTCATGCCCATCGCGAGCCCGGAAATCTATGCGGAGATGCTCAATCGGGCGAAGGCCGGCGCCTTTGCCTACCCGGCCATCAACGTCAGCTCGTCGCAGACCCTCAACGCCGCGCTGAAGGGCTTCGCCGACGCCGGCAGCGACGGCATCGTTCAGGTCTCCACGGGCGGCGCCTCCTACCTGTCGGGCGCCAAGGTCGCCGACATGGTGGTGGGCGCCACGGCGCTGGCCGAGTACGCCCACGTGGTGGCCGCCCGGTACCCCGTCCAGATCGCCTTGCACACCGACCACTGCCCCAAGAACCAGCTCGACAAATACGTGCGGCCCCTCGTCAAGATCAGCCAGGAGCGGGTCACCCGCGGACAGGGACCCTTGTTCCAGTCCCACATGTGGGACGGCTCGGCGGTCAGCCTGAAGGAGAACCTCGGCATCGCCCGCGAGCTCCTCGCCGAGTGCAAGAAGGCGAAGATCGTGCTGGAGGTGGAGATCGGCGTCGTCGGCGGCGAAGAGGACGGCGTGGTCGGCGCCATCAACGAGAAGCTCTACTCCACGCCGGAAGACGCGCTGCTCACGGCCGAGACGCTGGGCACCGGCGAGAACGGCCGCTACCTGCTGGCCGCCACGTTCGGCAACGTCCACGGCGTCTACCAGTCGGGCCACGTCAAGCTGCGTCCACCGGTGCTCAAGCAGATCCAGGACACCGTGGGAAAGAAGGTCGGCAAGCCGAAGCCGTTCGACCTCGTCTTCCACGGCGGCAGCGGCTCGCTGCTGGAGGAGATCCGCGAGACGCTGGATTATGGCGTGGTGAAGATGAACATCGACACCGACACGCAGTACGACTTCACGCGGCCGATCGTGGACCACATGATGAAGAACTACAGCGGCGTGCTCAAGGTGGACGGTGAGGTCGGCGACAAGAAGGCCTACGACCCCCGCACCTGGGGGAAGGCCGCGGAGGCCGGCATGGCCGCCCGCGTGGTCCGCGCGTGCGAGGACCTGAGGTCAGCGGGCACCAGCCTCGGCGCCGCGAGGACGTGATCGAGGGGAGGGCGCGTCACGCCGAGGAGAGAGGGCATCGGGCACCAACGCAGGCGCCGGCGGGAGGGACTGCGGTCATGAAGCCGGATATCTTCGACCCGTCGCACTACGGCTCCACGCGCCTGGCCGATTCGGAGGCCGAGACGCTGCCGGCGTGGGCCTATACCTCCCCCGAGTTCTACGAGCGCGAGGCCGAGCGGATCTTCATGCGGGTCTGGAACTTCATCGGACGCGCCGAACACATCCCGAACCCCGGCGACTATTTCACGCTGGAGTTCGCGGGCGTGCCCGTCATCGTGGTCCGTGACGACGCCGGCCGGCTCCGGGCGTTCGTCAACTCCTGCCGCCATCGCGGCACGATCCTCGTCGAGGGCGAGGGCAGCTGCCGCGCCTTCAAGTGTCCCTACCACAGCTGGGCCTACGCGCTCGACGGCGAACTGCTCAGCGCGCCGGAGATGCAGAAGACGTCGAACTTCGACTGCGCGCAGTATCCGCTGGTCGCGATCCGGCTGGAAACGTGGGCGGGCTTCGTGTTCATCAACTTCGACGCGAAGGCCGAGCCACTGCTCGCCTACCTCGGCGATTTCACCGAGAACCTCGCCGGACACGCCGCCGATCTCGTCTGCGTGCGGCGGAAAGTCTACGAGCTGAAATGCAACTGGAAGCTCTTCGCCGAGAACGCCAAGGAGGCGTATCACATCGCGACGGTTCACCGGAGGACGATCAACCAGTACGCCTCGGCCGAGGTCGCCAGGTACGAGTACGTGGAGGTCCGCGGCCAGTACGCGATGAATTACGCCGAGCATCCCGGCAGCATGGCGCTGCTCAAAGGCGACTCCGGCTTCCCGACGATCCGGACGCTCGAGGGCCGGGCCCGGCACGGCACGCTCTCGCCGTTCATCTTCCCGAGCACCTACATCGCGGCCACCATCGACACGCTCTGGTACCTGGAACTGCACCCGCACGGGCCGGACCGGACGACGCTCGTCCACGGCGCCTGCTTCCCGCGGGCCGTCGTCGAGCGTCCGGACTTCGAGGTAGTCGTCAAGAACTACTACAAGCGCTGGGACATCACCATCGAGGAGGACAACGCCATCTGCGAGATGCAGCAGCGCGGTCTGGCCTCGCGGATCAACGGGCGCGGCCGCTTCTGCCATCGCGAACGCGTTGTCCATCAGATCGACAACTGGGTGCTCGATCGGGTGCTGGGGCCCGGAGCGAAAGCCCGCCAGGGAGGCGCCGAATGCTGAGGTCGTCATGATGGACGACGTCGTCGTGCCGCCCGGCGGCCACTGGGGCCGCATCATCCCGGCCGGCCACACGCTCCGGATCGTGGACCTCGAGGGCCGGCAGGCGGTCGATTTCCTCTGCTACAACGCGGCGCGGCCGGAGGAGCGCTACAACGCCGCCGATACGATGAAGATCGCCGGGTCGATCTTCGTCAGCACGGGCGTCGCGCTCTACTCCGGGCTCGGGCACAAGCTCTTCACCGTCGTCGAGGACACCTGCGGCTACCACGACACCATCGGCGGCTGCTGCAGCGAGGAGAGCAACTTCGTGCGCTATGGTGTCCGCGGCACCCCGAACTGTCGCGACAACTTCCTGCGGGCCCTGGCACCGTTCGACCTCGGTCGGCGTGACATCGTGGCCAACGTGAACTTCTTCATGTACGTGCCGGTCAGCCCCGACGGCTCGATGGCGATCGTGCAGGGCCGCTCCCGGCCGGGTGACCACGTGGATCTCCGGGCCGAGATGGACGTGCTCGCCGTCGTGTCCAACTGCCCGCAGGTGCACAACCTGGCGAACGACTACCACCCGACCCCGATCCGTGTGGCGGTCCGGAGCTGACGGCGGTGCGCTCCCGGCGGCTGCACATCCACGTCGAGAACGTCTCGACCATGGCGCCGGTCTTTCAGATCAGGCGCGAGCAGTACGCCGCCGCGGCGGCTCGGCATCGGGGTCTCGCCGCCCGCGTTCGGACCACCATTGGCTGGGACCTCGCGACGTTCGACGAGGCGATGCGGACGGCCGACGTGCTGGTCGGCTGGCGCTTTCCCCGCGAGGACCTGGCGGGCCGGGCCCCCCGCCTGAAGTGGATCCACATGACGGGGGCGGGCATCGAGCACATCGTGCCGCTCGACTGGCTGCCGCGAGGGGCGGTGGTCACGACCAACAGCGGCGTGCACGCGCCGAAGGCCGGCGAGTTCGCGGCGATGGCGATTCTCATGATCAGCAACCACCTGCCGGCCCTAGTCACGGCCCAGCGCCAGGGACGCTGGCATCGCATCTTCAGCACCCCGGTCAGGGGCAAGACGCTGGCGATCGTCGGCGTCGGCGCGATGGGCGGCGCCGCCGCCGCGCGCGCGAAGGCGCTCGGCATGCGCGTGCTCGGCGTGCGGCGCAGCGGGCGCCCCCATCGCCACGTCGACGAGATGTTCGGTCCCGGTGAGCTGGACCGGGTGCTGCCGCGAGCCGACGTGGTGCTGGTGACCGTGCCGCTGACCCGGCAGACCCGACAGCTCATCGGCAAGCGGGAGCTCGACCTGATGAAGCCCGCCGCCGGGCTCATCAACATGGGCCGGGCCCGCGTGGTCGACTACGAGGCGCTGGCTGCCAAGCTCACCCGCGGCGAGCTGAGCGGGGCGATGCTCGACGTGTTCGATCCCGAACCGCTGCCCGCCGAGTCCCCGCTGTGGACGACCCCGAATCTGCTGATGACCCCGCACGTCTCGTCGGACGACGTCCAGAGCTACATCCCGCGAACGCTCGACCTGGTCTTCGACAACGTCCGCCGCCATCTGCAGGGCCGGCCCCTGAAGAACCGTGTCCAGCCCGACCGCGAGTACTGAGTGAGCGAGGACGACCATCGCCTCGGTGAGCTCAGCCGCCGGTTGCTCGGCCTCCATGCCGCTCTGCTCGAGGCCGAGCGTCGGGTCCATGAGCAGACGCATGGAGCGACGACGCGCGCCCAGTTGCTTCGCCTGGTCCTCGACCACGAGGACTTCGCGTGGTTGCGCGCGCTCTCCGGCCTCCTGGCACGAATCGACGAGGCGCTCGACGCCGAGGGGCCGGCGGGCGACGCCGAGACGTTTTTTCGCGAGACGCGTCAGCTGCTCCGCTCCGGCGCCGGTACGCGGTTCGGCACGAAATACCGTGAGGCTCTCCAGCGGTCACCCGAGGTCGTGATGGCCCACGCCGACGTGATGCGGCTGCTGCCGCCACCGGATTCTGCCACGCGGGAGGCGTCCTGATCGGGGTCTCGGCGACTCCGGCGATCGCCGGCACGCCCTCACTCGCGGTGCCGACGCCCGATGGCAACCGATGGGGAAGGCCGTCGACTGGCGGTGTACCCTGAGCGAGTCATGAAAAAGCACCACGCCGCTGACCGTGACCGCCGAGACTTCCTCCGCACGGCCGCCCGCGGCCTGGCCCTCGTCGCGGTCGCGTTCGGACCGCGCGCGGCCTCGGCCGAGGCCCCGGCGGGCGCGCCACTCAAGATCGCGATGATCGGCGCCGGGCGGGAGGGCAGCGCGCTGGGGACGCTGTTCGTCAAGGCCGGTCACCCGGTGATGCTCTCGTCGCGCAATCCCGATCGCCTGAAGGATCTCGTCGCCGGGCTGGGATCGCTCGCGCAGGCCGGCACGGTCGAGCAGGCGGTCGCGTTTGGGGACGTCGTGGCGCTGGTCGTGCCGTACCCCGCGATCGAGGAGATCGGCAAGGCGCATGCGAGCGCGCTCGCCACCAAGGTGCTGGTGCTGGACGTGAGCAATCCGATCCCGCGGCGCGACGGCGAAGACTTCGTCAAGCAGGTGAACGCCCAGGGCGGGGCCGGGCTGATGACGGCCAAGCTCCTGCCGGGCGCGCGCATCGTCCGCGGCTTCAACGCGATCGGATCGACACGGCTCGGCACGATCGCGCATCGCGCCGGCGATCCGGTCGGGGTGCCCATCGCCGGGGACGACGCCAGGGCGATCGCCGTCGCCGAAACACTCATTCGCGAGATCGGGTTCGAGCCCGTCCTGGTCGGCGGGCTGGCCATGGGCAAGCACCTCGTGCCCGGCACGCCGCTGGCCGGCGAGCATTCGCCGGCCGAGATCCGACAGATCGCCAGCAGCCTGCACTGAGCCCCGCTTGACCCGGTTCTTCGACGTCAGGCCGCACGAGGTGGCGGTGGTGGCCTGGTGCTGGCTCGACATCTTCTGCATCCTGGGGTCGTACTACATCATGCGGCCGATTCGCGATCAGGCCGGCGTGGCCGGCGGCGTGCAAAACCTCCAGTGGCTCTTCACCGGCACGCTCGTCGTCATGCTGTTGCTGAACATCCCGTTCGCGTACCTCGTGCGGCGGCTGCCGCGCCACCGCTTCATCGCGATCACCTACCACTTCTTCGCCGGCAACATCCTGCTCTTCGCCGCGCTCTTCCAGGCCGCCGACGGCGCCCAGGCCGTCTGGGTCGGGCGGGGTTTCTTCATCTGGGTCTCCGCCTTCAACCTGTTCGTCATCTCGATGTTCTGGCAGCTGAACGTGGACGTGTTCAGCCCCGAGCAGGGCAAGCGGCTGTTCGGCCTGATCGCCGCCGGCGCCACGCTCGGCGCGATCGTGGGCTCGGCGGTGACGGCCTCGCTGGCGCGGCACGTGCCGCCGATGGTCCTGCTGCTCGGGGCCGCCGCCCTGCTCGAGGTCGCCGTGTTCAGCGCCGGCCGCCTCTCACGCCTGGCGCAGGCGGTCGCCGGCGCCGCCGAGGCGCCCATCGGGGGCGGCGTGCTCGCCGGGGTCACCCACGTCGTGCGCTCACCCTACCTGCTCAACGTGGGCGTGTTCCTGCTGCTGTTCTCGATCACGTCGACCTTCCTCTATTTCCAGCAGGCCACCATCGTCGGCGCGGCCTTTCGCGATCGCGCGGCGCAGACCGCGTTCTTCGCCACCGTCGATCTGCTCGTGAACGTGCTGACGCTCATCGTCCAGCTCTTCCTGACCGCGCGCATCGTGGTGCTGCTTGGTGTCGCCCTCACCCTCGGCGTGCTGCCGGCGCTGACCATCGTGGGCTTCGGCGCGCTCGCCCTGCTGCCGACGGTCATGGCGGTGGCGGCGTTCCAGGTCGTGCGCCGGGCCGCCGACTACGCGGTCGCGCGGCCCGCTCGCGAGCTGCTCTACACGGTCGCCTCGCGGGAGGACCGCTACAAGGCCAAGAGCCTCATCGACACGGTCGTCTACCGCACCGGCGACCAGGTCGGCGCGTGGTCGGCCACGCTGCTGCGCGCCGTCGGCCTGGGGGCGCCGCAGGTCTCGTTCGCGGCGATCCCGCTGGCGGCCCTCTGGCTGGTCAACGCGCTGTGGCTGGGCCGCCGGCAGGAGCGGCTGGCGGAACGGCAGGCAGGCTCCCCCTGATCGAGCGCGTGATACCCTGGGCGCCGGCCAAGGAGGCCGCCATGCGACGTCACCCGATCGCCCTCGGAGTCGTCCTCGCGCTCGTTGTCATCTCGTCCGCGAGCGCCGCGCCGCCGCGCGACACGATGGTCATCGGGCTGGTGGCGGAGCCGGTCACCATGGATCCGCCCCAGATCACCGACCTCAACTCGACGCGGGTGGCCAAGCGGATCTTCGAGGGGCTGGTCGGCCAGGAGCTCGGCACCTACAAGCTGGTGCCCGGCCTCGCGCGGTCCTGGGACATCTCGAAGGACGGGCTGACCTACACGTTCCACCTGCGCCCTGACGTCAAGTTCCACGACGGCACGCCGCTCACCGCCGACGCCGTGCGCTTCGTGTTCGAGCGGCAGCTGAACGAGCAGAGCCCCTACTACAAGACCGGGACCTACCCGTACGTGAAGGGGTTCCTCGGCAACGTGGCGAGCCTCGAGACCATCGATCCGCACACCGTGCAGATCCGCCTCAAGGCGCCGCTCACGCCGTTCATCCAGTACCTCGCCCACCACTCGCTCTACATCTACAGCCCCGAGTCGCTCAAGAAGTGGGGCACGGACGTCGTCAAGCATCCGGTGGGCACCGGGCCGTTCAAGCTCGAGACCTGGGAGCCCGGCGTGAAAGTCGTGCTCTCCCGCAACGACCAGTACTGGGGCGGCCCGCCGAAGATCCGGCAGGCCGTCTACGTGCCGATCCTCGAGGCCCAGGCGCGGCTCACCGCCATCATGACCGGCGAGATCGATCTGACCCTCGACGTTCCGCCGGACGCGCTGGACGGCCTGCGCCGCGATCCCAACCTCGTCGTGGCCGAGGCGGACTCGTCGGCCGTGTGGTACGTCGTGCTCAACACGCGGCACCCCGCCCTGAAGGACAGGCGCGTCCGGCAGGCGCTCAACTTCGCCGTCAACAAGGACGCGATGCTCCGCGACATCTTGCGCGGCACGGCGATCGTCGCGACCTCCCCGCTGTCGCCGGTGTACGGCGCCTTCCACGAGCCGAACACGAGTCGGTATCCCTTCAACCCCGAGCGCGCGCGGACGCTCTTGCGCGAGGCCGGCTACCCGAACGGGCTGGAGCTGACGTTCCTCGTGCCCGAGTCCGGCTCGGGCATGCAGTCGCCGGTGGAGATGGGCACCGTCATCCAGGCCAACCTGGCCGCCGTCGGCGTGAAGGCGAAGATCCAGACCATGGAGTGGGGCGCCTATCTCAGGAAATACCTCGACGGGCCCGACATGGCCGAGATGTCGTGGAACCCGTCGATCGGCGACCCCGATCACATGATGTACATGCTGCTGTCGTCGGATCGCTTCCCGCCGGCGTTCAACGCCGGCTTCTACCAGAACGCGCGCGTGGACGACCTGCTGCGCAAGGGCCGCACCACGCTCGACGAGTCGCAGCGGATCGCCATGTACCGCGAGGCCCAGCGGCTGGTGACCGAGGACGCGCCGTGGATCATCGTCGACCACGGCAAGCAGGTGATCGTGCACCGGGCGCGCGTGCAGCACTTCAAGCTCCATCCCAACTTCGACCTGGTGCTGACCCCGGTGGAGCTGCGCTAGGAGCGCGCCATCGCCGCGCCGTCGAAGCGATGCCCCTGCGGATCGGACTGGTCACGGACATTCACCACGGGCCCGACGTGGACGTCAGGGTCGGCAGCGCCGCGCCCGAGCTGCTGGAGCGGTTCACGCGCCGGATGCGGACCGAGTTCCACCCCGATCTCATCGTGGACATGGGCGACCGCATCAACGACACCGACCTCGACGCCGACAAGCGTCGGCTCGGCGACGTGCGGCGGATGCTGGAGGCGGCCGGGGTGCCGATCCTCTATGCCTGGGGCAATCACGACCTCCTCAACGTCCCGCCGCCCGCGGCGCGCGCGATCCTGGGCAAGACGGCCGACTACGAGTCGCACGAGCTCGCCGGGTATCACGTCGTGATCCTCAACTCGCAGGACCCGACCATCGAACGGATCGGCGGCACCCTGTCGGACGCCCAGCTGGACTGGCTCGAGCAGGATCTGAAGATTGGCACCACCCCCGCGATCGTGTTCTGTCATCACCCTCTCGACGAGCAGGACCCGTCGCGGCACTGGTACTTCAAGGATCACCACGACCACGCGTGGGCGCACAACCGCGCGCGGGCGCGGGCGATCATCGCGGGCAGCCGCCGGGTCAAGGCCGTGTTCAACGGCCACATGCATCTCAACACGGTCGAGGTGATCGGCGGGGTGCCCTACATCACCTTGATGTCGCTGGTCGACGCCGGCATCACGCGCGGCCCCTCCGGGTGCTGGGGCGAGGTCACGCTGGGCGACGGCGGCAGTGTCGAGCTCAAGATTCGGGGACAGCTCTCCATCGCGGTGTCCTTCCGATGACAAGGAGATGGCGCATGAGGTTGCGACAGGGGATCGTGCTCCTGGTGGCGGTGCTGGGCCTTGCGCGGTCGGTGGGCGCCGCCGAGCCGGTGACCATCGAGTACTGGCACATCAACTCGCCGACGTTCGGCGGCCCGGCGGCCAAGGAGCTGGTGCAGCTCTTCGAGGCCAGGCATCCGGACATCAAGGTCGTCGAGAAATTCCAGCCCGGCGTCTACACGGGCCTCATGCAGCAGCTGCAGGTCTCGCTGGCCGCCCGGCGCCCGCCCGCCGTCGCGCAGATCGGCTACAACCTCACCGCCTATGCCGCCGGCCAGTTTCCCCACGTGCTGCTCGACAAGTACCGCAAGAGCGATCCGGCGTTCTTCAAGGGCATCCCCGACAACATCATGGCGCTCGGCGTGCTGGGCGGCACCCTGCACGGCATTCCGTTCGGCGTGAGCACGCCGGTGATGTACTACAACGCCGACCTCTTCAAGGCGGCCGGGCTGAACCCCGATCAGCCGCCGCAGACATGGGACGACCTGCAGCGGCAGGGCGCGATCATCAAGCAGAAGACGGGCAAGCTGGCCGTCTACCTGCAGCAGCCCAACGACGAGTGGATCGATCAGACGCTGATCTGGGGGAACGGCGGCCGGCCACTGTCCGAGGACGGCAAGCGCGTCGGCTGGGACGCGCCGGAGGCGGTCGAGGCGATGCAGATGTGGCAGGACATGGTCAACAAGAGCAAGATCGCGGCGAACCTCACGTGGGAGGAGGGCCTGCAGGCCTTCCTGTCCGGTCACGTCGCGATGTGTCTGACGACGATCGGGCGCCAGGAGCACATGCGGCGCAACGCCAGCGGCTTTCAGGTCCGCGCGGTGCCGGTGCCGCGCTTCGGCAGCAAGCCGCTGGCCACCGCCACCGGCGGCAACGTCCTCATGATCTTCGCCAGCGATCCCGCGCAGGAGAAGGCAGCCTGGGAGTGGATCAAGTTCGTGCTCTCGCCGGAGGGGGCGACCATCTGGACCAAGGGCACCGGCTACCTGCCGCCCCGCGCGGAGCTCGCGAACGACCCGCGCTACCTCAAGCCGTTCTTCGACGAGGCCCCGCTCATGAAGGCCGCCCTGCAGACGTTTCCCTATGCCAGGCCGTGGGTGAGCTTTCCGGGGCCGCGCGGGCTGGAGATCACCAAGATCCTCATCAAGGCGCGCGACGAAGTGCTCGAGGGCAAGCGTCCGGCCGAGCCCATCCTGAAGGAGGCCGCCCAGCAGGCCAACGCGCTGCTGCCGAAATGATGGACGCCACGGCGCTCGCCGCCGCCCCCGCGCGTCCGCGCACGCGCGTGTCGCGGCGGTGGCGGGCGGCCGTGGTCGGTCATCTCTACCTGGCGCCGGCCATCGTGCTCACCGGGCTCTTCGTGTACTGGCCGCTGGTGGCGAGCACGACGCTCAGCTTCTACGACTGGAACCTCGTCTCGCCGACGTGGGCGGCCGTCGGCTGGCAGAACTACCGCGAGCTGATCGCCAGCCGCGCGTTCTGGACGTCGCTGGTCAACACCGGCAAGGCGGCCGCCGCCCTCACCGTGCTCACGGTGGCGGTGCCGCTGCTGCTGGCGCTGGCCGTGCAGCGCGTGGGGCCGCGCTGGCGCGACCTCTACCGCGTGGTGCTGTTCTCTCCCACGGTGATCTCGATGGCCATCGCGTGCGCGGTGTGGCTCTGGATCTTTCATCCGCTCTACGGCGTGCTCAATACGGCGCTGCGGGTGGTCGGCCTCCCGGGCCCCGCGTGGCTGTCCTCCAGCGATTCGGCGATCTGGGCCATCGTCCTGGTGACGGTCTGGAAGACGTTCGGCTTCAACTTCGTCCTCTACATCGCCGGGCTCCTCGCCATTCCGCGGGAGATGTACGAGGCCGCCCGCGTGGACGGCGCCTCCGAGCGCCAGCTCGTCTGGCACGTCACACTGCCGCTCCTGGCGCCCACCACGCTCTTCGTGTTCCTGTCGACGTTCATCCTCGGCCCCCAGAACCTGTTCATCCCCACCCAGATCCTCACGCAGGGCGGGCCCAACGAGGCCAGCAACAATGTCGGCTACCTCGTCTACCAGCTGGGCTTCGAGTACTTCCGCATCGGCTACGCCTCCGCCGCCGCCACGCTGATCTTCCTGGTCTTCCTCCTGCTCACCGCGCTGCAGTTCTACCTCGCGGAGCGCCGGATCCACTATGGCCGCTAGCGCGCGCGGCGTGCACGTGCTGCTCGCGGCCGCCTGTCTCCTCGTCGTCTTTCCGATGTTCTGGATGTTCTCGACGGCCCTGAAGGCCCCACCGGAGATCTTTGCCGGCACCTTCCGGCTCTGGCCGTCGGCGCCGACGCTGCAGAACTTCACCACCGCGCTGACCCAGGTCCCGATGCTGCGCCTGTTCTGGAACAGCCTGGTCGTCGCGGTGGTGGTGACGGCGGCCCAGGTCTTCACCAGCGCGCTCGCCGCCTACGCGTGTGCGATCCTCCGCGTGCCCGGACAGCGGGTGTGGTTCGCGCTCTTCGTGGCGACGATGATGGTGCCGTTCCAGGTCACCATGATTCCCAACTATCTGCTGATGGCGCGCTTGGAGCTGCTCAACACCTACACCGCGCTGATCGCGCCGCAGGTGGTGACCGGGTACGGGATCTTCATGCTGCGGCAGACGTTCAAGAACCTGCCGGGCAGTCTCGTGGAGGCCGGCATCCTGGACGGGGCCACCTCGTGGCAGGTCCTGTGGCGCATCGTGGTGCCGACCACGCGCACGGCGCTCGCCGCGCTGTCGGTGCTGTTCTTCATCAGCACCTGGAACCAGTACCTCTGGCCGTTGCTGGTCGCCAACGACAAGTACATGCGCACGCTGCCGGTGGGGATGCAGGAGTTCGTCAGCCTGGAGGGCGGGACGAACTGGGGGCCGCTGATGGCCGCCGCCACCATGGCCATCGTGCCGGCGCTGCTCGCCTACGTCGTCGCGCAGCGCTACGTGCTGGAGAGCTTCGTCACCGCCGGACTCAAGGAATAGGGCCCGATCAGGCGGCGCTGACGGAGGCGTCGCGTGCCTGCCGGGCCGCGTGAAGCAGGACCTCCGGCGTGTCCGGCGTGATCGAGCAGTCGGGCGCGAGCAGGAGCCATCGACCCGCGGTGTCCGCGATCGCCGCGCTGACGCGGCCTCCGATCTCCACCGGCGTCATCGACGCGATCTCCGGCTTCGCGGGGATGCCCCCCATCACGGCGCGGCCGGTGCGGCGATGGCCCTCGGCGAGGGACGGATTGCCGGGCGCGAGGGCCCACGAGAAGACCGCCACGGGGTAGTCGACGAACTCGGCGAAACGGGCGCCGGCGCCGCAGACGTGCATGATGTTGAAGGGCGCCGAGGCGGCGGCGTCGAGGACGCGCCGATCGTACGGCCGCTGGAATCGCCGGCACTCCTCCGGGCGTAGCAGGTCACGGGTGGCCAGGGTCGTCGCGTAGAAGACGCCGTCGGCGCCCGCGTCCACGCAGGCCCGGACGTACGCCGTCAGCGTCTCGGTGATCGCGTCCAGCGCCGCCTCGAGCGCTTTCGGCTCCGAACGGACGATCTCGAGCGCCTTGTCGCGCCCGCCTTCGAGAAGGAACGGCACGACCATCATCGGCGAGAACACCGTCCACACGATCGGCGTGTCGGTTCCGACGGCTGCGCGAATCGCCCGGAGGCTTTCCAGTTGCTCGCCGAGCGCGCCCGTGCGGGGATCGGCCGGCTTCAGGCGGGCGAGATCGGCGGCGGTCTGCGCCGGCTGTCGCGTGACCGTGAACGGTGCGGCGCGCTCGGTGGACGGACGATAGGTGAGGCCCCACATCTCCGCGAAGCACTGCGCGCGCGACTGCGGCTTGAGATAGTCCCAGTCGAACGTCCGCGCGAGTCGCAGCGTCTCGCCGGTCAGCCCACCGGCGGAGTTCTCCGTCGCGAAGTTGTGCATCCAGAAGGCGAGAGGAATCCGGTCGACCTCGCGGCCGGCGAGCGACGCCATCACACGCTCACGCTTCGTCATCGTCGCGCTCCTTCGTTCGGGAGAGGACTCGAGCGTACTCTCCCGAAGGAGGACATGCTAGCCGAACGGCGGCGTCGTCAGGGTTCCGGCGACTCGATCGACGAGGCCTGGATGTGATTGCGGCCCAGAGCGCCGGTCACGATGACGCGCGCGCCCGGCGCCAGGCGCTGATACTCGTCCTGCGCCACCTGGGAGAGATCGATGTTGACGGCCACGCCGTCATCCGTCGCGACGACCATGGTTTGGGCGGCGACCCATGACACGCGGGCCGCGAATCGAACGGGGACTCCGTCGGCGGCGTCCGAGCCGGTCGGGAAGGCCCCGGACAATGTGAGCGCCGAGGCGACCGCGAGCACTACCATGCGAAGCCCGTTCCAGCGCATCCTCGGATCCCCCTCAATCTTCAGACGTCGGACGCGGGCCCGAGATTCGTCCTCGTCGGCGAGGCCCGGAGTCGCGCCGCAGGTGCTGCCGTCTTTTCCGCAAGAATCCGGCAGTCGCCGGCGACCGGGCGACGCCGCGTCTCGTCCCAATGGTGGGAGGACCATCCATGAGACGCGCTCTCGCTGGCTTGCTGGGCGCGCTGAGCCTCGCTGGATGTGCGGGACACCAGGGCGCGGAGATGCGCTCCGCCGAGCAGGCGCTTGCCGCCGCCGGTTTCCAGGCGCGGCCGGCCGACACGCCCGAGAAGCTGGCCCAGCTGCAATCGCTCGCGCCGCGGAAGGTCCTGTGGCGGCCGCAGGACGGCGAGCTCCGGTACGTCTACGCCGATCCCACGAGTTGCCGGTGTCTCTACGTCGGCGGGGAGGAGCAATACCAGCGCCTCCGGCGACACGAGCAGGTGACGGTGGACCGGTTCTTCGCCGTCGAAGCCTCCAGGAACACGATCGACTGGGGTCTGTGGGAGATCCTCGGGCGCTGATGACGATAGACTCTGGCGCATGACAGACGATCGGGCGGCGGCGGCGCGATACCTCGAGAACTGGCAAGGCGAGGTCGACAGCGCCGCGGAGTACCGCGCGATGGCAGCCGCCGAGCCGGACCCCAGGCTTGCCAGGGTCTACGCCAACCTCGGGGCGATGGAGGAAGCGCACATCGCGTTCTGGGAGCAGCGCTTGCGTGACGCCGGCGCGCCGGTCCCACCGAGGCGTGTGTCCTGGCGCAGCCGCGTGCTCAGCGCGATCGCGCGGCGGCTGGGCCCGGACCTGGTCCTCGCCACCATCGCCGCGAAGGAGGACGTCGACCAGAACTTCTACGTCACGCAGCCCGAGACAGCCGGCACCCGCATGCCGGCCCAGGAGCGCTGGCACGCGAAAGTCCTGGGGCAGCTCGTCAGGAGCCAGCCGCGCGGCCTCGACGGCAGCTTCCTGGCGCGCCTCGAGGGCCGGCACCGATCAGTGGGCGGCAACGCCCTGCGGGCGGCGGTGCTGGGCGCCAACGACGGACTTTGCTCCAACCTGAGCCTCGTCATGGGCGCGGCCGGAGCCTCGGTCGACAGCCACGGCCTGCTCGTCACCGGCGTGGCGGGGCTCCTGGCCGGGGCCTGCTCGATGGCCCTCGGCGAGTGGGTGTCGGTGACGAGCTCACGAGAGCTGGCGCAGCGCGAGATCCGCATCGAGACGGGCGAGCTCACCGAGGACCCCGCCGGCGAGGGCGACGAGCTGAAGCTGATCTACGAGGCCAAGGGGCTGAGCTCCACCGAGGCCGACACGATGGTCAGGCACCTGCTCGCCGATCGATCCAGCGCCATCGATGCGCTGGCCCGCGAGGAGCTGGGCATCGACCCGTCCCAGCTCGGCGGCTCACCGGGGGAGGCGGCGGTCAGCTCGTTCGTGCTCTTCGCGATCGGCGCGCTGGTGCCGATCCTGCCGCTCCTCGTCGCGCGCGGCCCCGTCGCGCTGGCCGCCAGCGCCGTCGTGAGTGCGCTGGGCCTCTTCGGCATCGGCGCCGCCATCACGATCTTCACCGGCGCGCCGGTCTGGCGGTCGGGCGGCCGCCAGCTCCTGCTGGGCCTGGCCGCGGCCGGCGTGACGTTCGGCCTCGGCCGCCTGCTCGGCCTCACGCTTCGTTCGTGAACCACAGCCGATACGATCAGTTTCCCCTGGACTTGAACGGGGTGCCGGGCTAGGCGGGGGGCCGGGAACGATGACCAGGTAGCGACGCCACGCTGGTGGGCGCCGTCGCGGTCGTGGCCGGGCCGCCCGCCGCCGGCACGAGCGAGACGTGCGGGCATGCGACCGTGGGGTGGCCGCGCGCATCGCAAGCACAGACGGAGGCACCGAAGGGAAGGCGCGGCGATGACGCTCTGTCCGTACTGCGGTCACTCGACGTTCGGCTCCGGCGCGCTATGTGCGTACCACACGAACCCGGATGGTCGAGACGACTGGGCGACGGGTAACCGGGCCATGTGTGACTACGTCCACCGTCGGATCGTCGGTCCCGGACGGCGGGCGCGCACGCGTAGCCCCTTCGAGGTCGTGGTCCACGACCTCCAGACGCCCCTGGTGACCTAGCCCGGTCGGCCGCAACCCTGACCCCGCCGGCGCCGTCCCAACGGTGATGGCTCAGACATCCGGCGGTCTTCCGGGGGCCACGCTGCGACGCGTGGTCGAGCACATCAACAGCAACGTTCACCGCGGGCCGCGGCTGGCGGAGCTGAGCGCGCTGGCGCACCTGAGCGTGTTCCACTTTGCGCGGCTCTTCAAGCTGAGCACGGGCCTGCCGCCGGCGGTCGCGCGGGGCGTGGGGTTCCGGACGGCGAGTCATTTCACCAGCGCGTTCCAGCGGGCCACCGGCCTCACGCCGAGCGCCTATCGCGCCCAGCGCGCGTCCGTGCTCACGGATTCTTGCTGAAAATCGAGCGCCCGAGCGCCGCCGCCTCGTTCTCGCCGTCTGAGGGAATGCGAGACATCCACGCGGAACGGAGGTGCGGCGATGCGTCGGACCGTGGTCGTGCTGGCGTCGGGACTGGTGCTGCTCGGGATGGTGGCAGGCGCGCGGGCCATGCAGGGTCCGGGGGCGGGGCCCGCCGGTCCGCCGGCGTCGAGCTACATGCCGGTGATCGAGGAGGCCTTCGGCACGGTCCTCGAGCGCATGCGGGCGGCCAAGCCGGAGATCGTGCGGCGTCAGCGCGAGCTGCTCGCCGCGCGCTACGATCTCGCCGATCGCCCGGTCGGCGACGCCACGATGAGCCGCGGCAAGCCGGTCCAGGGCGGCGTGCGCGTGAAGCTGCCGGCCGGCGCCACGTGGGACGCGCTGGCGGCGATGACGCCGGACGCGATCCGTGACAAGGGCGTGTTTCCCGCCGGCTTCATGCCGCTGCCGCACCCGAATCATCCCGAGGGCGGCATGGTGTTTCCCACGTTTCAGATCACCGAGGTCAAGCAGCAGACCGGCCGCGACCTGACGCGCTTCGATCTCGACTTCGATCTCCCCGACGCGTTCCTGCCCGAGTTCCCGGCGCCGATCTACCTCACCACGCGCCCCGACCTCGGCGACGTCTCGCGCGGCCGTCTGGTCACCACCGAGAGCTACTACGAGCTCTTCAACGGGATCCTCAACCCGAAGCAGCTCGAGGGACTCCGGCTGCTGGTGACGCCCTTCGCCCAGCAGCAGTTCAATCTCACGGCGGATCGGCGCAGCGAGCGTCCGAGCCTCGGCGTGGCGTGCTTCGACTGTCACCAGAACGGCGCCACCAACGGCGCCACCCACCTGGTCGGCGACATCCGCCCGCAGGAGTTCCGCCATCGCATCGAGACACCGACCCTGCGCGGCGTGAACGTCCAGCGGCTCTTCGGCTCGCAGCGCGGGCTGAAGACCGTCGAGGACTTCACCGAGTTCGAGCAGCGGGCCGCCTACTTCGACGGCGACCCGGTGATCGCCACCAAGAAGGGCGCGAACATCCTGGAGCGGGGGAGCCAGATCCACGACATGGCCGAGTTCCAGGAGCTGCTGGACTTCCCGCCGGCGCCGAAGCTCGACCTCTTCGGCAAGCTCGACCCCGCCCGCGCGATGCCGGCCGAGCTGCGGGGCCAGGCGGTCTTCTTCGGCAAGGGCCAGTGCGCGACGTGCCACACGCCGCCGTACTACACGGATAACCTGATGCACAACCTTCGGGCCGAGCGGTTCTATCGGCCCCAGACGATCAACGGCATGATGGCCGCCGCCGACGGGCCCATCAAGACCTTTCCGCTCCGCGGGGTCAAGGACACGCCGCCCTATCTGCACGACGGCCGCCTGCCGACCCTCGACGACACCGTGGAGTTCTTCAACCTGATCCTCGGCGTCCAGCTGACCACGCAGGAAAAGCAGGACCTGGTGACGTTCCTGCGGGCGCTGTGAGGGCGCCGACAGAAAGAAGGAGAACCATGATCAGCAAGCCGGAGCGCGCAGCGACGAACGGACGGGTCACGAGATTCCCCATCGCGCTCGACGTCGCCGTCTGCGCGGCCAGCGTCGAGAATCTCAACCAGCTGCTGGCCGACACCATCAGCCTGCGGGATCTCTACAAGAAGCACCACTGGCAGGTGAGCGGCCCGACCTTCTATCAGCTTCACCTGCTCTTCGACAAGCACTTCGGCGAGCAGAGCGAGCTGGTGGACGAGATCGCCGAGCGGATCCAGACGCTGGGCGGCGTGAGCATCGCCGTGGCCCACGACGTGGCGGAGACGACCCTGATCCCGCGGGCCCCCCGCGCCCGCGACGAGGCGTCGGTGCAGATCACGCGGCTGCTACACGCGCACGAGATCGTCCTGGACGAGGCGCGGGCGATGGCCCGCCAGGCGGCCGCGGCCGGCGACGACGGCACCAATGATCTCCTGGTGAGCGATGTCATCCGCACGAACGAGCGGCAGGTCTGGTTCATCGCCGAGCATCTCGTCGGCGACGGAGCGGGGCGATGAGGCGCGCGCGAGCCCTCCGGGCCACGGTGGCGGTGCTCCTCGGCGCCGCCCTCGCCGGGCCGGCGGCCGCCCAGACGCCGGCGCCGTGCGGCCCGTTCAGGGTGGAGTGGAACCAGGGCGAGCTGTCGCCGACGGCCGGCAAGCTCGAAGGCTTCGTCTACAACGACTCGGCATGCTCCGTGGCCGACGTCCGCATTCACGTGGTCGCCGTGGACGGGCAGGGCCAGCCCATCGCCGAGACGATGGGCTGGGTGTTCGGCGACATTCCGCCCGGGACGCGCGGCTACTTCGCCGTCCCGCTCACGAGCGGTCCCGCGGCCGGCTACCGGGTCAACGTCGTGTCGTTCGACGAAGTGTCGGGGCCGGCCGGCAGCCGGTAGGTCAGGCCGGCGTTTCGGAGCCGATCGGCAGGGTGAACTGGAAGACGGCGCCGTGCGCCTCATTGGCGACCGCCCACAGCCGCCCGCCGTGGGCCTCCACGATCGAGCGGCTGATCGCCAGCCCCATGCCCATCCCGTGGGGCTTGGTCGTATAGAAGGCCTGGAAGAGCCGGTCGAGACTCTCGGGATTCAGCCCGGGCCCCGAGTCCCGCACGGCGACCAGCACGCTCTGCGAATCGTGGTTGGCGGACGTGATCGACAGCTCGCGGGGCGCGGCGCTGACGGCGCTCATCGCTTCGATGGCGTTGATCATCAGGTTGAGAATCACCTGCTGCAATTGAATTCGATCGCCCCGGACGGGGGCCAGGCGCTCGGCGAGCCGCGTGTGGAGCGACACGCCATTGCCGTTCACCTCGCTGCGGGCCAGGGCGATGACCTCGAGGATGGTGGCATTGACGTCGAGCCAGTCTTTCCGCGGGGGCGCGTTCTTGGCGAGGGCGCGGATCCGGCCGATGATCTCGCCGGCCCGATGGCCGTCGGCGATGATGAACGCGGCGGACTGCCGGGCTTCCTCCAGGTTCTGCGCGGCCAGCCAGTGCAGGCAGGCGGTGGCGTTGTTGACCACGGCGGCCAGCGGCTGGTTGATCTCGTGGGCGATCGACGCCGTCATCTCGCCCAGCGTGGCCACGCGCGTCACGTGAGCCAGCTCCGTCTGGGTCCGGCGCAACGCCTCTTCGGCCTGCTGGCGCTCGATGAACTGCCCGATCTGGCTGCCGATGATCGCCATCATGTCGAGCAGGTCCTGGTCGGGCTGCCGGATCTCGTGGCTGAAGAACTCCATGACCCCCAGGACTTCGCCGCCGAGCAGGATGGGGACGCCGAAGGCGGCGTGCAGCACGTCGCGGGCGGCGATGGGCGCCCGCAGAAAACTGGCGTCACGAACGACGTCGGGGATGTAGGCGGGCTCACGGTTGAACCACACACGTCCCGGCAGCCCGACCCCGAGCTCGAACGTGCTTTCGCGGCTGGCGGCCTCGAACTCCGCGACCTCCATCGATTCCCTGTGCCAGACCTCCACGAAGCGGAGCACGCCCGCCTCCCGGTCGGTGCGCCACAGCGCGCCCACGTCCCACAGCAGGCACTCGCACACCGCCCGGAGTATTTTCGGAGTCGCCTCTTCGAGCGTCGCGGCCTCGGCGAGGATCTGCGTCACCGTGTGCTGGGCCAGGAGGCGATGCTCGGCCCGCTTGCGCTCGGTGATGTCTTGCAACGTGCCGAACACGCGGCGGAGCTGGCCAGCATCGTCCCGCACGACGTCGCCCAGACTGCGGACGAACCGCATCTCGCCGCTGGGCCGGACCACGCGATATTCCACGTCGTACCGCGGCCCGCCCCCAAGCGCTTCCGCCACCGCGGCCGCCCGCCGCTGACGGTCGGCGGGGTGGAGGAACTCCTGAACCTCGGCAAAGGTGAGGGTCCGTTGCTGCGGCGGCAGCCCGAAGATGCGATAGGTTTCGTCCGACCAGGTGTAGCGGTTCGTCGCGAGATCGCGCTCCCAGTAGCCGACGTGCGAGATGCGCTGGGCGGCTTCCAGTCTCCGCTCGCTCTCGCCCAGGTTTCGAAACATGAACAGGCTCGTCAGCGCATCCTCCAGCCGCCGGCCGATTTCCTGGAAGAGCCGCTCCTCCTGGGGTGCCCAGATGCGCGGATAGGAGCACTGATGCAGCCCCAGCATGTACGGGCGGTCCCCTTTCGGATGGACCGCCAGGGCGATCATGGATTGGATGCCGAAGCGCGTCGCCGTCGCGGCCGGCAGGGGATGTTCCGCCCCCGGACCGAATCGGACCGGACCGCCGGACGCCCGGGCGGCCCGGAACACCTGCGCGATTTCCGGATCGACCGGCAGGTCGAGTCCGAGCGCGAAGGCGCCCGGGAACTCGGGCCGGGTATGCTCCATCGCCACGTGGCAGGAGACCGCGTGCGGATCGCACGGATAGACCAGCCACGAACGGTCGCAATCGAGGATCGACAGGACGGCCTCGAGCACGTCACTCATCATCCGCTCGAGGTCGTTGGTTCCCTGGATGGCTCGGTTGACGCGATCCATGCTCTCCAGGAACCACAGGTGCGCCCGGTGCTCTTCCTCCGCCCGCCGGGGTTCGGTCACGTCCATGGCGGTCCCGACGAACTGGACGAGATCGCCGGAGACGCCGAGCACGGGATGGCCGACGGAGTGGATGCGCCGGATCGTTCCGTCCGGAAGCACCACGCGGTAATCCAGCTCGTAGTCGATCCGCTCCCGGACCGCGTTCTCGACGACCTCGGCGGCCCGTGCCCGGTCCTCCGGATGAATGCGCCGATAAAAGTCGTCCGATGACGGTCGATCGGTCCGGGGATCGAAGCCGAACAAGCGGGAATGTTCCTCGGAGGAGTGGGTGTGCTGTCCGGTGGCGACGTCGCGGGCCCAGCTGCCGGTATGGCTCAGCCGCTGCGCCTCGGCCAGATAGGTCTCGCTTCGCCGCAGCGCTTCGTCAGCGCGCTTACGATCACTGATGTCCTCGATGGTGGCGACGAACCCCGGCCCGATCCGGATTTCGAGACCCGAGAATCCTTCTCCGCCCTCGAGCCGGGCCACGAGCGGCGTCCACCGGTTCTCGGTCCTCTCCGGCAACAGCATCCGGCGCCCGACGATCTCATCGGCTTTCCAGCCAAGCAGGCGCTCGAAGGCCGGGTTGCAGCGCTGGACGGTCTGGTCCCCGCGAAAGAGCACGATGCCGACCGGGGAGGCATCGAGGATCGTTTGCAGCTCGGCGGTGGTTCGCAGCAATTCGCCCGTCCGCTCGGCCACCTTCAGCTCGAGCTCGTCGCGGGCTCGGCGCAGCTCGTCCTCGGCGCCGCGGCGCTCGTGGATGAGACGGGCGCTCTGGAATGCCGTCGCGGCGTGATTGGCCGCCACCGAGAGCAGGAGCTGGTCCGTCTCGGTGGGAAAGTCGGTGCGATCAGAGGCGACCGCGACCAGACCGCCGTCGGCATTGACACCGATGGGCATGACCAGACCACGGCAGCGCTCCCCATCGCCGCCGACGTCGGGGATGATCGCCTTGCGCGAACAGGAGCCGACCCCCGCGAGATGACGGTCCAGCCATTCCGGAAAGGCTTTCCACCCGTCGCCTCGCGTGACGTCGACCGCAGCACCGCCGTTGGGATCGCACAGGCGCACGAACGCGAACTCCAGGTGCAGGGACCCGACGAGCACGTCGGCCAGCCCGGCCGCGATGGCCGGCGGCTCTCGGCCCACCCACGCCGCCGGGATCGTCGACAGCGCCACCAGATCCCGGAGCGCGGTGCGCAGCCGGTGAATCTCGCCGGGGTCCACGGCTCTCAGCTCGCGCTGCGTGCGTACCTGCGCACCGACCGTCGCTCCCGGATCTCGAGGAGGAACTGGTCGGGGGGAACGAAGAACGGGTTCTCCTGCAGCACCCCGCCGATGATCACGGCCGGGTGGGTCCGCAGGATGTCGACGGTCACGCTCGACCCGAACTTCGTGAGGTCGTAGGCACAGATCACCGGATCGTCGTACTTGGGAAGCACGTAGTTCAAGCGCGTCTCGTACTCGACGAGGTCGTCGACGCCCGGCTGGTCGAGCAGGGCCCATTCCATGTGCCCCAGCAGCCTGGTGAGCGGGTAGCCGGCGGCGGCGCTCGACTGGAGCACCTCTTCGATCAACGCCAGCATCGCATCCTGGTCGAAGCGATGTCCGCGGAGGTAGGCCTCCTGCCACGGCCGCACCTCCAGCTGTCCCGTGCCGATGGCCCGCTCGACGTTGATGCCGGCGTCGGCGAGCCGCTTCAGGTGCTCGTTCTGGAGATCGGGGTCGATGACGTGGAACCCCTTTTCCCCCCGGTCGATCCCGTCTCTGATGAAGGAGCGGAGCACCCTGTGCTCCTCGTCGATGCTGTTGAAGAACGCGCAGATGTGACGATGCCCGCCGAGCGGGCCGTCGGCGAACTGGACGGGACGGTCGCTGGCTCTCATAGGTGCCTCCATGCAGAGGTCGACGATGGTGTCATGCCTGGCCAATCTGTACGCGCCGGAGGGCGCGAGTCTACCCTACTTTGGTCGGGTCCGCCCCCTCCGGCGGGTCACTGAGCGGCCGGCCGGTCACGCGAGCTGACGGCGCAGGGCGGTCGCCACCGCGTCGAGCAGGGCCGGGCCGTCGAAGGGCTTGCGGAGGAACGCGACGGCGCCGGCCTGCAGTGATTGCTCGCGGGCCACGTCGTCGCCGTGAGCCGTCAGGATGATCGCCGGAATGCGGGAGCCCGTCGCCGCAAGGTGCCGGAGAAGGTCGAGCCCATTCATGCCGGGCATCCGGAGGTCGAGCACCAGACAGGCCGTCTGTTCGTGATGGATCGAGCGCAAGAACGCCTCGGCCGTCGGGAACGTCTCGGCATGGAAGCCCACCGATCCGAGGAGATTCCTCAGGGATCGCCGGAGCGAGTCGTCGTCGTCGACGACCGAGATGATCGGCGTCGCGTCGTCAGCCATCTCCCTCAGCCTAGCCAGGGCCGGGAGACCGGTCTACCCTACCTTGGTGGGGGCCGGGGCCGACGATGCCGGAGGGGCCGATGCCGAGCCGCCCGGCCGACCGGACGAGGTCCGCCACCGACCCGGCCTGCATCTTGAGCATGACCTGCCCGCGCTGTTCCTTGACCGTGGCTTCGGCCGACCCGAGCTCGGCGGCGATCTGCTTGTTGAGGAGACCCGCGACGACGCCGGCCATCACGTCCCGCTCACGCGGCGTCAGGGAGGCGTACCGGCGACGGAGCTCGGTCAGCTCCTGGCGCTCCGTGCGCGCGATGCGATCGCGATCGATGGCCTGGCGAATGGCGTCGAGTAGATCCTGCTCGCGAAACGGCTTGGTCAGGAACTCGACGGCACCGGCTTTCATCGCCCGGACCGACATCGGGATGTCGCCGTGGCCGGTGAGGAAGATGATCGGCAGCGTCGCGTTCGTGTTGGCCAGCTCGCGCTGAAGATCGAGGCCGCTCAGCCCCGGCAGCCGCACGTCGAGGACGAGACACCCCGGAGCGTCCGGCCGCCGAGCCGGAGCGCGTCACGGACGGATCGGTCGTCGTCGACGACGAACACGGTCGGGACAGCGGCGCTCATCGCAGAGCCGGCAGCGCGAACTGAAAGGTGGCGCCGTGCCTCGCGTTCGAGGTCGCCCACAGTCGGCCCCCGTGCGCCTCGATGATCGACCGGCTGATCGACAGGCCCATCCCCATGCCGTCCCGCTTGGTGGTGAAGAAGGCGGTGAACAGTCGGCTCACGCTGCTCGGATCGATCCCCACCCCGGCGTCCTCGACGGCCAGCAGCACCTGGCCACCCTCGTGCGGTCGCGAGCGGATCACCAGCTCGCGGGGCCGGTCGGCGATGGACGTCATGGCCTCCATGCCGTTCATCACGAGGTTGATGAGCACCTGCTGCAGCTGGACGCGATCGGCCACCACCGGTGGCACCGCCACCGCCAGGTCGAGCCGCAACGACACCTCGTGGCTACGGACCTCGGTGGCGATGAGGGGCACGACGTCGCGGATGACGTCGTTGACGTCCAGCCGGGCCTTCTGGGGCACGGTCCGCGTGACGAGCTGGCGGATCCGCTGGATCACGTTCGCCGCCCGGTGGCCGTCCTTCACGATCGCCGCGAGGGCCTCCCGGACGCGGTCGAGGTCCGGCGTGGCCGACGCCAGCCAGTTCAGCGACGCGTTGGCATCGGCCACGATGGCGGCCAGCGGCTGGTTGACCTCGTGGGCGATCGACGCGGTCATCTCGCCGAGGGTGGTCACGCGGGTCATGTGCGCGAGCTCCGCCTGGGCCTGCTGCAGGGCTTCCGCCGCCCGGGCGTGGTCGGTGAGGTCGCGGGTGATCGCGAGCGCGGCCTCGACCCGCTGCGAATCGGGCCGCAGCGGCGAATAGGTCGCCGCCAGGTATTGCCGCCCGGCCGGCGTGGGAAACCAGCCGACGAAACTCGCCTCTTCGCCCGCGAAGCATCGATCCAGGTGCGGCTTGTACGTCGCCTCGAAGGGCTCCGTGCCCGCGAGCTCGTCGACGCGCATGCCGACGATCCGCTGGGCCGGCAGTCGCCAGCGCCGCTCGAAGGCCGCGTTGACGCGCTGGTAGCGGTAGTCCCTGCCGACGATGTAGACCGCGTCCGGCGAGGTCTCGAATACGTGGCCGGTCAGGTATTCGGCCCGCTTGCGGTCGGTGATGTCGGTGACGGTGACGAGCACGCTCTCGAAGGACGCGGGCGGCCGGGGGAACGTGACCGTGAACAGCACGGTCAGCCGCTGACCCTTCAGGGTCTGGACGACGCTCTCGCCCTGGAAGAACGGGCGGCCCTCGGCGAGGGACGTCATCGCCTTCCGGAACGCCGCGCGCGTCTCCGGCACGAAGATCCTGAGCAACGAGACGACGAGCTCCTCCTTGCTGCCGGCCTCGAACAGCGCCACCGACGCGTCGTTGACGTCGACGATCTTCACGAGCGCGATGACGTGCTCGACGAACTCGGGGTGCCCCGCCAGGTAGTCGCCCACATCGTGCACGCCCCGCGCCTGCAGATGGTCGAGGGCCTGCTTGACCCGCGAGAGGTCTTCCTCCCAGATCGACACGCCGGTCGAGTCGAAGATGTGGCGGTAGCGCCGCTCGCTCTCGCCGAGCTCCGTGGTCCGCTCGCGAACGCGCGCCTCCAGCTCGTCCCGCGCGCTCCGCAGCAAATCCTCCGCCCGGCGCCGGGCGGCGCTCATGGTGGCCATGAACCCCGCCACCAGGGCGAAGATCATCAGCCGAGGAACCTGGTCCGGGTCGACCTTCACCGAGTCGAGCGGCAGCGTGAAGTGGTAGGCAAAGGCCGCCGTGGCCAGGCCCCACGCCAGCAGCGCCGGGCGCAGACCGCTGATCCAGCCCGTGACCAGGACCGCCAGCAGCAGCAGCTGACCGGCTGCCAGCACGATCGGCCGCAGCAACAGGCCGAGGACGACCATGACCGCCACCGAGACGACGGCGACGCCGTAGCGGGCGACCGCCGATTGCGCGACACGGCGCTGGAGGGGACCGCCCCCGGTCGCGACCGCCGGGCGGAACGGGACTCCGAGCATCACGCCGAGGAGAGCGCCGTCCGCACGGCCGCCAGGAGGGCGTCGCTGCGCACCGGCTTCTCGAGAAACGCCACCGCCCCGGCCTCGAGCGAGCGCCGGCGCGTCTCGTCGTCGGTGTGAGCCGTCAGCATGATCGCGGGAACGGGTGAGCCGGTGGCGGCCAGATGTCGCAGGAGGTCGACGCCGCTCATGCCGGCCATCCGCACGTCGAGCACCATGCACCCCACGCCGTCGGGATGGACGGACTCCAGGAACGCCTCCGCCGACGCGAACGTCTCGACGCGAAAGCCGAGCGACATCAGGAGATTCCTCAGGGAGCGTCGCAGTGACGCGTCGTCGTCCACGATGCAGACCACCCGCCCGTCGCGCTTGGCCATAGGTCGTTGCCGGTCCTCGGTGAGCGGCATCATCCACGCCGGCAACGGCATGGTCGGACGCGGCGCCCAGGTTGTCAACGATGCCAACCGACGTCGGACTCGATCCCTACCAAAGTAGGGTCGTGGCTGATCCCGACCAACGTCGGGTAGAAGTTGCCCCCTGGCGAAATTACCGTGTCGGCATGACGAGCGCCAACGACGTCTCCGCAGGGAGGGAAACGGGAATGACAACGACACGGACCGCGGCGGCGGATCTGCCGTCGTGTCGGGCCCGGCGAGTGACGGACTACATCGAGGAGAACCTCGACAAGGAGCTGAGGCTCGCCGAGCTCGCCGCTCTGGTGTACATGAGCCCCTATCACTTTGCGCGCCGCTTCAAGTCCACTACCGGCGTGCCTCCCCACCGATTCGTGATCCGGCAACGCATCGCCCGCGCCAGTGCACTCCTGGCCACGCCGGAGCTTTCCATCGCGCAGATCTCGCGGCTGGTGGGGTTCCGCACCCCCAGTCACTTCACCACGGCGTTTCGCCACGTCACCGGCGTCACGCCAAAACGGTATCGAACGGAGTCGTTGCGCGAGGACCAGCCTCGCGAGAACGGAGGATCCCATGGGGTGCGTTGAGATCGTCATGGAGCGGACCAGTCCGGAGGCCGGGGCCGTCGTCATGCGCCCGCCCCTTGCTCGCAAGCCCATCGACCCCGACGCTGCTCTCGTGGAGCAGCTGCGCCGGCAGGACGCCCGGGGGGCCGAGGCCCTGGTGGATGCCTACGGCAGTCGCGTCTACCGCCTGGCCATCCGCGTCACCGGCAACGCGTCGGACGCCGAAGAGGTCGTGCAAGACGCCCTGTGGAGCGCCGTCCGGAAGATCGACACGTTTCGCGGGGACTCGGCCTTCGGGTCGTGGCTCTACCGGATCGTGGCCAACGCCGCCTATCAGAAGCTGCGCGGTCAGCGGCGCCGCTCCGAGATCTCCCTCGACGACGTGCTGCCCGCCTTCCACGAGGACGGTGCCCACGCCGCGCCGATCGAGGACTGGTCGCCGAAGGTCAACGATCCAGCTCGCCGGATCGAGATCCGCCAGGCGCTGAGCGCGGCACTGGACGGACTGTCGGCCAGCGACCGCACCGCGGTGATCCTCCGCGATGCCGAAGGGTTCTCGATGGCCGAAGTGGCGGTGACGCTGGGGCTGAGCGTCGCCAACGCGAAGACTCGCGTGCATCGCGCCCGCCTGTTCCTCCGACAGCGCCTCAGCGACTCGCTGCAGTGAGGGGCTCCGTGGGCGCGGTCCGAGGTCGGCGCCGTCAGAAGCTGGACCGCGACGCGGGCTCGCCCGGGGACGCCGCGGGCGGCTCCGAGGGCGCCTCCGGCGCGGAGAAGGCTTCGATGCTCTTCTCGCCCTCGGCGTCGGCGATGAGCAGCAGGACGTAGAGCCGGTTCCCGACGAGCCGCACGTTTCGCAGTGTCACGACGGTGGGCGTGAACCCGATCGCGTGCCCCAGCACGTCCTTGATGGCCGATTCCAGCGCCGTCTCGAGCTGCCCCTCGTCGGCGGTGTCCGTCACTGGGACCGACGTGGTGACGACCAGAACGTAGGCCATCGCGGGACTGGCGACGGTCGTGATGGCGAGGGCGAGGATCGACGCGACCAGCCCCTTCCCGACGTGGATCTTCATGCCCTTCGGACGCTCTTGGCCCGGCTTCGGTTGCTCACTCGCGGCCGCCACTCGGAGCCGGGCCCGCCGCGCGCCGGTTTTTATAGCAAGAACTCGACAGCGCCAGCATCGACGACGCGCCGTCGCGCATCGAGAGAATGTGTGGATCGTCAAGGTTGCGCTGCAGCGGCCCTACACGTTCGTCGTCGTCGCGCTGCTGATCCTCATCGTCAGCCCGGTGCTCATTCTCCGCACGCCGACCGACATCTTCCCTAGCATCGACATCCCGGTCATCGCGGTGGCCTGGCAGTTCACCGGCCTGAACCCGGAGGAGATGGAGGGGCGGATCACCACGCAGTACGAGCGGGTGCTCACGACCACCGTGGACAACATCGAGCACATCGAGTCGACGACGGTCAACGGTCAGGCCATGGTGAAGATCTTCCTGCAGCCGAACGCGAGCCGCGACACGGCCAACGCCCAGATCACGGCCGTGTCCCAGACGATCCTGCGTCAGCTCCCGGCCGGCACCCAGCCACCGCTCATCATCAACTACAGCGCCTCCACGGTGCCGATCCTCCAGCTGGGACTGTCCGGACTCTCGGAATCCGAGCTCAACGACGTCGGCCTGAACTTCCTGCGGACCCAGCTGGTGACCGTGCCCGGCGTGTCGATCCCCTTTCCGTTCGGCGGCAAGCAGCGCCAGGTCATGGTCGACCTCGACCAGCGCCTGCTCCAGTCCAAGGGGCTCTCGCCCGGCGACGTCGTCACCGCCATCGGCCTGCAGAACATCGTGCTGCCGTCCGGCACCGCCAAGATCGGCGAGTTCGAGTACGACGTCACGCTGAACGCCGCGCCCCGCACGGTGGCCGAGCTCAACGATCTGCCGATCAAGACCGTCGGCGGCTCCACGATCTACGTCCGCGACGTCGCCCACGTGCGCGACGGTTTCGCGCCGCAGACCAACATCGTCCGCCAGGACGGCCAGCGCGGCGTCCTCGTCACCATCTTGAAGGCGGGCACCGCCTCGACGCTCGACGTCGTCCGCGGAGTCCGGGAGATGCTGCCCCGGGTGGCCACGACCTTGCCGCCCCAGATGAGCATCCGGCCCACCGCCGACCAGTCCATCTTCGTGCGAGCGGCCGTGAGCGGGGTGATCCGCGAAGCGGTGATCGCAGCCTGCCTCACGGCGGTGATGATCCTGCTCTTCCTCGGAAGCTGGCGGAGCACGCTGATCATCGCCGTCTCGATCCCGCTCTCGATCCTGACGTCGGTCATCACGCTGAGCCTGCTCGGCGAGACGATCAACATCATGACGCTGGGCGGGCTCGCCCTGGTCGTCGGCATCCTCGTCGACGACGCCACCGTCGAGATCGAGAACGTCAACCGCAATCTCGACATGCACAAGCCGATCGTCCAGGCCATCCTCGACGGCGCCCAGCAGATCGCGGTGCCCGCCCTCGTCTCCACGCTCTGCATCTGCATCGTGTTCCTGCCGATGTTCTTCCTGGGCGGGGTGGCCCGTTACCTGTTCGTCCCGCTGGCCGAGGCGGTCGTGTTCGCGATGCTGGCCTCATACCTGCTGTCCCGTTCGAGCGGTTCCGGCTCGCGTACCGCCAGGTGCTGACGACGCTGGTCGACCGGCGGGTCGTCTTCGCCTCCGTGTTCCTGGCCGCCTGCCTCGCCGCCTTCCTGCTGGCGCCGCGGCTCGGGCAGAACTTCTTCCCGGACACGGACAGCGGGCAGTTCACGCTGCACCTGCGCGCCAAGACCGGCACCCGCATCGAGGAGACGGCCCGGCTGACCGACCTGGTCGAGGCGGCGATCCGGCACGAGATCCCGGCCACGGAGATGGAGACGATCCTCGACAACATCGGGCTGCCCTACAGCAGCATCAACTGGATGCACGGCACGTCGGGGGTCATCGGCGCCTCCGACGCGGACATCCAGGTCTCCCTGAAGCCGACCCATCGGCCCACCGCCGACTACATCCGGGTCCTGCGGCAGAGGCTGCCGGTCGAGTTCCCCGAGCTGACCTTCTACTTCCTGCCCGCCGACATCGTGACGCAGATCCTCAACTTCGGCCTGCCGGCACCGATCGACATCCAGATCGAAGGCGCGAACGTCGCCGGCAATCGCCAGGTGGCCGATCGCATGCTCGAGGACCTGCGGCGGGTCCCGGGCCTCGCGGACATCCGCATCCAGCAGCGGTTCGACTCTCCGACCTTCGATGTCACGCTCGACCGCACGCGGGCGGGCCAGGCCGGCTTCACGGCGCGGGACCTCGGCAACAGCGTGCTGGTCTCGCTCAGCGGCAGCGCCCAGACGACACCGACGTTCTTCCTGAACCGGCAGAACGGCGTGGCCTACAACCTGGCGACCCAGACGCCGCAGTACCGGATCCAGTCGCTCCACGACCTGGAGAACATTCCGATCAGCGCGCCCACCACGACGCGGCCCGGCATCCTGGCCAACGTGGCCGCCATCCACCGCGGGAGTGAGATGGCCGTGCTCTCCCACTACAACATCCGCCGGGTCGTCGACATCTACGGCGCCGTGCAGGACCGCGACCTCGGCGCCGTCGGCCGCGACATCACCCGGATCGTGGATGCGCACCGGGCCCAGCTACCCCGGGGCAGCTTCCTCACGGTGCGCGGGCAGCTGCGGACCATGCGGACGTCCTACATCGGGCTCCTGGCTGGCCTCGCCTTCGCCATCGTGCTCGTCTACCTGCTGATCGTGGTGAACTTCCAGTCCTGGCTCGATCCCTTCATCATCGTCACCGCGCTGCCGGCCGCGCTGGCCGGGATCGTGCTCATGCTGTTCTTCACGCAGACCACGCTCAGCGTCCCGGCCCTGATGGGCGCCATCATGTCCGTCGGCGTGGCGACGGCCAACAGCATCCTGGTGGTGTCCTTCGCCAAGGA
>VBPC01000125.1 GCA_005887895.1 Candidatus Rokuibacteriota bacterium
CCAGGAGATCACGCTGGCCGAGCCGGCCGCGCCGCGCGCGCAGGTGATCGACCTCATGGACGCGCTCAAGGAGAGCCTGGCCAAGCGCGGGCTCTCCGCCGACGACGCCGCCGCCAAGAAGCCGCCCGCCCGCGCCGGCGCCGCCCCCGCCGCCAAGGCCAAGCCGGCCGCGGCGCCCAGGAAGGCCCAGGCCGGCCGCAAGTAGCTCCCGACCTCGCGCCGGCCCGGCTACAGCACGACCACCAGCCCGTCGCGCGCGCACTCCTCCGGCACGCGGCCGGCGTGAGCGAGCATCTCCCGGCTCATGTGGGTCAGGATCAGGCGCTTCGCACCGACCTCCTCGGCGTGCGCCGTGATTTCCGGATAGTTCAGGTGCCACTTGACGGGCTTCTCGTAGAAGTAGCACTCCGCGATGAAGAGGTCGGCGCCGCGGGCGACCTGCGCCACGTCGTCGGTCCACTCGGTGTCGCCGGTGTACGCGATGACCTTGCCGGCGACCTCCACGCGCACGGCGGTGGGATTCGTCTCCGGCGTGTGACGCGCGGGCCGGGCCGTCACCACCAGATCGAGGATCTCGTGGGCCCGGCCGGGCTCGAGCTCGATCCACTGCAGCCCGAATCCCGGCGTCATCACGTGGGAGCCGGGGAACAGCGCCTCGCGGATGTCGGCCATCCGCCGCGGCAGGTCGCGCGGACCGGCGATCGTCAGCGGGCGCGAGCGCTTGCTGGCCAGCATCGCGTCGATCAACAGGAACGGCACGCCGGCGCAGTGGTCGCCGTGCAGGTGCGTGAGGACGACGGCGTCGATCGAGTTGGGGTCGATGCCCTGCTGGGCGAGCGCGATCAGCGACGAAGCGCCGAAGTCGATGGCGAACCGGGTGCGCGGCCCATCGACGACGATGCAGGTCTGGAACCGTCCCCCGCTGCCGAACGAGTCGCCGGAGCCGACGAAGCGCACCGTCACCGCCGTCGCGCGAGCGTCCACGGTCATCGGGAGGCTCAGAGCACGCCGGAGTGGACGGCGCGCACGTCGACCTCGGCGCCGGCGGCGACCCCCAACATGCCGAGCGCGACGGGAGCGATCTCCGCCCGGCGGTCCTCGCCGGTCATCACGTCCGTGACCCACGCCCGCAGCGGCGCGCCGCGCGGGTTCACCAGCTCCACCACGGCGCCGGCGCCGACGCCGAGCGCGCTGGCGGTGGCGGCGTCGAGGCGGATCGCGCGGCCGCGCGGGCCGTCGAGGTCCGGGGCGGCGGTCAGCCTCACGCGCGACCGCCGGCGGCGGAGCGCCTCGCGCAGGGGGCGCGTGGCGTCGGGATCCGGCCCGCCACCGCGCAGCACCACGCCGTAGGCGGCCTCGGCGGCGGCCGCGGTCACGTAGCCCTCGGCCACGTCGGCGGCGACGAGCGTGGGATCGCGGTCGAGCGGATCGCCGAAGCCGCCGCCGCCCGAGCTCTCCATCATCAGCACGTCGTCGGGCTCGATCGGAAACGCGCTGACCTTGCCGGGCAGCGGCGAGGGCTGCACGGGCCGGACGCCGCGCAGGATCCAGAAGCGATTCGTCGCGCCGGCGCCGCCGCCGCACACGCCGAACGGCGGCAGCACGGTCTTCTCGGCCAGCACCGACAGGCGCGTGGCCGGCGCCAGGATGCGGACGGCGCGCGTGAGGCCGAGCCCGCCGCGCCAGCGGCCGGCACCGCCGGAGTCCTCCCGGAGCGACGTGCGCTCGACGCGCACCGGGTAGAGCTGCTCGATCGCCTCGATCGGCTGCAGGGTCGTCATGTCGCTCTCGGTCCACGCGCGCACCGTGTTGCTGCCGTCGCCGCCGTCGAAGCCGCCGGTGCCGCCGGCCGGGTACTCGTAGAAGATGAACGTCTCGCCGGTGCGCGGATGCGGGCCGCCGACGTAGCAGTGGTTGCCGCCGCCCTTGAGGTCGCCGGCCACGCGGCCGTCGAGCGCCGGGGCCAGCGCGCCCATGACCGCGGATTCCACGCAGTACTTCACCTCCACCATGCCGCCGCACGGCGCCGGCGGATCGGCGTTGACGATCGTGCCGGACGGCGTCAGCACGGTCAGCGGGCGGAAGGCGCCGGAATTGACGTCGCTGCCGGGATCGAGGAACGACTTGACGATCGTGAAGGCGCCGGTCGGCGCCATGGCCGGCCCCACGTTCGTCGGCGCCGCCGTCTGCGGCGAGGTCCCGGCCAGGTCGACGGTGATCGTGTCGCCGGCGACGACCACTCGGGCCCGCACGGTCAGCGGCTCCAGCCGCTCGCGACCCGACTCGAGGTGCGCCTCGTAGCGGTACTCGCCGTCCGGCAGGGCCCGGATCGCGCGGCGCATCCGGGCCTCCGCGCGGTCCATCAGCTCCGCGACGGCGGCCCGCACGGTCGCGGCGCCGTAGCGGGCGGCCAGCGCCTCCACGCGCTCGGCCGCCTTGCGGCAGGTGCCGATCATCGCTCGGAAATCGCCGCGGCGCTCGCGCGGGCCGCGCATGTTGGCGAAGAGCACCTCCAACACCGCCTCGTTCGAGCGTCCCCGCTCCATGATTCGAATCGGTGGAATCCGGACGCCTTCTTGATAGATCTCGGTCGCGCCGCCGGAGAGGCTGCCGGGGCTCATGCCGCCCACGTCGCCCCAGTGCGCGCGCACCACCGGGAACACGAACAGGCGGCCGTCGACGAACAGCGGCATGAGCATCGCCACGTCGTTCAGGTGGGTGCCGCCGGTGTAGGGATCGTTGTGCAGGAACACGTCGCCGGGATGGATGTCGTCGCCGAACCGCTCGCGCACCGCCTTCATCGACCAGCCGATTGGCACGATGTGCAGCGGGTGGTCCTGGCCCTTGGACATGGCCACGATCTGCGCGTCGCCGTCCATGAGCACGCAGGAGAAGTCCTCGCCTTCGTAGAGGATCGAGGAGTAGGCGGTGCGCACCAGCGTCACCCGCATCTCGCGCACGGTGGAGACGAACGCCTCCCGGATGACCTCGAGCGTGATCGGGTCGATCATCGCTCCAGCCTGAGGTTGCCGTGCGCGTCGACGACGCCGGTCCAGCCGGGCAGCACCACGGTCGTCGCGCCGAATTCCTCGACGATGGCCGGCCCGGCGAGCATGGCGCGCTCAGGCAGCCGCTCGCGCTCCCACACCGGACAGTCGTGCGGGGCGCCGCCGAACCACACGGGACGGCGCTCGATCAGGGCGTCGTCCAGCGCCGGCGACGCGCTCGGATGCCGCTCGGCCGCGGGCTTGGGGACGACGCCGTGGGCGGTGAGCCGCGCGTTGACCAGCTCGATGGTGGCGTCGGGATTCGCATGGCCGTACGTCGTCTCGTGATGCCGATGAAACGCCGTCTCCACCGTGGCCAGCGGCGCGCCGTCGAGCTCGAGGTTCAGCTCGAAGGCCTGCCCCTGGTAGCGGAGGTCGAGGGAGCGCCGCATGCGCTGCGCCTGGACGCCGAAGCCCTCCAGCGCGAGCTGCCGACGGGCCGCGGCCTCCATGTCGGCGAAGATCGCCTCCAGCGCGGCCCAGCGCTCGCGCAGCGGACCCACGCGCGTGCGCACGTCGTCGTGCTTGACGTCGGAGGCGAGCAGACCGAGGGCCGAGAAATTGCCGGGATGGCGCGGCACGAGCACGCGCGGAATGCCGATCTCCTCGGCCAGCGCCAGCGCGTGCATCGGCCCGGCGCCTCCGAACGCGACCAGCGTGAAGTCGCGCGGGTCGTGGCCGCGCTGGATCGAGATCTCGCGGATGGCCGAGGTCATGCGCGCCACCGCGATGCGCACGATGCCCTCGGCCAGCGCTTCCACGCCGAGCACGCCGCCCAGGCGCGCGGCGAGGTCGGTGACCGCCCGTCGCGCGCGCGCCGCGTCCAGGGCGATGCTGCCGCCCAGCCGACGCGTGCTGCCGATGCGGCCGAGGACGACGTTGGCGTCGGTGACCGTGGGCTCGGTCCCGCCCTGACCGTAGGCGGCCGGGCCCGGCGCGGCGCCGGCGCTCCGCGGTCCCACCTGCAGGCTGCCGTCCACGTCGAGCCAGGCGATCGAGCCGCCGCCGGCGCCGACCGTGTGCATGTCGATCTGCGGCACCTTCACCGGAAAGGCGCCGACGCTGCCCTCGGAGGTCGCCAGCGGCGTGAGCCCGCGCACGAGGCAGACGTCGGTGGAGGTCCCGCCCATGTCGTAGGTGATGAGGTCGCCGACGCCGCAGGCGCCCCCCACGTGGCACGCCTGGCTGACGCCGCCGGCCGGGCCGGAGAAGATCGTCTTGATCGGCAGCCGGCGCGCCGTCTCGGTGGTCATCATGCCGCCGCTGGAGGCGACGGTCAGCACGCCGTGCGCGTAGCCGGTCGCCCGCAGCCGCTCCTCGAGCCCGGCGAGGTAGCCGTCCATCAGCGGCTGCAGGTAGGCGTTCAGCACCGTCGTCGAGAAGCGCTCGAACTCCCGGTACTCGGCGACGACGTCCGCCGAGCACGACACCGGCACGCCCGGGCAGCGGCCCTTGGCGGCGTCCGCGATCGCGTGCTCGTGCTGCGGGTCGAGATAGGCGTGCAGCAGGCACACGGCGATCGCCTCGGCGCCCGCGCCGACGGCGGCGTCGAGCGCGCGCTCGACGCTGGCGACGTCGAGCGGCACCAGCACCGAGCCGTCGGCGGCGAGGCGCTCCACGACCTCGAAGCGGTGCTTGCGCTCGACCACCGGCTTGGGCCGCACGAACGTCGGCACGAACAGCGCCGGGATATTGCGCTTGGTGCGCCCGATCTCGATGAGATCGCGAAATCCCGCCGTCGTCAGGATCGCGACCCGTGCGCCGCGCCGCTCGAGGACGGCGTTCGTTCCGACGGTGGTGCCGTGGACGAGGCGCCGCACGTCGCGGGGGGCGATGCCGAGCGCGGCGAGGCCGGTGAGGACCGCGTCCGCCTCGTGGTGCGGCCGCGACGGCACCTTCGTCACCACCACGCGGCCGGTGCCCTCGTCGACGGCGGTGAGGTCGGTGAACGTGCCGCCGACGTCGATGCCGACGATGAACATGGGCGCGATGATACAGTACGCGGTGGACCCGAGAGCCCTGCCGAGCACGAGGTGATCCGATTTCCCTAGCGGGCGAGCGCCCGGTCCTCATCGTCGGAGCGGGGCCGACGGGGCTCGTCCTCGCCCTCTGGCTCACGCGGCTGGGCGTCCGCGTTCGCATCGTCGACAAGACGGCGGAGCCCGGCACCACGTCGCGCGCGCTCGCGGTGCAGGCGCGGACGCTCGAGCTCTACCAGCCGCTCGGCCTGGCCTCGACCGTGATCGATCGCGGCGTCCGCGTCGTCGCGGTGAACTTCTGGGTCGGCGCGGCCCGGGTCGCCCGCGCGATCTTCGGCGACGGCGGCGTCGGGCTCAGCCCGTTCCCCTACGCGGTCATCTTCCCGCAGGACGAGCACGAGCGCCTGCTGATCGAGCGGCTGCGGCAGGCCGGCGTGACCGTCGAGCGCCGCGTGGAGCTCCTCGGCTTCGAGGCCGGCGGCGATGGCGTGCGCGCGCGGCTGCGAAGCGCCGACGGCACCGAGGCCTTCGAGGCGGCATACCTCGCCGGCTGCGACGGCGCGTCCTCGACGGTGCGCGACGGGCTCGCCGTGGGCTTCCCGGGCGGCACCTACGAGCACCTGTTCTACGTCGCCGACGTCGAGGCGCGCGCACCGGCCATGGACGGGCAGCTGCACGGCACGCTGGACGAGGCGGAGTTCCTGCTGGTCTTCCCGCTGAAGGGTGAGCGGCGCGCCCGGCTCATCGGCATCGTCCGTGACGAGGCCGAGCGCCGGCGCGAGGGGCTGAGCTGGGACGACGTCGGCCAGGACGTCATCGCCCGCATCGGCATCGCGGTCGAGCGGGTGAACTGGTTCTCGACCTACCACGTCCATCACCGGGTCGCCGATCGTTTCCGGAAGGGCCGCGTGTTCCTGCTGGGGGATGCCGCCCACATCCACAGTCCGGTGGGCGGCCAGGGCATGAACACCGGGATCGGGGACGCGGTCAACCTCGCCTGGAAGCTCGCCGCCGTGCTCCACGGGCGCGCGGCGGGGTCCCTGCTCGACAGCTACGAGCCCGAGCGCATCGCCTTCGCCCGGCGCCTGGTCGCGACCACGGACCGGGCCTTCACCCTCGTCACGAGCCGGGGCCCGATCGCGCGCTACGTGCGGACGAAGGTCGTGCCGGTGCTCGTGCCTCTCGTGTTCCGGGCAAGGGCGGCGCGCTGGCTGATGTTCCGGACGATCTCGCAAACGGGCCTGAGCTATCGCGACAGTCCCCTGAGCGTGGGCCGGGCCGGGCGGGTGCACGGTGGCGACCGGCTGCCGTGGGTGGAAGCCGCCGACAACTTCGCGCCGCTGAGCTCGCTGACGTGGCAGGTCCACGTCTACGGCCAGGCGACGCCGGAGATCGGGGCGGCGTGTCGCCAGCGCCGCCTGGCCCTGCACGTGTTCCCGTGGCAGTCCGCGATCCGGCGAACGGGGCTGAGGCGCGACGCCGTGTATCTCGTGCGCCCGGACGGTTACGTGGCGCTGGCGGATCCGGACGCCCGCGCCTCGACGCTGACGCGCTATCTCGACGAGCGCCTCGTGAGCGTCCGCGCGGAGCGCGCGTGACGCCGGCCGGGCATCGATTCACGTGATCGAGTACAGTACCGGCATGACTACCAGCCCCGACGCGATCAGGCATCTGTGGACGCACAAGACGCAGGACCACCCCTGGCTGGCCGACGAGGCGCTCGTCATCGATCGCGCCGAGGGCGTGTGGGTATGGACGGAAGCGGGCAAGAAGTTGCTGGACGGCTTCGCCGGCTTGGCCGTCGTCAACGTCGGCCACGGGCGGCGGGAGATCGCCGAGGCGATCGGCGAGCAGACCGTCCGGCTCGCCTATTACCCGACCACGCGGCAGTTCTCGAATCGGCCGGCCGCCGAGCTGGCCGCCAAGCTGGCCACCCTGACGCCCGGCGACCTCGAGTACACGATGTTCGCGGTCAGCGGATCGGAGGCCAACGAGCGCGCCATGCAGATGGCGCGGCACTACTGGCTCGCCCGGGGCAAGGCCAACAAGCACAAGGTCATCTCGCTCGAGGGTGGTTATCACGGCGCCACGATGGGCACGTTCGCCATCTGCGGGCTGCCCCACATGACGGCCGCCTACGCCGACCTTCAGCCGTCGGGCTTCGCCAAGGTCAAGCCGCCGTATCCGTTCCGCGATCGCGGCCGCGGCACCGACGCCGAGCTGGTGGAGCGCCGCGCCGGCGAGCTACGGCAGGCGATCGAGCGCGAGGGGCCGGACACGGTCTCGGCGGTGATCATGGAGCCGGTGATCTCGTCGGGCGGCTTCGTCATGCCGCCCATCGGCTGGCTGAAGGCGGTCCGGAAGATCTGTGACGACCTCGAGGTCCTGCTGATCGCCGACGAGGTCATCACCGGCTTCGGCCGGACCGGTCGCTGGTTCGCGGTCGAGCACGACGGTGTCGTGCCCGACATCATGTCGGTGGCCAAGGGCATCACCTCCGGCTACATCCCGCTGTCGGCCGCGATCGCCCGGCGCAAGCTCGCCGACGCGTTCCCCGACGACGCCACCCAGGAGAACGTCCACCCCAACACCTACGCGGCCCACCCGGTGGCCTGCGCGGCCGGGCTCGCCAATCTCAAGATCATGGAGAAGGACAACCTGGTGGCCAACGCCGAGGCGATGGGCGCCCGTCTGCTCGATGGGCTGCAGCGCGCCGTCGGCAAGAACCGTCTCATCGGCGAGGTGCGTGGCCGCGGGCTCATGGTCTGCGCCGAGCTCGTGGCGCCGGACGGCTCCGGTCCGCTCGACCCCGAGGAGGTGGCGAAGCTCGACCGCAAGGCGTGGGACCGCGGCGCGATCGTCTACGCGCGCGGCCAGGTCGTGCGTCTGGCACCGCCGCTCTGCATCACGCGCGAGGAGGTCGACCAGCTCGTCGACATCGTCGCGGCCAGCATCGAGGAGCTGGCGGCCGAGGTCTAGCCCCGAGACGCCGATGCTCCGCCGTGGGCGGCGGCTCGCGCTGACGACCGCGCTCATCGCCCTCGCCGCCACGGCGTCGGCGCAGGAGCCGCCGCCGGCGGCGCCCACGCCGTCCGCTCCCCTCCAGGAGACGCTGCCCCCGGTCGTCGTGACGGCGCCGCCACCGATCGCCTCGTCGTCCGAGCAGCTGATCCCCGACAAGGACTTCGAGCTGCGTCCGCAGGGGCGGCCCGCCGACGTCCTTCGCCTGGTGCCGGGGCTGATCATCAACCAGCACCAGGGGGGCGGCAAGGCCGAGCAGTACCTCATCCGCGGCTTCGACGCCGACCATGGAACGGACCTGGCGATCTTCGTCGACGGGCTACCGGTGAACCTCCGCAGCCACGCCCACGGCCAGGGCTATGCGGACCTGCACTTCCTCCTCCCGGAGACCGTCAAGCTCGTCGATGTCCTGAAGGGCCCGTACTTTCCCGAGTACGGCGATTTCGCCACCGCCGCCGTCGTCCAGTTCGTGACGCGCGACGTCGTGGAGGAGAACACGCTCTCGATCGCTGGCGGCAGCTTCAACACCGAGCGGTATCTCGCGCTGCTCTCGCCGACGCGCGACGTCGTCAAGACGCTGGTCGCCGTCGAGGTCTATCGCAGCGACGGGCCATTCGACCATCCGAACGGCTACCTGCGGCTCAACGCCTTCGCCAAGGCCACCGCGAGTCTCGACGCGGACTCGACGCTGTCGGTGTGGGCCTCGCACTATCGCGCGGAGTGGCATGGCTCGGGGCAGCTCCCCGAGCGAGCCGTGCGGCTGGGCCTCGTGGATCGCTTCGGCGCCATCGATCCCAACGAGGGCGGCGTCACCCAGCGGACGAACCTCAACCTCGACTATCGCTGGAAGGTGGCGGCGGGCCACACGCTGACCGCCCACGCCTACGGGAGCTACTACGCGCTGAGCCTCTTCAACGACTTCACGTTCTTCCTGAACGACCCCGCGCACGGCGACATGATCAACCAGCGCGATCGGCGATTCGTCGCCGGCGCCGACACGCAGTACGAGCTCAAGAGCACCCCGCTCGGCGCCGACCTGACCTCGACCGCCGGCCTGCAGTACCGGATCGACACGCCGCACGTGGTGCTGGCCAGCGCGACGCAGCGCCATCAGACCGGCCGGAGCCAGGACGTCAGCCTGGTCGAGCAGTCGTGGTCGCCGTTCGTGAAGTTCGATCTGGCGCCGGCCGACAAGATCCGGCTCGTCGCCGGCGCCCGCGGCGACATCTTCACCTACGACGGCTCGCAGCACGTGAACACGACGGGGGCCAACCTCGACGGCCACGTCGCGCGCGCGCGCCCGAACGTCAAGGCGAACCTCGTCCTCGGCCCCTGGGCCGCCACCGAGCTCTTCGGCAACTTCGGCACCGGCTTCCACAGCAACGACGCGCGCGCCGTGCTGGCCAACCCGAAGCTCGAAGCCTTGCCCACGGCCACCGGCTACGAGGCCGGCTTCCGCAGCCGCGTGCTGCCGCGCACCGAGATCTTCGCGACGTACTGGTTCCTGGACCTCGCCAGCGAGCTGGTCTTCGCGGGCGACGCCGGGACCACCCAGGCGCGCGGCCCCTCGCATCGCGAAGGGCTCGAGGCGGGCGTGAAGGTCCGGCCGCTCGACTGGCTCACGTTCACCGGCGACTTCACCTACACGACCCACGCCGAGCTCACGCAGACGCATCAGGCCGTGCCGCTGGCGCCGGTCTGGACGGCGCGCTGGGACCTCACCGCGCGTCTGCCCTGGGGGCTCTCCACGAGCCTCGAGATGCGCTACCTGGGCGATCGTCCGGCCGACCCTGATCGGACGCAGACCGCGCGCGGCTACACGCTCTTCGGCTGGACGGGCCGCTATCGCTACCGGAACCTCGAAGCATTCCTCAGCGTCGAGAACGTCACCAACGTCGACTGGCGTGAAGCGCAGTTCTTCTTCACGTCCCGGCTGCCCGGCGAGCCCGCCGGCGGCATCGCCGACATCCACTACACGCCCGGCACCCCGCGCTCCTTCCTCGGCGGCCTCGCGCTGAGATTCTAGTAGCGAAGCGCCACCGCGCCGCCGGCGCGCTCCGAACGCTGGGGGTTCAGAGGAGCGCCACGGCGCCGCCGGCGCGCTCCGAGCGCTGGGGTTCAGAGGAGCGCCACGGCGCCGCCGGCGCGCTCCGAGCGCTGGGGTTCAGAGGAGCGCCACGGCGCCGCCGGCGCGCTCCGAGCGCTGGGGTTCAGAGGAGCGCCACACCTGTCGATCCTCGACAGCGACGGCAACCTCGATTCGTCCCTGGAGCCGGAGATCGCCCCGGCCGATCTGAAGCGGATGTATCGCGGCATGCTGCTCGGGCGGCGCCTGGACGAGCGCATGATCCGGCTGCAGCGCCAGGGCCGCATCGGCACCTTCGCGCCCATCAAGGGCCAGGAGGCCTCGCAGATCGGCTCCGTGCTCACGCTGCGCCGGAGCGACTGGATGGTGCCGTCGTTCCGCGAGACGGCGTCCATGCTGTCGCGCGGCTGGCCGATCGAGAAGCTCCTGAAGTTCTTCGCCGGCTATCTCGAGGGCGGCCAGCCGGACGAGGGCCAGAACGACCTGCCGATCACCATTCCCGTCGCCACCCAGCTGCCGCACGCCGTCGGCCTCGCCTATGCCGCGCAGTACCGCGGCGACGACGTCGTGGTCATGGCCTACTGTGGCGACGGCGCGACCTCCGAGGGCGACTTCCACGAGGCGCTCAACTTCGCCGGCGTCTGGAGCGTGCCGGTCGTGTTCCTGATCCAGAACAACCAGTGGGCGATCTCGGTCCCGCTCAAGAAGCAGACGCACTCGCGCACGATCGCCCAGAAGGCGCTCGCCTACGGCGTGCCCGGGCTGCAGGTCGATGGCAACGACGTCCTCGCGGTCTACGCGGCCAGCCGGGAGGCGGTGGCCCGCGCGCGCGAGGGCAACGGGCCCACGCTGATCGAGTGCGTCACCTATCGCCTCGGCGTCCACACCACGGCCGACGATCCGACGAAGTACCGCTCCACCGAGGAAGTCGCCGAGTGGGAGCGCAAGGATCCCCTCACGCGCTTCACCGCCTACCTCAAGAAGAAGCGGCTGCTCGAGGACGGGCTGGAAGAGGCGGTCGACGCCGAGATCGCCGCCGCCATCCAGCGCTTCGAGGCGACGGGCGCCGCCGAGCCGCTGACGATGTTCGAGCACGTCTACGCCGAGCTGCCGCCGCACCTCAAGGCCCAGCGCGAGCAGGCCGCCGGCTGGCTGCGCGAGGGCGAGAACGGCGGCGGGACGACGGCGGCTCCGCGTGAGACGTCGCCCCCGATGCGCGGCCAGCGCGCGACGAGACGCTGACGTGGCCAAGCTGAACATGGTCAAGGCCCTGAACCTCGCGCTGCTCCAGGAGATGGAGCGCGACGAGGACGTGCTGGTGATGGGCGAGGACGTGGGCGTCGACGGCGGCGTCTTCCGCGTGACCGAGGACCTGCACCGGAAGTTCGGCTCCAAGCGCGTGATCGACAGCCCGCTGGCCGAGGCCGCCATCATCGGGACCGGCGTGGGCATGGCGCTCTACGGGCTCAAGCCGATCTGCGAGATCCAGTTCTCCGGCTTCGCCTTCCAGTGCTTCCACCAGATCGAGAACCACTGCGCGCGCTACCGCATGCGCTCGCAGGGGCGCTTCCACGTGCCGATGGTGATCCGGATGCCCTACGGCGGCGGCGTGCGCGCGCTCGAGCACCACTCGGAGTCCGAGGAGCAGTTCTACGCGCACGTGCCCGGGCTCAAGATGGTGATCCCCTCGGGGCCGCGCAACGCCCGGGCGCTGCTGGTCGCCGCCATCCGCGATCCCGATCCGGTCGTGTTCTTCGAGCACAAGGGCCTCTACCACGCCGCCAAGGAGGACGTCCCCGACGAGATCGAGACGCTGCCGATCGGCCGCGCCCAGGTCGCGCGCGAGGGCCGGGACCTGACCCTGGTCGCCTACGGCGCGATGCTGCGGGTGGCCCGCGAGGCCGCCGACACGCTGGCCGAGGAGGACGGTGTCGAGGCGGAGGTGATCGACCTGCTCACGATCGCCCCGCTCGACCGCGAGACGCTCGTCGCCTCCGTGCAGAAGACGGGCCGCGCAGTGATCGTCCACGAGGCGCCCCGCAGCTTCGGGCCCGGCGCCGAGATCGCCGCCTCGATCATGGACGGCGCGTTCCTCTCGCTGGAGGCGCCGATCGCCCGCGTGACGTCGTGGGACGTGCCGTTCCCCGGCTTCGCGCGCGAGAAGGGCAACGTCCCCGACGTCGCCCGCGTCCTCGCCATCGCCCGCGACACGCTGGCGTTTTGACTGACATGGGGGCCCCGACATGGCCCCCATCTCCCCAACGTTCGGACCGTCCCGGCGAAGCCGTGCCGCTCCTCTGTCCCCCGACGCGGACAACTGACATGGGGGCCCCGACTTGGCCCCCATCCCCCCAACGTTCGGACCGTCCCGGCGAAGCCGTGCCGCTCCTCTGTCCCCCGACGCGGACAACTGCCATGGGGGCCCCGACTTGGCCCCCATCCCCCCAGCGTTCGGACCGTCCCGGCGAAGCCGTGACACCCCTCTGTCACCCGACGCGTACAATGAAGTCGCCATGGCGCGTGCTTTCGTGTTGCCCGACCTCGGCGAGGGGCTGACCGAGGCCGAGATCCGACAGGTGCTCGTGCGCGAGGGCGACGTCGTGCGCGAGGACGCGCCGCTGCTCGAGGTGGAGACGGACAAGGCGACCGTCGAGATCCCGTCGCCGATGGCCGGCCGCGTCGAGCGCATTCACGTTCAACCCGGGCAGACGGTGAAGGTCGGCCAGGTGCTGGTCGAGTTCGGCGACGCCGGCGCGCCGGGCGGCAAGCAGGCGGCCGACACGCTCGATCCCACCCGGACGCCGGCGCCGGAGCCGAAGACCGTGATCGCCGACGGGCGCGCCAAGCAGGCGCCGGCTGCCGAGGCGCCCGCGCGGCGGGAAGGCCCGGTGCCGGCCACGCCGTCGACGCGACGGCTGGCGCGCGAGCTCGGTGTCGACCTGAACGCGGTGCGCGGCAGCGGCCCCGGCGGGCGCGTCACCGACGACGACGTGCGCGCCGCCGCCGGCCCGGCGCCGGCCACGCCCTCGACCGAGCCGGCGCCGACGTCAGCCCGCCCGGCCGCGCCGGCGGTCGCCAAGCCCCTCGCGCGCGTCGGCGTCGAGCCGCCGCCGCTGCCGAAGTTCGAGCAGTGGGGGCCGGTCGAGCGCCAGCCGCTGTCGCACCTGCGCCGCACGATCGCCGAGCGCATGACGCTGTCGGCGACGCTGATCCCGCACGTGACGCACTTCGACCGCGCCGACATCACCGATCTCGACGCGGTCATCCGCCGCAATCTCGAGAGCGGCCGCGGCCGCGGCGTCACACTCACCCTGACCGCCTTCCTCCTGAAGGCGGCCGCGCTCGCGCTCCTCGACCACCCGGACTTCAACGCCAGCCTCGATCCGGCCGCCGGCGAGCTGATCCTCAAGCGCTACGTGCACCTCGGCGTGGCGGTCGCCACCGAGCGCGGCCTGATCGTCCCCGTCATGCGCGACGTCGACAAGAAGACGATCCTCGAGCTGGCCCGCGAGCTGGCCGCGCTGGCCCCGCGGGTGCGCGACGGCAAGGCCACGCTCGACGATCTGCGCGGGGGGACGTTCACGATCACCAACATCGGCGCGCTGGGAGGCACCGGCGCCATCCCGATCATCAACTACCCGGAGGTCGCGATCCTCGGCGTCGCCCGCGCGCGCGAGGAGGCCGTCGTGCGCGAGGGCCGCATCGTTCCGCGCCTGCTACTGCCGCTGTCGCTGACCTTCGACCACCGCGTGGCCGACGGCGCCGACGGCGCCCGCTTCGCCTCCAGCATCATCCGCCGCCTCGAGCAGCCCGACTCGCTGCTGCTGGGCCTCTGAGGCGGCCGGCGGCGATGGCGCCCATCACCGACGTCCGTGCGGCTGCTGAGCGCGCGCCGGTGACGGCATGGTGATGGGCGATCTCGTGCGCGAGGTCGACGTGGCCGTCGTCGGCGGCGGGCCGGGCGGCTACTCGGCGGCGTTTCGCTGCGCCGAGCTGGGCCTGGAGACGGTCGTCGTCGATCTCGACAAGCGTCTGGGGGGCGCCTGCCTCTTCGAGGGCTGCATCCCGTCCAAGGCGCTCCTGCACGTCGCCGCGGTGCTGAGCGAGGCCGAGCGCGCCAGGGAGTTCGGCGTGGACTTCGGCGAGCCGCGGATCTCGCTCGATCCGCTGCGCAAGTGGAAGAGCGAGCGCGTGGTCGGCAAGCTGGCCCGCGGCCTGGCCGGCGTCGCCCGCGGCAAGAACGTCGAGGTGATCGGCGGCCGGGCCGCCTTCGAAGACGCGCGCAGCCTGCGCATCACCGGCGACGAGCCGCAGAAGATCCGCTTCAAGCACGCGATCCTCGCCACCGGCTCGGCGCCGGCCGGGCTGCCTGGCGTCGAGATCGTGAGCGAGCGCGTGATGGACTCCACGGCGGCCCTCGAGGTCCCGGACGTCCCCGGCAGCCTCCTCGTCATCGGCGGCGGCTACATCGGCCTCGAGCTCGGGCAGGTCTACGCGGCGCTCGGGAGCGAGGTGACGGTGGTGGAGATGCTCGACGGGTTGCTGACCGGCGCCGACCGCGATCTCGTGCAGCACCTGGCCCGACGCTGCGAGCGCATGTTCAAGGCGATCCGCCTCGGCACGCGCGTGAGCGCGCTGCGGGACACCGGCGGTGGGGTCGAGGCGCGGCTCGGCGACGGCGGGCCGGAGACGTTCGACCGCGTCCTCGTCGCCGTCGGCCGCCGGCCGCAGACGCGCGAGCTCGGTCTCGAGGCCACGCGCGCGCGCGTCACCGAGCGTGGCTTCGTGGAGGTGGACGCGCGCGGACGTACCGCCGACCCGCACGTGTGGGCGGTGGGCGACATCACCGGGGAGCCGATGCTGGCCCACCGGGCGATGCGCCAGGGCAAGGTCGTCGCCGAGGCGATCGCCGGCCGGCCGGCCGCGTTCGACAACGTCGTGGTGCCGGCCGTCGTGTTCACCGATCCGGAGGTCGCCTGGTGCGGCCTCACCGAGACCGAGGCGGCCCGTGAGGGACGCGCGGTGAAGATCGCGAAGTTCCAGTGGGCGGCGTCCGGGCGGGCGGCGACGCTCGGCCGCAGCGACGGACTCACCAAGCTCGTCGTCGATCCGGAGACGGGGCGCGTGCTCGGCGTCGGCATCGTGGGCCCCGGCGCCGGGGAGCTGATCGCCGAGGGCGCCCTGGCCGTGGAGACCGCGCTGCTGGCCGAGGACCTCGCGCTCACGATCCACGCCCACCCGACGCTGTCGGAGACGCTGATGGAGGCCGCCGAGACTCTGCTACGCTGAGCCTCCCAACAAGGAGGCCGCGCATGCGTCGATCGTCTCGGTCCGTCCTCGTCGTCCTCGCCTCGGCCCTGCTGCTGTCCGCCCTCGTGGCGGGTCCGGCGACGAGCCAGACGCCCCGGTCCGGCGGCGCCCTCAGCATCATGACGCGCGAGGACACGCCGCAGGGCTTCGCCGTCCACGAGACGGCGACCATCGCCACCGTGTGGCCGTCGAGCCCGTGCTTCAACAACCTCGTGTACTTCGATCCGCTCAAGCGTCAGGAGAGCGCCGACACCATCATCGGCGAGCTGGCCGAGAAGTGGTCGTGGCAGGACAACTATCGCAACCTGGTCTTCCTGCTGCGCAAGGACGTCCGCTGGCACGACGGCAAGCCGTTCACCTCCCGCGACGTGAAGTTCACGTTCGACATGGTCCGCGAAGCGCCCGGCGCCGAGGGCAAGCTGCGCCTGAATCCGCGCAAGGACTGGTACGCCAACGTCGACGCCATCGAGGCGCCCGATCCCTACACCGTCGTCTTCCGGCTCCGGCGACCGCAGCCCTCGCTGCTGATCATGCTCGCCTCGGGCTACTCGCCGATCTACGCCGCCCACGTCCCGCCGGCCCAGTACCGCACGGGCTGCGTCGGGACCGGCCCCTTCAAGCTCAAGGAGTGGCGTCACGGCGAGTACATCGACTACGTGAAGAACCCCGACTACTTCGTGAAGGGGCGCCCGTACCTCGACGCGCTTCGCTACATCGTCATCAAGGAGCGCGGCACCCGCAGCGCGGCCCTGCAGGCCGGGCAGCTGGACATCGCCATGCCCGGCGAGACGACGAAGACCGCCGCCGAGCAGATCAAGGCGGCGGTGCCGAAGGTCGTGGTCACCACCACCGCCACCAACGTGACGGACAACATCATCATGAACGTCAAGAAGCCGCCCTTCGACAACCAGAAGGTGCGGCTGGCGGTCAGCTATGCCATCGACCGGCGCGCGCTCATCCAGGGCGTGCACCAGGGCGGCGCGATCCTCGGCGCCGGCATGGCGCCGGCGCCGTATGGCGTGTGGGGCCTGCTCGAGAAGGACCTGCTCGCGCTCCCCGGCTACGGCAAGGCGGCCGACATGAAGGCGCGCGCCCGGGCGCTGATGGCCGAGGCCGGCATCTCGCCCCAGAATCCGCTCAGGGTCGAGATCGTCACCCGGGCGATCGCCGTCTACGTCGACATGGCCTCGTTCGTGATCAACGAGCTGAAGCAGGTCGGCATCGAGGCCACCCTGAAGCAGGTCGAGACCGCCCAGTGGCATCCGATGGCCACCCGCGGCGACTACCAGATCGGCGCCAACCTCACCGGCCTCGGCCCCGACGATCCCGACGCGAACTTCTACGAGAACTACGGCTGCGGCTCGCCGCGCAATTACAGCGCCTACTGCAGCGAGCAGATCCAGAAGATGATCGACGCACAATCACAGGAGCTCGATCCGAAGAAACGGATGGCGCTGGTGGGGGCGATCCAGAGGAAGCTGGAGGACGACGCCGCTCGTCCGGTGCTCGGCTGGCGTCTCGACTACTTCACGGTGTGGCCGCACGTGAAGAACCTGGTGCCGCACCAGTCGATCTTCAACTGGGGCCGCATGCAGGAAGTCTGGCGCGACAGCTAGCCGCCGAACGCTTCGGGCTGGCTGGTCCAGCCGACCTCGCCGCGGCGGTTGCGGACCTGCACCCACCACACGGTCCGGGGCTCGCTGAGCACGGCGAGGTCGCGGCCGGCGACGTCGAGCGCGGTGTCCACGACGGCGCCGCGCGCCGACACCTTGTAGGCGCCCTTGCCGGCCGAGTGAAGGAGCAAGACGTGCTCGCCCGTCGCGACGCGAACGCCCTCGACCTCGATGGGCGCGATCGCCCGCGCCCGGCCCGGCCGCAGCGTCACCACCACGCCGGTCACCGCGTCGACCGCCTCGCCGGCGCCGACGCGGAAGACCGCGGCGGCGCCGGCCTCGCGCGTGCGGTGGACGGTGAGCGAGCGGACGGCGACCCAGCGGCCATATCGACAGCCGTCGGTCGGACAGGCGCCCGCATCCTCGTAGGGAAACACCAGGCCGGTCGGCGGCGCCGGCTGCACGGTCGCCGGCCCGGCCGGCGCGCCAGTCAGCGCGAACGTCAGCACGAAGGCCAGCGACGGCGACAGCAGCATGCCGCGATCGTACACCAGGCGCGCCGGCATGCGATCATGGACGCGCAGAGCCGGGAGGTGCGTGCGTGATCATCGGTGTCCCCCGCGAAGTGAAGCCGGGCGAGCAGCGCGTGGCGCTGACGCCGCCGGGCGCTCGCGCGCTGGCCGAGGCTGGCCACCGCGTGGTCGTCGAGCATGGCGCCGGCGCCGGCAGCAGCATCCGCGACGACGAGTACACGCGCGTCGGCGCGACACTGGCCGCGGTCGACGAGGTCTGGGGCAAGGCCGACCTCGTCCTCAAGGTGAAGGAGCCGCTACCCGAGGAGTACGGCCGCCTGCGCGCCGGTCAGGTGCTCTTCACCTACCTGCACCTGGCCCCGGCGCCGGACCTCGCCCGCGCCCTGCAGGCCGCCGACGTGATCGCCGTCGCCTACGAGACCGTCCAGCGCGCCGATGGCAGTCTGCCGCTGCTGGCGCCGATGAGCGAGGTGGCCGGGCGCCTGGCCGTGCAGGAGGGCGCCTTCTATCTCGCCAAGGCCCACGGCGGCCGCGGCATCCTGCTGGCCGGCGTGCCCGGCGTGCCCCCCGGCAACGTCGCCGTCCTCGGCGCCGGCACCGTCGGTGTCAACGCCGCCCGCATCGCGCTCGGCCTGGGCGCCGACGTCTCGATCCTCGACGTGAACCTCGACCGCCTGCGCGCCGTCGACGACCTCTTCCACGGCCGCGTGATCACGGTCATGTCGAACAGCTTCAACGTCGACCAGGTGCTGCGCCGCGCCGATCTCCTCATCGGCGCCGTGCTGGTCGCCGGCGCCCGCGCCCCGGTCCTCGTCACGAAGGAGATGGTAGCGAGCATGAAGGAGGGCGCGGTCATCGTCGACGTCGCCGTGGACCAGGGCGGCAGCGTGGAGACGATCCATCCGACGACGCTGCTCGATCCGACGTACGTCGTCTCCGGCGTCGTGCACTATGGCGTGGCCAACATGCCGGCGCTGGTGCCGCGGACGTCCACCTTCGCGCTGACGAACGCGACGCTGCCCTACGTGCTCGAGCTGGCCGGCCGCGGTGTCGCGGCCGCGGCGCGCGGCAACGCGGCACTGGGGAAGGGCGTCAACATCTGGCGCGGCCGCGTGGTGCATCCCGCCGTCGCCCACGCCCTCGGCGAGAAGACGACGCCGCTGGAGGCCGTGCTCGGCTGAGCCCGGCGCCGGCGGGCGTCACCGCCACTGCGCGAGCCACTCGATCAGCGGCTTGAGCCCGCGCGGCGCCAGCAGCCCGGTCAGCGCCAGCCCGACGAGGGCGCCGCCGAGGTGCCCCTCGTGGCTGACGCCCCCGCGCCGGCCCTTCCGGATCAGGTACACCGCGATGATCCCGTAGCCCAGCATGAAGACGGGCCCGGGAATCGGGATCGGCACGAAGATCAGCGAGATCGACGTCGTCGGATCGAGCACGACGGCCGCCATCACGATGCCGAACACGCTGCCGCTCGCGCCGAGGCACCGGTAGCCGGGATCGTCCTGATGGAGTGCGAAGACCACCAGGTCGGAGCCGAGGCCGGCCACGGCATAGACGATCAGGAATTTCAGCGGACCCAGCGCGGCCAGCACGGGAACGCCGAACGAGTACAGCGCCAGCATGTTGAGCAGCAGGTGCCCGAAGCCGGCGTGCGCGAAGTGGGCCAGGAGCATCCCGCGACCGTTCTCGCCCCGCGCGACCTGGTTGGGGATGAAGAGGAACGACCCGGCGCGCCGGCCGCCCTCCTCGCGCAGGGCGTGGAAGCCGAGCAGGCTGACGATCACGTTGACGGCGATCAGCGCCAGGATCATCGCGCGGCTCGCACCGCCGCGAGGTAGTTGCGCAGCGCGGCCTGGCGCGTCGCGTCGCCGGCGGCCTCGTTGATCAGCTCCTCGGCCCGGCTCGACAGCCGCGCGAGGAACTCCGCCTTGACGTCGTCGGAGGCGGTAGCCAGCAGGATCTGGGCGCCGTCGGCCTCGACCGGCCGCGCCGTGGTGATCTTGCGCACCAGGTTCGGCAGGAACGCCGGGCACACGAGCACCTCGAGGCTCAGCAGCGCCGCGTGCCGCGCCGTGAGCCCGAACGCGCGACGGCGCCACCACAGGACGCCGACCGCGGCGACCGCGGTGGGATAGACCAGGGCCGCCGTCCACAGCACGGCCGGGTCGCTGCCGAGCAGGAGCGTCAGCGCGGGCCCCACGACGAACAGCAGGACGAAGGCCGCGGCGGCCAGCAGCCGCGCCGGCAGCAGCGTGCGTCTGAGCGCCTCCACCCATCCGAGCGTGGCGCGAAGCACCGGCTCGGCGCTCCAGGCCCGACCCCACGGGGCGACGAACACGCCGCGGTGGGGACGGGTCAGGGGAGCGAAGGCGAGGATGCGTCCGCCCAGCGTGAACGGGTAAGCGCTGAAGACGGCCGCGAGGCGACCGCCACCGGTCTCGACGAGCAGCAGCTCACGGGGCGACAGCAGCCGGGCGGCGTCGAACGCGTACAGCGCGAGGGCGACGAGCCAGATCGCAAAATCGGCGGTGCGCGGCTGATCCGCCACCGCGCGGTCAGGACCGCCGGCGCAGCCTGCGGAAGAATCCCGCGATCGCCGAGCCAGCCGCCGCCACGCCGATCACCACGAACTTCGCGATCGCCTTGCCGAAGCCGCTCTTCGTCGCCACCACCGCGGCGCCGCCCAGCACCAGCGCGGCGAGGCCGTACTCGGCGACGCGATCGCCGGCGCGAAACTCGGCGTAGCGCTCCCCGCCGGTGAAGCTGTAGGTCGTGAGCGCGTTCCTGAAATCGGCGATGTCCCGATCGAGCCGCGCGGGGTCGGACACGAGGGTGGCCTTCACGACGCCCCGCCGGCCGAGGAGGCGGATGGTGTAGTTCACGATCGTCTCGTTGTCCTCGGTCCGGATCCGCATGCCCCACTCGAGCTGCTTGGTGGTCGGGTCGTAGTGCGGAGGCACGTGCCAGCCCAGCGTGTACATGGCCGGCATGCCCAGTCGCTTGCGCTCCTGGTTGCTCGGCTCGTCGGAGGCCTGCAGCGTCCGCAGCAGCTCGTCGGCGTCGAGCTTTTCGTCGTCCTTCACGTAGCCGCTGTTCTCGAAGTGGAAGACCGCGAACCACCGGCCGCCGGCCAGCGTGTAGTGGTCGTCGCGCGGCGGGTTCTGGTTCAGCTCGAGAAAGCGGCGGGTGTTGGGGCCGTCGAGGAAGGCCTGCCCCTCGGCGACCTTCAGCGTGGCCACAGCGCCGACGCGCGCGTCGGTCGGGCCGCGCTGCCAGGCGAGCTTGCCGAGCTCACGCCGGATCTGCTCGGGATCGCTCGGGGCTTGTGGCGACGCCGGCGAGGCGCCGGCCAGGACGCTGACGGCGAGGACGGACACGAGGGCGACCCGGCCCAGGTGGTGGATCATGGGAACCCTCCTTCCCACGAGTCGAACCACGTCCGGACCAGAATAGCCGATCGACGCCTGGAGCCCGCGTGATACCGGCGATCAGCCGCAAAGCGGCGGTGAATACGCGGTCGGGACGAGCAGCCGGTCCTCGATGGCGCCCACGAGATCGCCGTGCTCGGCGCTCGTCAGCCGCTTGATGTCCTTCCACTCGGCATCGGCCATGAACGCGCTCCACGCCGCGTTCTTGGCGGCCTCGTCGGCCCACGCGAGCAGATAGACGAACTCCGTCCGCCGCTCGCTCGTCGCCTCCCACATGGCGACGATGCGGAAGCCGTAGTTCTTCATGATGCGGGCGGCGTGATCGCGGAAGCGCGCGTGGAACGCCGCCTTGTTGCGCTCGAAGATCTCGTAGATCCGCAGCTGGTGGATCATGGCCTCGTCCTGGTCGGAGCCGGCGCGGGCAGCAGCTCGAACACCGGGTAGCGCGACGCCAGCGGCGCGAAGGCCTCGGCCGGCGATCCGGCCGGCACCGGGAAATAGCGCTGGACCTCGCGGCGAAATCGGTCGAGGTACGCCTTGAGGATCGCCGGCTTCTCGGACTCCGGGACCGGGCGCGCGCGGTAGACGGCCCTCCGGCGTCCCCGGCGCAGCGTCACCTCGCCGCTGGCCTCCACGTTGCGCACCCACTCGGTGGCGCCGCGCGGGGCGACGAGATAGAGCCGGTCGCCCTCGATGAGCAGATCGACGGGCAACGCGTGCCGCTTGCCGCTCTTGCGTCCCCGCACCTCGAGCAGCCGCATGTGCCGCGGCCCGAGGCCGAGCCCGACCAGCGTCCCGATCGCCCGGTTCAGCAGGCGCTCGATCGTGGTCGGCCGCTGGAAAGCGCGCGCCTCGGTCATGAAGTACATGGGGGCCTCGAGGGGCCCCCCAAGCTCCCCAAATGTTCGGCACGCCCCGGCGGAGCCGGGGCGCGCGTCTGTCACGGGCCTAGGACGGTGTCGAGTCTTCGGCAGCGAGCCGGCGGAGCGGCACGAACGTGCGCTCGACGAACGCGCGCGCGCGGGTCGCGTCGACGCCGTTGGCCTCCATGCAGGGCGTGGCGTCGGCCATGATGGCCGCCGGGTCGCCCGACAGCATCCATTTCTTGTAGGTGTCCTCGAACTCGATGCCGAGACCGCGCGCGAAGACGGACAGGTAGTGCTCGATGGACAGCGACGCGGTCGTCTGGAAGCCGCACAGCAGGCGCTGACAGCCGTGATAGATGGTGGCCAGGGTGTCGGCGCCGCTCGCGCGGGCGCGGGCGAGCTCGTCGCGTACCAGGTCGTCCCACGTCTGGGGCCCGACCTCGCGCTGGACGTTGACGGTGCAGATGCGGCCGAAGCGCGGCTGGGGCTCGATCGGTATGAACGTCAGCCCGGGCACCGCCTCCAGCAGCCGCCGGCCGGCCGCGCCTTCGCGGCGGCGCGCGGGGTTCTGCACGTGGCTGTGCAGGGCCACCCGCCGGCGCACCTCGCGCGTGAACGTCAGCCGCGGCACCTGCTCGACGAGGAACTCGGCCGCCTGCCGGAATGGGACCGGCATCGGCATCTGCTGGACCTCGTCGTAGAAATAGATGCACGACGGACACCACATGACGATCTCGCGCGGCTCGAACCGCTCGAACAGCTCGAGCGTGCGCCGGCTCATGCCGCCGGCCGCGGCGGTGTCGCCCTGCTGGTGATGCTGGATGCCGCAGCAGTAGGTCGGCCCGCCGACCGCGACGTAGTCGAGCCCGAGCCGGTCGAAGATCGCGGTGACCGTCTGCACCATGTGCGAGGTGCGGAGCACGTTGCAGCCGAGATAGAGCACGATGTCGTGGCGCTCGCCGGTCGTCGGCGCCGTCAGGCGCCAGCCCCGGTCCTGGCGCCGGCTGAGCAGGTCGTGGGTCAGCGTGATCTCGCTGAAGTACGCGCCGTAGTCGTAGCTCACGCGGGGAGCACCGCCCTCGTGGCCTCGAAGGCCTCGCGCGCGACGTCGGTCGGGTCGCGCTTCCAGGCCGCCTCGTTTGGCGCCTCGTAGGAGGCGAAGCCTGCGTAGCCCTTGGCAGCCAGCAGTGCGAAGAATTCGCGGAACGGGTACGAGCCGTGGCCCGGGGGCAGGCGGTCGAGGGCCTTGCCCGGCTCGAGGCCGGTGCGCGGCGGGTCACTGTACTGGACGTAGACGATCTCGGCCGGCTTGACGTCGTCCATGTCGCCCAGTGTCGCACCGCTGCGGCCGAGGTGGTAGGTGTCGAGCAGCAGACCGACGCGGCGATGGCCGGCGCGCGCCAGCACCTCGCGCACGCTGGCCAGCGTGTTCAGCTGCGCGCACTGCGAGTTGAACTCCAGCGCCAGGCGCACGCCGTGCACGGTGGCGAGATCGCCCACCTCGCGGATGCTGGCCGCCGCGCGCGCGACGTCGCCACGCTCCTTGTCGACCGGGCTCATCACGGTGTCGCAGCCCAGCAGCGCCGCCCGCCGGCACTGCTCGTCGAACACGTTCAGCAGCCGCCGGCGCTCGGCGCCGTCGGCCCACATCCAGCCGAACTCGACGCCGACGCAGGCCACCGGCAGCCCGCTGGCGCGCACCAGGTCGAGGACGGAGTCGGCCGGCTGGCCCGACTCCTCGGCGCGCCGGAAATCCAGCCGTCGCAGCTCGACGCCGTCCCAGCCGGCCGCCCGCGCGATGCGCAGCGCGTCGGCCAGCGGCGTGGCGTCGAGCGTCCACGTGTGGAGCGCGACTCGCCGGCGCATCACGCGGCCCCCAGGATCCGTGCGGCCCGCGTGACGTCGCGCGGCTCGACCCACAGGATCGCGCCGAAGCGGCCGGCGCCCGCACACGCCGCGTCGACGGCGGTGACGTTGATCTTGGCGTCGGCCAGCTTCTGCATGAACTCGGCGACGGCGCCGGGGCGATCGTCTCCGCCGATGAGGAAGGCCCGCTTGGGCCCGGTCAGCTTCCACTTCGCCTGCTTGGCGGCGGCCCGGAAGGCGGCGGCGTTCTCGGGCACGAAGTCGATCTGGGCGCCGCGGCCGCTGGGAAAGCCGGAGAACGCCAGGAGGTTCACGCCGGCCCGCCGTAGCTCCCCCAGCATGGAGGCGCCGACGCCGGGCTTGTTGGGTGTCGTCACGTAGAAGTACTCGACGAGGCGGATGCTGTCGGCCATGGGCCGCTCCTTTCCCCGGCTCACCGGGCGGTGCCGGGTGCGGCCGAAACTTAACATACATGGGGGGCGACCATATGATGGGGGCCCCGAAATGGCCCCCAAGCCCCCAACGCTCGCACCGCCCCGGCCAAGCCGTGACGGTTCTCGACAACCCGCGTGAACAGGGGCCCGAAATGGCCCCCAAGCCCCCAACGCTCGCACCGCCCCGGCCAAGTCGTGACGGTTCTCGACAACCCCGCGTGAACAAGGGCCCCGAATGGCCCCCAAGCCCCCAACGCTCGCACCGCCCCGGCCAAG
>VBPC01000245.1 GCA_005887895.1 Candidatus Rokuibacteriota bacterium
ACGCCTGCTCGCTCCACCAGCTCGAGATGCTGGGCCGCCTGGCCCCCGGGCGCGAGGTCTCGGTGCGCATGAACGCCGGTCTCGGCAGCGGCGCGACCAACCGGACCAACACCGGCGGGCCGGCGGCCAGCTTCGGCATCTGGCACGAGTACCTCGGCGACGTGAAGACGCTGGCCGAGCGCTTCAATCTGCGGATCACGCGGCTGCACAGCCACATCGGCTCCGGCACCGACCCCGAGGTGTGGAAGCGCGTGACGCGCATGACGCTCGACCTCGCGGCCAAGCTGCCCGACGTCGGCCTGATCAACCTGGGCGGAGGCTTCAAGGTCGGCCGCATGCCGGGCGAGGCGTCGACCGACCTCGCCGACGTCGGCGCTCACGTCCGCCAGGAGCTGCTGGCGTTCCGCGACCGCGACGGCCGCGCGCTGCGCCTCGAGCTCGAGCCGGGGACGTACCTCGTCGCCAACGCCGGGTACGTCGTCGCCACCTGCGTGGACGTCGTGGACACCGGGCGCGACGGCTATCGCTTCGCCAAGCTCGACGCCGGCATGCCGGAGGTCACGCGTCCCTCGCTCTACGGCGCCCAGCATCCGATCTGGGTGCTGGCCGAGGGCCGGCCGGACGCCGATGTCGTGTTCGTCGGGCCGTGCTGCGAGTCCGGCGACATCCTCACGCCCGCGCCGGGCGATCCCGAGGCGCTCGCGCCGCGCCGCGTGCCGCCGCCGCGGATCGGCGACCTCGTGGTCGTCGGCGGCGCCGGCGCCTACTGTGCGGCGATGGCGACCATCAACTACAACTCCTATCCGCAGGCGCCCGAGGTCATGCTGGAGCCCGACGGCGCGCTGCGGCTCCTGCGCCGGCGCCAGACGCTCGAGCAGGTCTGGACGAACGAGGTGTGACCGACCTGGCGGGGCTGTGGGCGCTCGACCCGAAGGTCGTCTTCCTCAATCACGGCTCGTTCGGCGCCTGCCCCCGCGAGGTGCTCGCCCACCAGGCGGCGCTGCGCAGCGAGATGGAGGCCGAGCCGGTCCGCTTCCTCTCGCGCGAGCTCGACGAGCGCCTCGACGCAGCCCGCGCCGCCCTGGCCGGCTTCCTCGGCGCCGACGCCGACGACCTCGCCTTCGTCACCAACGCGACCAGCGGGGTGAACGCGGTGGTGCGCTCACTGGCCTTCGCAGCCGGCGACGAGCTGCTGACGACCGACCACGCCTACAACGCCTGCCGCAACGCGCTCGACTTCGCCGCCGCGCGCTCCGGCGCCCGCGTCGTCGTCGCCGCGGTGCCGTTTCCCGTCGCCTCGCCCGACGCGGTGCTGGAGGCCGTGCTCGCGCGGGTCACGCCGCGCACGCGGCTGGCGCTCCTCGATCACGTCACCAGCCCGACCGGGCTCGTCTGGCCGATCGAGCGGCTGATCGCCGCCCTCGCCGAGCGCGACATCGACGTGCTCGTGGACGGCGCTCACGCCCCCGGCATGGTGCCCCTGAACCTGGCGACGCTCGGCGCCACCTACTACAGCGGCAACTGTCACAAGTGGCTCTGCGCGCCGAAGGGCTCGGCGTTCCTCTGGGTCCGCCGCGATCGCCAGGCCGACGTGCGGCCGCTCACGATCAGCCATGGCGCCAACATGCCGAGACCGGGCCGCTCGCGCTTTCGCGTGGAGTTCGACTGGACGGGCACCAGCGATCCGACGGCGTGGATGACGGTGCCGAGGGCGATCGCCTACGTCGGAGCGCTGCTGCCGGGCGGCTGGCCCGCGGTGATGGCGCGCAATCGCGCGCTGGCGCTGGAGGCGCGGCGGCGCCTGTGCGCGGCGGCCGGCACGCCGGCGCCGTGTCCCGACGACATGATCGGCTCGCTGGCCAGCGTCATCCTGCCCGACGGGCCGGCGGCGGAGATCGGCTGGCGCCGGCCCGACCCGCTGCAGCGGCGGCTCTTCGAGGCGTGGGGCATCGAGGTGCCGGTGATGAGCTGGCCGGCGCCGCCGCGCCGACTCGTCCGCGTCTCCGCCCAGCTCTACAACAGCGGCGAGGACTCCGCGCGACTGGCCGGCGCGCTCGCCAAGGAGCTGGCCGCCGAGCGGGGAGGAGCCGGGTGAACGGCGCGCGCGACGTCACCTTCGCGCCGGCCGTCGAGCTGGCGCGGCTCTACCGCACGCGGCGGGCGTCGCCGCTGGAGGTCATGCAGGCGCTGCTGGCGCGGATCGACGCCGTCAATCCGAGCGTGAACGCGATCGTCACGCTGGCCCGCGAGGCCGCGCTGTGGGAGGCGCGGCGCGCCACCGCCGCCCTCAAGCGCAACGCGACGCTGCCGCCGCTGTTCGGCATTCCGGTCGGGATCAAGGACGTGACGCCGACCCGAGGCCTGCGCACGACCTTCGGCTCCAAGCTCTTCGAAAGCCACGTGCCCGACGAGGACGCGCTGGTCGTCCAGCGCCTCCGGGAGGCCGGCGCCATCATCATCGGCAAGACGAACACGCCGGAGTTCGCGTTCGGGCCGAACACGACGAACGCCGTGTTCGGCGCCACCCGCAACCCGTGGAACCTCGCGCGGACGGCCGGCGGCTCCAGCGGCGGCTCGGCGGCGGCGCTGGCCACCGGCATGTGCCCGCTGGCCGAGGGCACCGACCTCGGCGGCTCGCTGCGCGGCCCCGCCTCGTACTGCGGCGTCGTCGGCTTCCGGACGACGCCCGGGCTGATCCCGCGCCATCCGTCGGTGCTCGCCTGGGACACATACTCGGTCGAGGGGCCGATGGCCCGCACGGTCGCCGACGCGGCCCTGATGCTGTCGGTGATGGCCGGGCCGGACGACCGCTCGCCGCTGTCCTACGACGTCGACGGGCGCGAGCTGGCCCGCGCCGCCAGGAGCCCGTCGGTCAAGGGCTGGCGCATCGCGTGGACGGCCGACCTCGGCGGGCTGGTCACGATCGACGACGAGGTGCGCGCCGTCTTCGAGCACGCCGTGCACGTCTTCCGGGCGGCCGGCGCCCACCTGGACGCCGCCTGTCCCGACATGAGCGACGTCCCGGAGATCGTGCGCCTCACGCGCGGCCTCTTGATGGTGGCGCGCCACGCCGACAAGCTGCCCGAGCACCGCGCCGTGCTGCAGGAAGGCCTGGTGGAGAACACGGAGGCCGGCCTGGCGCTGTCGAGCCGCGACGTGGCCCGCGGCGAGCTCCTGCGCACGCGGCAGTGGCACCGCGTCCGCGAGTTCCTCGGCGAGCGCGACGTGTGGATCACGCCGACGGCGGCGACGCCGCCGTTTCCGATCGAGCAGCCGCACGTGCTCGAGATCAACGGCCGCCCGGTCGGCAAGACGATGCAGCGCTCGTTCCTGACCTATGCCTTCTCGGTGCTCGGCCTGCCGGCGATCTCCATCCCGTGCGGCTTCACCAGCGCCGGCCTGCCGGTCGGTCTCCAGATCGTCGGCAAGCGCCGCGGCGAGGCGGCCGTGCTGCGCGCGGCGGCGGCGTTCGAGGGCGCCCAGCCGTGGGCGGGCCACATCCCGCCAGTCGTTCGCTAGGAGCCGTCGTCAGAGCAGCTTGTCGAGCGTGATCGGCAGGTCGCGCACGCGGCGGCCGGTCGCGTGGTAGACGGCGTTGGCCACCGCGGCCGCGGCGCCGGTGATCCCGATCTCGCCGATGCCCTTCACGCCGATCGGGTTGGCGTGCGCATCGGCGCCCTCGATCCACGCCACCTCGATGGCGGGCACGTCGGCGTTGACGGGCACGTGGTACTCGGCGAGGTTGTTGTTCACGATGCGGCCGAGGCGCTCGTCCATCACGGTGTCCTCGTGGAGCGCCATGCCGATGCCCCAGACCATGCCGCCCATGAGCTGGCTGCGGGCGAGCTTGGCGTTGAGCGCCCGGCCGATGTCGAACACGCCGACCATGCGCGACACGCGCAGCATGCCGAGGTCGGCGTCGATCCGCACCTCGGCGAACTGGGCGCCGAAGGCGTACATCGCGAACTGCTTTTCCTCGTCGCCGGGCCTGGCCTCGCCGCCGGCCTCGATCTCGCCGTGGCGCGCGGCCAGCGCCTGCAGCGTCTCGCCGCGGCCGGCCGCGCCCCGCGCCGACAGGCGGCCGTCGGCCACGCCGACGTCGCCGGCGGCCAGGCCGTGCAGCGGCGAGCGCGCGTCGCCGACGGCCAGCGCGATGACCTTCTCGCGCAGCGCCGTGACGGCGGCGTGAACCGCGGAGCCGACGCTGGCCGCGGTCTGCGAGCCGCCGGACACCGGCG
>VBPC01000246.1 GCA_005887895.1 Candidatus Rokuibacteriota bacterium
AACCGTGCAGCGCCTCGAGCTCGAGCCGCCGTCCCTGCGTGAGATCGTGGTGCAGTGACGAGTACGCCTCGGGCGCGAGCCCCTCGGCCGCCGTCACGATCGTCTCCACGATGTCGTCGGCGAGCGGCACGCCGGCGGCCCGGCCGATGGCGGCCAGCTCCTCGACGATGCGCCGGTACATCCGCCAGCTCTCCGGCACCGCGCGGATGACGCCGATCGGCGCGCGCGTGAGCGAGGTCATGCCGGCCTGGGCGCTGATCATCAGGTACTTCTGCCAGAGCGCGCGGCGGACGTCCGGCACGACCTCGGTCCGCACGCCGGCGGCCGTGAACGCCGCCTGCAGCCGTGCGAGCCGCGGGCTCGGCCGGCCATCGAGCTCGCCGACGACGACGTGACCGGCGAAGCGGTGCGCGATGACGCCGGGCGACTCGATCGCCGCGAAGACGTAGGCGACGCCGCCGACCGCGTGCCCGGCGCCGAGCACGCGGTCGATCGTCTCCTCGTTGTCCACGCCGTTCTGGAGCGACACGACCGCGGTGTCCGGCCCGATCACCGGCCGGATCGCCGCGGCGGCGGTCTCGGTATCGAACGACTTCACGCAGAAGAGCACGACGTCGGAGGACGGCAGGCCGCGCACGTCGCCGACCGCCTCGACCTTGGTGACCGACTCGCCCTCCACGGCGGAACGCACGCGCAGGCCGTGACGCTGGATCGCCTCGAGATGCGCGCCGCGCGCCAGGAGCGTCACCGGCACCCCGGCCCGCGCCAGCTTCGCGCCGAAGAACCCGCCGACACCGCCGGCGCCGACGACGAGGATTCGAATCGCGCTCACAGCGACCCATGCTACCACTGGAGCGCTGTGGTACCCTCCGTCGCGGCATGAGCGCCCAGGAGCGTCGCGTGGCGATCGAGGTCGCGCGCGCGGCCGGCGACCTGCTGCGCGGCGGGCTCCTCGCGCCCCGCCACATCACGTTCAAGGGCAGTCCCACCAACCTCGTGACCGAGATGGACGCGCGCGCCGAGGCGCTCATCGTCGATCGCCTCCTCGGCGCGTTTCCCGGCGACGCCATCCTCGCCGAGGAGCGCGGCGCCCAGCCGGGTCGCTCGGGGCGGCGGTGGATCATCGATCCGGTGGACGGCACGACCAACTACGCGCACGGGCTGCCGGCCTACGCCGTCTCGATCGCGCTCGAGGTCGACGGCCGCGTCGCGCTCGGCATCGTCTACGATCCGAGCCACGACGAGCTCTACGTGGCCGAGCGCGGAGGCGGCGCCCTCTGCAACGACCGGCCGCTGGCGGTCTCGCGGACGACGACGCTGGATGCGAGCCTGCTCACGACGGGCTTTCCCTACGACATCCGCGTCAATCCCGACAACAACCTGAAGGAGTACGCCGTCTTCGCGACCCGCTCGCGCGCGGTGCGCCGCTTCGGCTCGGCCGTGCTGGACCTGGCCTGGGTCGCCCGCGGCCGCTACGACGGCTTCTGGGAGCTGCGCCTGGGGTCCTGGGACGTGGCCGCCGGCGCGCTGCTCGTCGAGGAGGCCGGCGGCCGAGTGACCGGGCTCACCGGCGCCCCCCTCGATCTGGAGGCGCCAACACTGCTGGCCACCAACAGCCTGATCCACGACGAGATGCTCGCCGTCTTGAAAGACGTTCGCGGAGCGTAGCTACGGCCGTCTTCGAGCGCCGGCTTTGCCGGCGCAATCCTCTTCTCGGGGGAGGCACCGAGGAGCACGCCGTCAGGCGTGCGACGAGGGTCGGAAGGGGGGCCAAGCCCCCCGCCGAGGCTCAGAATTCCCACGGCGGATCGATCGCGATCGGCAGCTCGATGACGGTGGGGCCGTCGGCGGCGAGCGCGCGCCGGAGCGCGGCGCCGAGGCCGGCCGGGTCCACGCGCTCGCCACGCGCGCCGAAGGCGCGGGCGAGCGCCGGGAAATCGGGATTCGTCAGGTCGGCCTCGCCCCACTTGCCGAACATCAGCTCCTGCAGCCACTTGATGGCGCCGAAGCGTTCGTCGTTCAGCACGAGGAAGACGATCGGCAGCCGGTACTTCACCGCCGTCGCCAGCTCGTTGAGCGAGTACATGAACCCGCCGTCGCCGGCCACCGCGACGACCGCGCGCTCGGGCCGGGCGACCTTGGCGCCGATGGCCGCCGGCACCGCGTAGCCGAGCGCAGCCGAGCCGGTCGGGTAGAGAAACGTCCGCGGCGCCAGGACGGGGAACCGCCACTCCATCCAGTACGTGAGACCGGTCTGGTCGTTCACGATGATCGCGTCGTCGGGCAGCGCCGTGCGCAGCGTGTCGATGAGCCCGGCGATCGCCGGTGTGTAGCGCGGTCCGGCGTCCGCGCGCAGGCGCGCGAGCTGCGCCCGGTCCCAGCCGGCGGCCGGCGCGCCGCCGCCGAGCGCGGCCACCAGGCGCGCCAGCCCGTCGCGCGCGTCGCCGACGATCGCCACGCGCGTCTTGAACACGCGGTCGATCACGGTGGGGTCGAGGTCGAGGTGGATCAGCGCCTGCGCCGGGCTCAGCGTGACGGCGAGCTTCTCGAGCGAGCGGTGGCCGAACCTGGTCCCGACGGCGAGGATCACGTCGGCCGCGGCCAGCGGCTCGCGGCACGCGCGCCGATCGGCCAGCACGCCCTGAAAGGCCGGCTCGCGCTCGCCGATCACTCCTCGCCCGGCGACGGTGGCGATGACCGGCGCGCCCAGGCGCTGGACGACGGCGCGCAGCTCCTGCTGGGCGCCGGCGGCCACCACGCCGCCGCCGGTGACGACCAGCGGACGGCTGGCCTGCGCGAGGAGGCGCGCGGCCTCCTGCACGTCGCGGACGTGGCACGGGGGCCGCGCGCCGTGGCCGCCCGACGGAGCCGGCGCCTCCACGCGCGCGGTCAGGAAGTCGTAGGGAATCGAGAGGACCATGGGACCCGGCCGGCCGGTGCGCAGCAGATCGAACGCGCCCGCGATGGCGGTGGGAATCGCGCGCGCCTCGGTCAGCGCCTCCGCCCAGCGGGCGACCGGGCGGAAGCACTCGATCTGGTTCGGCACCTCGTGCAGCGCGCCGAGATCGCGCCCGACCAGGTCCGAGGCGATGTCGGAGGCGATCAGCACGACCGGCACCGAGCCGGCGTACGACTCCACCAGCGGCGTGAGGGCGTTGGTGGCGCCGGGCCCGGTGGTGACGAGCACCACGCCGGGCTCGCCGCCGGCGCGGGCATAGCCGTCGGCCATGAAGGCCGCGCCCGCCTCGTGGCGCGCCAGCACGTGGGTGATGTGCCGCTGGCGCAGCAGCGCGTCGTAGATCGCCAGGTTGTGATAGCCGGGGATGCCGAAGACGTGTCGTACGCCCTCGGCACCCAGCGCCTCCACCACGCGCTCGCCGCCGGTGGGCAACGTCACGATGCCCTCGCCAGCGCGTACTCGCGGCCGCCCAGGCGCAGGGCGCCCCGGCCGCTGCGCTCGTCGTAGTCGGCGAGGGCGAGGAGCTGGTAGGCGGCGGCGCGGCTCAGGCGCGCTTCGAACGCCCCGCCCTTCACGGCGACGTACGGCACGTCCTCGCGCCCGATCCGGAGCGTGCCCGGATCGACGTCCTGCTCGGCGCCGTCGTTCAGCCAGGCGTGCAGCGTCTCGCCGCGGCGCTCGATCCGCCCGATCACGAACGGCGCATCGGCGACCTCCACCGGGATCCGCACGCGCGTCAGGATGAAGTAGCCGTCGGCGTCGTGGCGGAGATTGCCGCGCAGGTTGGCGAGGATGCCGGCGTGGGTGATCTGCACGTCGTCGTCGTACCACTCGCCGTCGACGTCGATCCGCAGGCGCGGCAGCGTCCACTCCGCCGGCGGCACGGCGGCCATCAGAACACCAGGCTCGCGAAGCTGACGACGCCCTCGGGATCGGGCCACTGGCCGTACGTGCGCAGGGTGCCGCGCGCGCTGCCGAGCACGCGCAGCAGCGTGTAGATCGGCGACAGCCCGCAGATGCGTCGCCGGTCGCCGTCGCGTCGCACCGACTCGAAGAACGCCTGGGCGTCGCCGGCCTCGACCGCCTCCAGCATCGCGCGGTCCTCGCGGTCGATCGTCGCCAGCCCGTCGCGGCTCACCGGCTCCGCATCGCCGAAGCGCGGTCCCACGTGGGCGAGGTCGGCCCCGGCGATGAACGCCACCCGCCGGCCGGAGGCGGCGACGGTGTCGAGCAGCGCATCCAGGAACGCGGGCACACGGGGATCGTCCTCGGCCCGTTGGCCACGGGCCAGCGCCTCGTGGACGAAGCTCGTCAGCACCGGCACCATCCGGATCTCGCGCCGTCCCCCGTAGAGGTACTGCAGGAGCACCGCCTGGAACTCGATGGAGTGCTCGTTGCGGTGGGCGATTTCCGAGGCGAAGCAGTCCTGCCGCGCCCGTGTCGCCAGCGCCTCGACCAGGTCCCGATCGACGCGCGCCGGTCCGAGCGGCGTGTCGTAATCCTTGCGGGTGAGGGCGAAGGGATCGGCCATGCCGGCGTGGCAGGTGCCGAAGACGACGAAGACGTCCGCGTCGCCGCGCTCGGCGAGGTCGCGATACGCCCACGCGTAGGCGGGACCGCCGCGGTGGAAATCGATGTGCGGCGCGACCAGGCCGCGCACGCCGCCGCCGCGGAAGTCGCCGGGCGTGACCCGCCGGCCGGCTCGGGGCGTCGAGGAAGGCGCGGTCGATCGCGCGCCGGCGGCCCGTGAACGCCGGGCTGTCGAGGAAGCCGTGCTCGTCGAGCGTCGCCGCCAGCGTCTCGATCTGCTCGGCGGTGATCAGCTCGCCCTGGCGCCGCATGATCTCCGCCTGGATGTCGACGACCGGATGCTCGCCGTCGAAGAGTGCGACGATCCCAAGGAGCCCGACCGGAAGCATGACGACCGAGGGGGCGTAGCCCGCCGGATCGCGCAGCGCGATGTAGCGCTCGCTCTGGTGCTCGACCGGAAAGGCCTCGATCGCCCGCAGGCGCGGCGCGGTCGGTCCGCTCATGGCTCGAGAAAGTTCAGAGCCGACGCCACGTAAATCCGTGCCGCCTCGACGAGCTGGGCGACTTCCACGTACTCGTCGACCTGATGCGGAATGAGCCGGTGGCCTGGCCCACAGGTGACGATCGGAATGCCGAGCGCCATCCGCAAGATGGTGCCGTCGGTGGAGCCGGGGACGCCGCCGAACGTCGGCGAGCGCCCCGTCGCCTGGCGCACGCCCTTGATCATCGCGCGCACCAGCGGCTCCGTCTTCTCCACACGCGTGGCGAGACGGAAGCCGTTGACCGGCTGCCACTCGACCGTCGCGCCGGGACAGGCCTCCATCGTCCGCTGGCACACGGCGTCGATCTCCTTGGCCACGGCGTCGGCGTCGGGCCCCGGCGTGAGCCGCACGTCGAGCGTCGCCTGGGCCATCGACGGGATCA
>VBPC01000126.1 GCA_005887895.1 Candidatus Rokuibacteriota bacterium
TGCGCGCGGGGGCGGCGTGCGCACTGTCAACCTGCCTACAGTCGCGCGTGCCAAGGTGGCGTTGACACGTCGGCTGGCGGCTCCTAGACTGCCGCCACCGGTCACGACCCGTCGTGAAGCAAAGGAGCCCACATGGGTCACATCTCACGCCGCCGCTTCCTCGCGGGCGCCGCCGCGGCGGGCGCCGGCCCCGCGCTCCTGGGGCGCGCGCCGGCCGCGCTGGGCCAGCAGATCCGCGAGCTGCAGGTGTGGCACACGGAAGTCGAGCCGCAGACGGTCAAGACGATCCAGGAGACCAGCATCGCGGAGTTCGAGCGGAAGTTCCCCGGCTTCAAGATCAGGCAGCAGCCGCTCGGCTGGGGCGATCTCAACACGAAGCTGCTGGCCTCGCTGGCCGCCGGGAGCCCTCCCGATCTCACCCATCTGAACCCGTTCATGACCGCCTCGCTCTATGTGAAGAACCTGCTGCGCCCGATGGACGAGCTGATCCGCGCCCTCGGCGAACGGGACATCCACGAGGCGACGCTGAAGCTGCAGTACTTCGACGGCAAGTACTATGGCGTGACCCACGCAATGGGCGCGACGTACTTCGCCGAGCGCCGCGACCTGCGCGAGGCCAAGGGCCTGAAGCCGCCGGAGACGTACGACGACATGGTGAAGCTCGCCGCCGCGCTCACCGAGGACGGCAAGCGCTGGGCGACGCAGATGGCCGGCGAGAAGCTCTACATGGGCTTCGTGCATCCGGCCGAGTGGCTGGCCGGCAACGGCGGCTCGTGGGTCGATCCGAAGACGTGGCGCCCGCAGCTCAACGGCGCCTCGATGCTGGAGACGCTGGCCTACGCGCAGAAGCTCAACAAGTTCATGCCGGGCGGCTGGTCGGGACAGAAGTACCTCGACACCCTGGCCGCGCTGGCGACCGGCAAGATCGCGATGGCCTATCTCTCCGGGGCGCGGACGATCGGGTACATCGAGCGCTACGCGCCGGAGAACATGCGCGACCCCGACCACTTCCAGCCGATGTTCCGGCCGCGCGGCGCGCACGGCAAGGTGGGCATCTCGGCGCTGGACGGCGAGAACTGGGCGGTGTTCACGCAGTCGAAGTACGCCAACGAGGCCTTCGAGTTCCTGAAGCTCTTCTACAAGCGCGAGCACTACATGAAGTACTGCCACTCGGTGCCGATCCACCTGTCACCCATCTTCAAGTCGATGCTGGTCGACGACGAGTACCTGTCGAACCCGCGCATCAAGAAGTGGCGCTCGTGGCACGACTTCATGGTCAAGGGCCTCGCCGACAAGCGGTTCCTGCCGATCGGCTTCAGCCGGCCCGAGGACAACCTGCTGCCCTTCCTGGCCGAGCTGGACGGCTCCGGCATCGTGGCCGACATGGTGGTGGAGGTGATGGTGGGCGGCAAGGACCCGCGGGCCGAGGCCGACCGCGCGCAGAAGCGGGCGGAGGAGCTGCTGACCCAGCTCGGCACCAAGCGCTGGTCGTAACCGCCGCCGTCGGGACGGCGCCGGCATGAAGCGCCATCCGCTCCTCGGCTGGCTCTTGCTGGCGCCGTCCCTGCTGCTCCTCGGCGGGCTCGTCGTCTTCCCGATCGCCTACAACGTCTGGCTCAGCCTGCACGACAAGCACGCCTTCATGCCGGTGCAGAGCTTCGTCGGCCTCAAGCACTACGTCTACTTCGCGCAGGATCCGGAGTTCTGGTCGAGCGTGCGCTACGGGGTCATCTATTCCGGTGCCACGCTGGTGCTGCAGCTGCTCCTCGGCGTCAGCGCCGCCCTCCTGCTCAACGAGGGCTTCCGCGGCCGCAACCTCCTGCGCGGCGTCGTGCTGTTCCCCTACATGATCCCGACGATCGTGGCGGTGATCCTCTGGAAGTGGCTGCTCAACGACTCCTACGGCCTCGTGAACTATCTGCTGCTGGAGACGCGCGTGGTGCGCGCCCCGGTGGCCTGGCTCGGCAAGGACTACATCATGTGGTCGCTGATCCTGACCAGCGTCTGGCAGTTCTTCCCGTTCGTCGTCGTGACGTTCCTGGCCCGCCTGCAGACGATCCCGCCCGAGCTCTACGAGGCCGCCAAGGTGGATGGCGCCGGGACGTGGCGGCGCCTGCGGCACATCACGCTGCCCCAGACGCGCAACGTGCTCTTCGTCATCGTTCTCCTCCGCTCGATCTTCATGTTCACCAAGTTCGACACGGTGTGGCTGATGGCCGGCGAGGGCGGGGTGAGCCGCTACGTGCGCACGCTGCCGGTCTACGCCTACGCCCGCAGCTTCACCTACCTGCAGGCCGGCATGGGCGCCGCGCTGGCCGTGGTGATGTTCCTGCTGCTGCTGGCGGCGACCGGCGTCTATTTCCGCGCGTTCCGCGACGAGGAGGCGGTAGCGTGAGGCGCTCGCTGGCGCTCTACGGCGGCGGCCTGCTCCTGCTGGCGATCGGGGCCTTTCCGCTGGCGTGGATGCTGTCCACCGCCCTCAAACCGTCCGGCGAGATCTTCGCGACGCCGCCCACGCTCGTGCCGAGGGTCGTCACGCTCGAGAACTTCCAGCGGCTGTTCACCGAGACGAACTTCGTCACCTACTTCACCAACAGCGTCGTCGTCTCGCTGGCCACGGTGGCCCTGACGCTGTCGGTCTCGTCGATGGGCGCCTACGGCCTGACCCGCTTCACCTTCGCCGGCCGTGAGCGCGTGGCCGGCCTGATCCTCATGACGTACATGTTCGCGCCGATCATGATCATCATCCCGTTCTACATCCTGGTGAAGCAGCTCGGCATCGTGAACACGCGGCTGGCCCTCGTGCTGTCGTACACCACCTTCTGCCTGCCGTTCTGTCTCTGGCTCCTGCGCTCGTTCTTCCAGTCGATCCCGCTCGAGCTGGAGGAGGCCGCCCTGGTCGACGGCGCCACGCTGCGCCGGGCGGTGTGGCACGTCGTCCTGCCGCTGGCCCTCCCCGGTCTCATCGCCGCCGGCATCTTCACCTTCATCCTGGCCTGGAACGACTTCCTGTTCGCCCTCGTGCTGATCACCTCCGACGAGCTGAAGACGCTCCCCGTCGGCGTGAACGACCTCTTCAACGCGACGATCGTGGACTGGGGCATGATCATGGCCGCCGGTGTGATGATCACGATTCCGACCATCGCCTTCTTCGTGGCCGTGCAGCGCTACCTCATCCAGGGCTGGGGAGCCGGCGGAGTGAAGGGGTAGTCGGGGGCCGCAGGATCGCGCTGATCGTCTCGCACACGTTCTCCAGGTCGAGGGGTTTCTGGAAATACGCCGCGAACCCGCCGACGGTCACCACGGGAAACTCGTTCGGGTAACCGGTGACGGCGATGGCGGCGATGCTGCCGCCCTTGTCGCGCGGCTGCGTCCGGGCCATTCGAGGAACGCCGCACCGGACTCGCCCGGCAGGCCGAGATCGCTGACCACCACATCGAGCTTCACCGTGTCGAGGTGGCCGCGGGCGATCGTCGTGTCGGTGGCAGTCATCACCCGCGCGCCACATGCGGTGAGCGCGGTCGTCAGCACCTGGAGACCATCGGGGTCGTCCTCGATCACGAGAATCGTGAAGCCGGTCAGGTCCGGGAGCGACGAGGCCATGAAGCGGGCAGACGCACGATAGCACGACCTCCGTCTTCGTGGCTCGGCGCCGATCGGCCGCCGGTGACCTGGCCGATCGGCGCCCCGGACGACTAGACGCTCGGCTGCTTGCGCGGCGTCATGTGGAAGGTCGTCAGGATGTCGCGCGTGTCCGTCACTTCCTTCAGCGTCTTGAACGGCAGCGGGAAGGCCGGGCGCGAGGCCACCATCATCATGCCGAAGTTGATCCCGGCGGCCAGGAGCTGGAGGACCGGCAGGGCCAGGTACTCGAGGAGCTGATCGCCGCGGCTGTGCAGCCACTCGAGCTCGCGCTTGAAGTCCTCCACGGCGGCCCGCCACCAGATCGGCGGCATCGCGGTGAGGGCCGCGGCGCGGGCCGGATCGGCCGGGGCCAGCGGACGGCGGGAGATGAAGGCCAGCAGGGGCGCCGTGCCGTACTGGGCGAACAGGAACCATGTCATGGCGCGGGTGCCGAGCCAGCCCAGCGACGCCAGCGTCATCGACGACCAGAAGCCCAGACGGATGCCGGCGTCGCGCGCGATCCACGGGGCGACGGCGTCGATGAACTCCCGGTAGAGGAACATCACCTCGAAGAACATCACCAGGAGCTCGATCACGACGATCTGGGCGATGAACTTCAGCTCGCGAGTCCGCACGGCGTCGAGCAGCGTCTGCAGGCAGGCGAAGCTGCCCATCACCAGCATCAGCAGGAATGTGAAGAGCACGCCGCCGGTGAAGCGGGAGGCCGGCTCCCCCGACAGCTCGCTGAGGACGCCGGTCACGGTGGGGATCATCGTGTACGTGAAGACCGTCGCCTCCAGCACGCACCAGGCCAGCAGCATGACGAAGGCGAGCCACGGCACGCCGGGCTGGAAGTAGCTCGGGCTCGGCCGCCCGGACATCGTGAACGGCAGCGCGGCGGTCCGCCGCATCGCCTCCAGGGCGAGGCGCACGATCAGCGCCACCAGGCTCATGAGCCAGCCGACGGCGACGAACGCCACGCGCACGACGCCGGCCCAGTAGAGCCACACCGAGCGCGCCGCGTCCCACCAGGCCAGCAGCATCATGGAGACGAAGCGCAGGCGGCCCGAGCGGAACGGCAGCGTGTAGAGCGAGAGCAGCGTGACCCAGATCGCGCCCACCGCGAGCAGCGCGGGCAAGAGCAGGAACACGTACTTGGCGGCCATCGCCCAGCGGGCGGTCGGGTTCAGGAAGAACGCCAGCAGCGCCTCCTGCATCCGCGGCACCCAGGCGATCGGAGCGAGGAGCAGCTCGAGCATGTCCTGCCAGCGTTCAGGCACGACCATGTACGCCTCCTTTGATCACGACCTTCTCCCTCATGGGCTATCGCTGCCGTGCGCTCTCGGCGTTTCGATCACGCGAGTCGGCACGGGACGGTCCTCGCGCCACGGCCCCAGCGGTCCCGGGCGCCCGACCGGCGCCGGCGAATCGAGCGAGACGAATCGCCACGGCAGCGGCGGCGCCGGCGGGGCAGCAGTCGGGCCGGAGCCGTAGATGCGGATGACGGCCGCGCGGGCGGCCTCGGGATCGTAGCGGCGCAGCACGCGGATCACGTACCGCCGCGTCTGGGGATAGGGCGGCACGCCGCGATAGGCGAGGACGGCACGGTCGCCGGCGTTGTAGGCGGCCAGCACGAGCGGCAGATCGTTGTGGTAGCGCTCCATCAGCACGCGCAGGTGGCGCACGCCGCCGTCGAGGTTCTCCTGCAGGTCGAACGAGTCCTGCACGTCGAGGCTGGCGGCGGTGGCCGGCATCAGCTGCATCAGACCCTGGGCGCCCCGGCGCGACACCGCGTGCGGATTGAACTCCGACTCGACGGCGACGATGGCGGCCACGAGTCGCGCCGGCACGTGGTGGCGCGCGGCGACCTCGTCGATCTCCGCCATGATCTCGGCCGCGGTCGGCGCCCGCGGCGCCTCGGGCTCCGCACTCCCGGCCTCGACCTCCTGCACGACGGCCACGATGCCGGCGGCCGGCGGCACCACGCCGCTCTGGGCGAGCGCGTAGGCGCCGCCGAGCGTCAGCAGCAGTACGGCGAGGCCGAGCAGCCGTCGTCTCGGCTGATCGCTGTCGTGGGTGCGGGGGTTGTTGGTAGTGGGCATGGTGTGTGTGCGCATCGTGTTGCCAGAAGTGTCGGAGCGGCGGCATCTCCTGGAGCAACCGGGATGCCAGACCCACCCGGGGGGCGGCTAAACGCTCGGTTTCCGCGACCTTAGCGACGAGAGGTGGTCAGAGAAAAGCCAGGCGGCGGCGCGCGACGCTGACAGTCTGGTGCTCGCCCCGTGACACCCGACGACGCGCCGCGTAATTGCGGAGGAGGCTAGAGCAACACGATGCTCGACGGGCTCCCGGTCTTCACGATCTGGCCCGTCGGGGTGAGCTTGCCCGTCGCCGGGTCGACGCGAAACGCCACGATCGTGTCGCTGTCCTGGTTGGCGGCGTAGAGCGACGCCCCCGACGGCTCGAGCGCGAAGAAGCGCGGCGTCTTGCCCTGCGTCGGCTCCCAGCCGACCGGCGTCAGCACACCGGTGGCGTCGTCGACGGCGAAGATCGCGATGCTGTCGTGGCCGCGGTTCGACCCGTAGACGTAGCGTCCCGACGGCGCCACGGCGATCTCGGACGTCGTGCTGTTGCCGGTGAAGGTCGGCGGCAGCGTCGTGATCACCTGCAGCGGCTTCAGCTCGCCGCGCTCGCCGTCGAAGCGGAACGTGGTGATCGTCGAGTCCAGCTCGTTGATCACGTACGCGTAGGGCTTGCTCGGGTGGAAGTCCGCGTGGCGCGGCCCCGCCCCCGGCCGGCTGGCGACCGACGGGGGATCGGCGGCGACGAGCTGGCCGTTGTCGAGCCGGAAGACGAACACCGCGTCGAGGCCCTTGTCGGGCACCACGATGAACCGCCCGCGCGGATCGAACACGACGTCGTGCGGATGCGCGCTGGCCTGCTCGGCGCGGTGCGGGCCCGGCTTGCCGGTCAGCGTGGCCAGATGGCTCAGCGGCGCCAGCGAGCCGTCGGCGTTGATCGGCAGGACGGCCACGCTGCCGCTGCTGTAGTTGGCCAGGACGATGAACCGATTGTTCGCGTCGACACCCAGGCGCACGCCGTTCTTGCCGTTGGTGGCCTGGCGGTTCAGCAGCGTGAGCCGGCCGGTCTCGGCCTCGATCTGGAACGCCGTCGCCTCGCCGCCGTCGCCGTGGGCGGCGTAGATGCAGCGCCGCTGACGATCGAGCGTCAGCCATGAAGGGTTCACGAGATCTCTGACGACCTGCACCAGTGTCCACGCGCCCGAGCCGGCGTCGATCCGGTAGACGCTGAGGCCCTCCGCGTGACCCTTGCGCTCCGGGCTCGTGTAGCCCCCGACGTAGGCGAATCTCGCCGACGCCTTCGCGTCCGAGCTGGCGGCTGGACTGGCCATCGACGCACACCCTCCACCGGCCATCGCCGCCAGGAACCCGGCGACGCCTCCCAGGAAGTCCCGGCGCGGAATGTCGGCCGTCATGCGGCGCCTCCTCCCCGATAGCGGCGATAGCAGCGCACGGCATTGTCCCACAGCAGCTTCCGTCTCGCCGTCTCCGGGATCGAGGTCCAGCCGAGGACGGCGTCCACGGACTTCGGAAACCAGCTCTCCGAGTGCGGATAGTCCGTGGCGAACATCAGCGTGTCCTCTCCGAGCGCTTCGATCGCGTGGCGCAGCGACTGCTCGCCCTCGTGGAGCTGGATGCTCTGGAAGTACTGCGGGCCGCGGATGTACTCGCTGGGCTTGTGCTTGAGCGGCGGCAGCGCGTGGCGCGACATCTCGGCCAGCTCGTCGAGCCGCGCGGCCCAGAATGCCAGCCAGCCGTGGCCGCACTCGAGCGACGTCAGCCGCAGCTGCGGGTAGCGGTCCAGCACCCCCGCTCCGATCAGCGCGGCCATGTTGCGCTGGGCGTTCCAGACGTGGCCGGCCGCCCGCTGCAGGAACACGTTGTCCCACGTGTCCCACACGCCGGGCGGATACGGCACCGTCATCGTGAACGAGTGAATGACCACCGTGAGGTCGTGCTCCTGCGCCTCGGCCCAGATCGGCTCCCAGACCGGGTCGTCCAGGGACAGCGCGGGCGGAATGATCGGGAAGATGCCGACCGGCCATGGCTGGGCCGCGCAGCGGCGGATCTCGGCGATGGAGGCGGCCACGTCGCGCGGCGAGACGAGCACCAGGCTGGTGAGGCGATCGGGATAGGGCGCGCAGTAGTCGGCCAGGAAGCGATGATAGGCCTGGTACATCGCCTGCTCGAGCGCGACGTCGTCGAGGCTGCAGAAGCCCGGGATGCTGCCCGAGGGCAGGATCATGTTGACGTCGACGCCCTCGATGTCCATGTCCTGGACGCGGGCGTGGGGATCGAAGCTGACGCGGTCGCTCGGGAACGGGGGGCCCTGCCAGCGGACGTCCCAGGGCGTGCCGCCGTCCCGGGCGCCGCGCGCCGACGAGGAGGGAGGCTCGACGCGCTCGCGCGAGCCGAGGCGACGAGTGAGCGCGGGCGTCTTGCCGAGGCGGTAGCGCGACATCCCCGCCTTGGCCGGCGCGCGCCCGATGACGGGGCCGAGCGCCACCAGCTTCGCGCGATCGCCGGCCGCCAGGTACTGCTCGACGGGCTCGGCGGGCTCGATGATGTGCGTATCGGCGTCGAAGATCCGATAGTCGCCGCGTGCCATGAGCGTCCTCCTTCAGGGCCGGGTGATGACGTCGACCAGCGCCGGGCGCCCTTGCTCCTTGACGACGCGCAGCGCCCGCCGCAGCGCCGGGCCCACCGCCGCCGCCTCGGTGATGGGACCTTCGGCGTGAATGCCGAAGCCCTGCGCGATCTTGGCGAAGTCCGGCGGCGGATCGTCGATGCGGATGCCGACCACCTTGTTCTCGACGGGCCGGCCGCGCACCTTGGCCACCGCGTCCTGATGCTCCTCGTCATTGCCGTAGGTGCGGTTGTTGAACATGACCGTCAGCAGCGGCAGCCGGTGGTGCGCGGCCGTGTAGAGGCCGCTCACGACGTAGAGCGCGTCGCCGTCGGCCTGGAGATTGACGCACACCTTGCCCGATCCGCGATGGGCGAGCGTCACGCCCAGGGCGGCCGGCAAGCCGTAGCCGAGACCGGCGCCGCCGCTGCCGCCGTAGCTTCGCTCCGGCTGCCAGTCCCACAGGCGGCGCGCCCAGCCCTTGGCGGTGCCGTTCGCCAGCACCCAGTCCTCGTCCTTGATCACGTCCCACACCTCGGCGGCCAGCACCGAGGGGGCCAGCGGCGTCGCCGCGCGCTCGAGCTTCACGGTGTCCTGCCACTCGCGCTCGAGCGCGGCGTGGCGGGCGGCGAGGCGCTCGGCCCGGGCGCGGCGCTCGGCGGCGCGGGCATCGCGTGCCAGCCGCGCCTCGACGGCGGTGACCAGGGCCGGCAGCGTCGCCGCCGCGTCGGCGGTGATCGGCAGGTCCACCGGGGCCAGCGACTGGAAGGTGTGGGCCCAGCTACGGAAGGCGTAGTCGTCGAGCGAGATCGCGATGACGCGGGCGCGCTCGTTCAGCAGACGGACCTCGCGCGTGCTGCGATCGGTGTCGCCCAGCGCGCTCAGAAAGCTGGAGACGTCGAGCGCGAGCACCACGTCGGCCTCGCGCACGACCTCGTGGCGGGCACCGGTCATGTCGAGCGCGTGAGCGGCCGGCACGCTCGGCCGCCCCTGCGACTCGCCGGCCAGGTCGACGAGCGCGGCGCCGAGCCGCTCGGCGAGGCGCGTGAGCGTCGCCGTGGCCGGCGGCCGGCGGCCGAGCGACTCCGTCACGATGAGCGGGAAGCGCGCCTCGACCAGCAGCCGCGCCGCCTCCTCCAGCGCGCGCGGGTCGGCGTGCGGCGCCGCCGGCGGCGCGAAGCGCGCCACGTCCGGGATGGCGACGCCGCGCTCGAGTGGCTGCTCCTGCAGCCCAGCGTCCAGGCACACGTAGACCGGCCCCGGCGGCGCGGTCTGGGCGACGCGCCACGCGCGCAGGAGGGCTTCCGGAATCGCGGCGACGCTGGCCGGCTGGTCGTCGAGCTTCACGTAGTCGCGGACCTGCGTCCCCTGCACCAGCGCGGTGTGGATCCAGTCGATCCACGGCCGGCGCCGGGTGGCGTCCATCGGCCCGCTGGCGCCCAGCACCAGGACCGGCGCGCGATCGCAGAAGGCGTTGAAGATCGCCATGCTGGCGTGCTGCAGGCCGACGATGTCGTGCACCACCGCCGCCATCGGCCGGCCCTTGGCCTTCGCATAGCCGTGGGCCAGGCCGACGGCGATCTCCTCGTGAGTGGTGAGCACGAGCTCCGGCGTCCGGTTGCCGCCGTAATTCACGAGCGAGTCGTGCAGGCCGCGGAAGGTCGCGCCGGGATTCAGCGCCACGTGCTCGACGCCGACCGCCCGCAGGAAGTCCACGACGAGATCCGAGCCGTACCGCGCTGTCGTCGCCACGTGCGCGCCTCCGGGCCGTGAAGTCTATCAGAGAGCCCGGCGGGCGGGGCGGTTCGGGGAGAGCTCAAGGCGCGGGCGAGCGAGGTGCTGCGGGCGGTCCGGCAGCGCCGGACGCCGATCGACGTGACCCATCATGGACGCGTCGTCGCCCGGCTCGTCCCGGTCGTGCCCGAGCGCGGGCGGTCGCGGCCGTCGGCGGCGACGTGGTCGAGCCTCGCCCGGCTGGCCCGAGAGATCGGCGCTCACGGGCCGCGGGGCCGCTCGGCGGCCACGACCGTGCGTGAAGGCCGGCGCAACGTCTGATGATCGTCGACGCGAGCGTCGAGCGCCACATGGCGGACGGGGGGCGCGGCTGCCCTCCCTCCGCCTCGTGCCGATCGATGCCATGCTGGCCGAGACGTCGGCCGGACTCGCCGGGCGCTTCCGCCTCCGAGGAGCCGATGCCGTGTACGTGGCCGTAGCGGCGAGCCTCCGGCTGCCGCTCGTCACCTGGGACGCCGACCAGCGCGACCGCGTGGCCGCGATCGTGCGGGTGACGAGTCCGGACGAGTAAGGGCTCCCTGGCAATTCGACCGATCGTAGAATGGCGCCCGTGAAGCGCGCCGAGGAGGATGCGGCATGAATCCCGAGCACGCGCCCTCGTACTGGGCGGAGACCGCCGGATCGGAGCCGACCGGCGTGCAGACGCTGGCCGGCGACCGGCGGGTCGACGTCGCGGTCATCGGCGGCGGCTACACCGGCCTCGCCGCCGCCTATCGACTGGCCGGCACCCACGGGCTGGACACCACCGTGCTCGAGGCCAACCGCATCGGGTGGGGCGCCAGCGGCCGCAACGGCGGCTTCGCGCTCATCACGATGGGCAAGGTCGCCCTCGACGAGCGCATTCGCCGGTGGGGACTCGACGCCGCGCGCCGGTCGATCGCGCTCGGGGTGGAGGCCGTCGAGGCGGTGCGCGACTTCATCACGCGCGAGCACATCGCGTGCGACGCCCAGCCCGACGGCTCGTTCCTGGTGGCCCATCGCGCCCACCTGGCCGCGCAGCTGCAGGAGCGCGCCCGGCTCTACCGCGAGACGATCGGCTACGCCGGCGTCGAGTACCTCGATCGCGCGCGCCTCGAGCGTGACGGGGTCCTGCGCGGGAGTGAAGCCCACGGCGCGCTCCGCACGCGCGACGCCTTCGGACTGCACCCGATGAAGTACGTGCGCGGCCTGGCGGCGGCGGCGATGCGGCGCGGCGCCACGCTCTGCGAGCGCTCACCGGTCGTGCGGTGGCGGCGCCAGGGCGGCGACCACCTGCTCGTCACGCCGACCGGGACCGTGCGCGCCCGCCGGGTCGTCATGGCGACCAACGGTTACACGCCCGAGGGCCTCCACCCGTTCTTCCGAGGGCGCGTGCTGCCGGCCACCAGCAACATCATCGTCACGCGACCGCTGACCGATGCCGAGTGGCGCGAGGTCGGCATGCTCACCACGCAGGTCTACTCCGACACGCGGCATCTGCTCTTCTACTGGCGGCGGCTGCCCGACGATCGCCTGCTCTTCGGCGGCCGCGCCGGCGTGCTGAACACGCCCCGCGGCTTACGGATGCGCCGGCGGCGGCTCGAGGCCGCGCTGGCCACCAAGTGGCCGGGGCTGCGCGGCGTCGGCAGCGAGTACTTCTGGCACGGCCGCGTGTGCCTGTCGTGGGATCTCAATCCGCACGTGAGCACGGTGGACGGCGACCCCAGCGTCGCCTACGCCATGGCCTACCTCGGCTCCGGCGTCGCGATGGCGACGTACTGCGGCGGGCTCGTCGCCGACCTCGTCGCCGGCAAGGACGTGCCGCGCGACACGCCGCTGACCGCCGCCGGGCTCACGCGCTACCCGCTGGCCGCGCTGCGACCGACCTACCTGGCCGGGGCGTACGCCGTCTACACCGTCAAGGATCGCTGGCTCTGAGCGGCGTATCATACGCGGGCAACCGTGACACGCAGTAGCGTCGGCATCGACGTCGGGGGCACGTTCACCGATCTGGTCGTCCGGGCGCCGTCCGGACGGCTGTCGAGCGGAAAGGTGCCGACGACGCCGGCCGACCCCGCGCTCGGCGTCATCAACGGCCTGACCACCCTGCTCGGCGCCGAGAGGCCGGCGTCGGTCGCCCACGGGACCACGATCGTGACGAACGCGATCGTCGAGGGCCGCGGCGCGGTCGTGGGGCTCATCACCACCCGCGGCTTTCGCGACGTGCTCGAGATCGCGCGCCAGAGCCGCCTGCACCTCTACGACCTCCAGGCGCCGCCCAAGCCGCCCGCCGCGGTGCCGCGGCGCCTGCGTCTCGAGGTGAGCGAGCGGTGCGGGCCCGATGGCGCGATCGAGCTCCCGCTGGCGCTCGACGAGGTGCCGGCCCTCGTGGACGCGCTCCGGCGCGAAGGGGTGGAGAGCGTCGCGGTCTGCCTGCTCCACAGCTACGCCAACCCCGGCCACGAGCGGGCGCTGCGGGCGGAGCTCGAGCGCCACTTCGCCCACGTGTGCGTCTCCAGCGACATCAACGCCGAGTACCGCGAGTACGAGCGCAGCTGCACGACGGTGCTCAACGCCGCGGTGATGCCGCTGGCCTCCCGCTATATCGACGAGCTCGGACGGCGCCTCGGGCTCGAGGCGGCGGGCGCCACGCTGCACCTCCTGCACTCCGCCGGCGGGATGATGTCCGTCGAGACCGCGCGGGCGCGCCCGCTCGCGCTCGCCTCGTCCGGCCCGGCCGCCGGCGTCGCCGCCGCCGCGCACGTGGCCCGGACGCTCGGCATTCGTCGCGCGCTCGCCTTCGACATGGGCGGCACCACGACCGACGTCTGCCTCATCGCCGACGGCGTCGCCGAGACCTCGTCCCAGCGCAGGCTCGCCGGCTACCCGGTGCGGCTGCCGATGGCGGCCGTCGAGTCGATCGGCGCCGGCGGCGGTTCCATCGCCTCCGTCGACGCCGCCGGCGCGCTGCGCGTCGGTCCGCGCAGCGCCGGCGCCGTGCCCGGTCCCGCCTGCTACTGCCTCGGCGGCACCGAGGCCACCGTGACGGACGCCAACCTGGTCCTCGGCTACCTCGATCCCGAGCGCGTCTACGGCCGCGCCATCCGCCTCGATCGTGAGCGCGCGCGCGGCGCGCTCGACGCGCTGGCGCGGCGTCTCGGCCTCTCGCGGCTGGAGACGGCGGCCGGGGTGATCGAGGTCGCCAACGCGGCGATGCTGCGGGCGCTGCGGCTCGTGTCCGTTCAGCGGGGCTACGACCTGCGCGACTTCACGCTGATCGCCTACGGGGGCGCCGGGCCCGTCCACGCCGGCGCACTGGCCGCCACCGCCGGCATCGCGCGGGTGCTGGTGCCCGCGCACTCGGGCGCGTTCTCGGCGCTCGGCTGCCTGGTCTCGCCGCTCCGCTACGACGCGGTGCGGACGTACCGCGCGCTCCTGTCGGCGTGGGACGCGAAGCCCGCCGAGGACCGGCTGCGCGAGCTGCAGGAGCAGTGCGTGGCGCCGCTGACCGACGAGGGCATCGCGCTCGATCGCATCGCCGTGCAGTGGAGCGCCGACCTGCGCTACAGCGGCCAGAACTACGAGCTGGACGTGCCGTGGCACGACACGCCGGACGCGCTGCGCGCCGACTTCGAGGCCCGTCACCGGCGGCTCTACGGCTACGCCACCGGCGAGAGCATCGAGTGCGTGAATCTGCGCGTCGTCGCCCGCGTGCCCGACGTGGCCGCGGAGCTGTCGGACTTCGAGCCGGCCGGCACGCCGGCGGAGAGCGGCGAGCAGCGGGCGCACTTCCCCAGCCTTGGCGAAGTCGCCCTGCCCCGCTACGATCGCGCGGCGCTGGCGCCGGGCCGGACCGTCGCGGGGCCCGCGCTCGTCGAGGACGAGTGGTCCACGACGCTCGTCTATCCGGGCCAGCGCGGCGCCGCCGATCGCCTCGGCAACCTCCTGATCGAGCTCGACTCGTGAGGCGCGCCCGGTGAAGCAAGCCGTCCATCCGGTCACGCTGGAAGTCGTGCGCAACGCGCTCTACGCGATCGCCGAATCCTCGGAGGGGGGCTGCGCCCCCCTTCCGAACCTCCCCCAAAGCAGGATTGCGCCGGCAAAGCCGGCGCTCGCACGGCGGAGTGGCATGCGGAGCTGCGCCCGGTGAAGCAAGCCGTCCATCCGGTCACGCTGGAAGTCGTGCGCAACGCGCTCTACGCGATCGCCGAGGAG
>VBPC01000111.1 GCA_005887895.1 Candidatus Rokuibacteriota bacterium
CCGAAGCCGAATGCCCCGTCGGTCAGCAGGCCGGACTCGTCGGGGCCGCGATGATGGACGGCGTCGCCCATGGCGCGCAGCGTGTCTTCATCCACACGGCGTGCGCGGTCTCGGAAGTAGACGCCGTAGATCCCGCACATCGTCAGGCCTCCCGCGGCGCCCGCCGCGCCGCCGCCACGATGCGCGCCGCCAGGGCCGAGACCGCGACCGCGAGCCCGGCGGGGTAATAGAAGTAGAAGTGGTAGGGCACGGGGGCGAAGAACGCGCCGACCGCGAACGCCGCCACGGCCAGCTGCACGCCGCCGGCCAGCGCCGCGAGGTCACGGTGCCCAGGACGCCGGAGAAGGCGCCGGCGCGCCGAGCGCGCCGCCAACCACGCCGAGGCGACCAGGATCACGTAGACGATCCCGCCGCCGACCCCGAGCTCGGCGCCGACCTTGAGGTACGCGTTGTGCGCTTCGCGGTCGTCGCCGCCCCGGGCGACGATCACGTGGCGGCTGTTGCCGACGCCGACGCCGAACAGCGGCCGTTCGGCGATCAGGCCGACGGCGTCTTTCATCGACTCCCAGCGCTCCTCGGCGGAGCCCGTGGTGTCCGCCTTCGAGTCGGTGATCGTTGCCAGCCGGCTCATGTACGTCTCGGGCGCGACCAGGCCGAGGACGAGGGCCACCAGGGCGATGGCCCCCAGGGCCGGAAGGCCGCGCTCGCGGACCGCCTGCGCCGTCCACAGGACGCCCAGGACGCAGAGCGTGAGGAAGCCGCCACGCGAGTAGCTGACGACGATCCCGGCGACCATGAGCGTCATGGCACCGAGGAGGAGGACGCGCCGGCCCACCCGCCGGATCGTCGGCAACAGCCCCAGCGCGAGCGCCAGCAGGATGTTGAGGGTCAGCGCGAGATCGTTGGGGTTCGCCGCCAGCTGCGACTCGAAGCCGGCGATGCGGTCTGCGGTCGGGTCGAGCGTGCCGCTCCGGTACTGCGAGATCGCCATGACGGCCAGCACCGCCCCCCAGCCGACCATCGAGCCGACGAGGAGCCGGGCCCGCCGCGGCGTGTCCACCACGTTGGCGATGAGCACGAACACGACCAGGCTCTTGCCGAACAGGTCGAGGAACACGCTGACGCTGCCGCCCGGCCAGAAGCCGAGCGGGATGGTGAGGATGGCGATGGCTGTGAACGCGAGCGCCCAGCGCACGGGCGGCGCCATCAGCGTGAGCGGCCGACCCGTCGCGCTGCGATTCGCGAGGTACGCGACGATGGCGATACCCATGGTCAGCTTGGCGACCATCAACGCTTGCAGGCCCGGCACGAAGTTCTGCGGGGCCACGAAGAGCACGAACGTGAAGAGCATGAGCCCGCCGAAGGCCACCGACCGCGGCGCGGGCCGGGCGCCGGCCCGCTGATCGGGCGCGGAGATCGCTCGCCCCGCGACGTCGTCGCCGCCGAACGCCACCTCAGGCGCCATGCCGGCCTCCTCGCCTCCCTGCCTGGTTCAGGTAGGGCGGGATGATGAAATCGCGGTAGTCGTCGGGATCGCCCTCGCAGCCGGCCTCGGCGGCCTTGACGATGTTGTAGAGCTGGCGCGCGGTGACGTAGTGCAGCCGCCAGCCGGGCCGGTCGCGGTAGCGCGCTTCGAGGCAGGCGTGCATGCGCTCGGCGGCGGCCCCGAGCAGCGGCTCGAACGACCGCTCCTCGGCGCCGTGGCACGACACCTTGACGACGATCCACTCCGGCCGGCCCTTGACGTGGATGCCGGCGCGCACCCACCGCTCGATCCGGTCGGGGGTGCCGGGCCAGCGCCCGGTGATCTCGGCGATGTCGAGGCGGGGAACGAGCCCGAACTTTCGCTGTCGCCAGTTCGAGGTGAGCGGGCCCGTGATCATGAGCAGCCCGTCCTGATCCTTGCGGCCGACGGCCGCCTCCTCGCCCCAGTCGTAGGACTTGGGCCGCTGCGGATCGTCGATCGCGTAGTAGATGGCGTTCGTCTTGCGCGCCTGGCTCGGCTCCGGCGCCGTCGGCATGCTGAAGTCCGCGTAGCAGCCCGTCTGCTGGAGGATCGTGAGCTCGTCGTCGACACCGCAGAAGCGGGGATCGCCCAGCCCGTTGTCCAGCGCCATGTTGCCGTGGATGAACGCGTACGTGCGCCGTGCCGGCGTCTCGCTGGTGACCAGCGCGCCGTGCGCGTTGAAGCGCGCGATGCCTTCCTCGAGGCGCGCGCGGAGCGAGGCCGAGGTGTCGAAGCCGTGGTGCAGATGCAGCTCTATCTCCCCCAGCCCCCGCGCCGCGAGGTCGGCGAGCTGGTCGAGATACTCGGCGCGGTACGCCTCGGCGGGATAGAACCACGTGTGCTGGGGCGGCACCCCTTCGGAGTCCCAGTGGCGGGCGGCCAGCCGCGGATACTCTTCGAGCCACGTCCGCATGCGGGCGCGCTCGCGCGCTACCGTCGAGCGACGGGCCGCCACCGGCTCGAAGTGGTCCGTCTTGCAGAAGAGGACGTGAACGACCCCGGCCGGCTTGCCGCGCGCGATCGCGCGGCGGGCGGCGAAGAGGGCGCTGTCCAGCGCGCTCATGCCACGGCCTCGACGCCGACGCCGAGCAGCACGTCCACGATGCGACCGGCGGCCCGCCCGTCCCAGAGCGGCGGCGGCGCCTGCGGGATCGGCGGATGCTCGAGCACGCGCAGCCCCTCCTGCACGATGCGCCGCGGGGCCACGCCGATCACCCGGTTCGTCCCGTGGGTGACCGTGACGGGCCGCTCGGTGTTCTCGCGCAGCGTGAGGCAGGGCACGCCGAGCAGGGTGGTTTCCTCCTGGATGCCGCCGGAGTCGGTGAGCACGACGGCGGCGCGACTCACCAGCGCCACGAAGTCGAGGTAGCCGAGCGGCTCCGTGCACACCAGACCGCTCGCCGGCGCCGGTCCGGATGCGGCCAGCCAGGTGACGTTCTCGGCGGCCAGCCGTGTGCGCACTCTCGGATGGACGGGAAAGATCAGGGGCAGCCGGGCGGCGAGCTCGCGCAGCGCGCCGACGACCTCGCGCAGCCGGCGGGGATCGTCCACGTTGGCAGGGCGGTGCAGCGTCACGACCCCGTAGCGCTGCACGGGGTCCACGCCGACGTCACGGAAGACGGTGGAGGCCGTCCACCGCGCGCGGGTGAGCCGGAGCGCGTCGATCATCACGTTGCCGACGAAGTGCACGCGCTCGCTCGGGACCCCTTCGCGAGCGAGGTTCATCACCGCGCTCTCCTCGCTGGCGAAGAGATCGTCGGAGATCGCGTCGGTCAGGAGGCGGTTGAGCTCTTCCGGCATGCTGCGGTCGAAGCTGCGCAGGCCGGCCTCCACGTGGGCGACGCGGATGCCGAGCTTGGCCGCTACCAGGGCGGCGGCCAGGGTCGAGTTGACGTCGCCGACGACCAGCACCACGTCGGGGCGGA
>VBPC01000112.1 GCA_005887895.1 Candidatus Rokuibacteriota bacterium
CGCCCGCGCTCCGCCGCTATCTCACCGGCGAGCCGGAGCGCGTCTCGTGCAGCCTCGCCCGAGTCGAGGTTCTTCGCGCGGTCCGTGGGCACGGGGCAGCGGCGCTCACGCGGGCCCGACGACTCTTGCAACGGCTGCACCTCGTGCAACTCGACGACGACCTTCTCGACGCCGCTGCTGCGCTCGACGCGGGCGTGCTGCGCAGTCTCGATGCCATTCACCTCGCCGCGGCCCAGCTGTTCGGCGGCGAACTGACGGCCGTGGTGACCTACGACCGACGGATGGCGGCGGCAGCGGCCGTCGTCGACCTGGCGGTCGCCTCGCCGCGCTGACCCGTCACGCGCGCACGACGAGCTTGCCGACCTGGGCGTCGGATTCCATGAACGTGATCGCGGCCGGCAGGTCGTCGAAGCCGAAGACCCGGTCGACGAGCGGGCGCAGCCGGCCGGCCTCGACGTGCGGCAGGATGTCCCTGACGAAGCCGCGCACGGTCTCCGCCCGCTGACCGGCGTTCCGCAGGCGATTGCTCACGCCGAAGACGGTGAGGCGCTTGGCGTGCAGGGCCTCGAGGTCGAGCGGGGCGGACATCACGCGGTCCAGGTGGCCGACGATCGCCAGCCGCCCCTCGAAGGCCAGCGCGCGGATGCACTCGGCGAACACGGAGCCGCCCACGTTGTTGACGACGAGGTTCACGCCGCTGGCGTCGGTGGCCTTCAGCACGGCCTCGGCGAAGTCGCCGGCCCGCGTGCGGAGGCCGACGTCGAGTCCGAGCTTCTCGAGCCGGGCCAGCTTCTCGGCGGAGCCTGACGTGCCGATGACGCGGGCGCCGAGGACCTTGCCGGTCTGCAGCGACGCCACGCCGACACCCGACGAGACGCCGGTGACGAGCAGCCACTGCCCGGCCGCGAGCCGCCCCCGGGCGACGAGCATGTCGTAGACGACGAGGAAGACCAGGGGCATCGCCGCCGCCTCCTCCCACGAGAGCGACGCGGGCACGCGCATCGCCTCGCGCGCGTCCATCAGCGCGTACTCGGCGAACCCGCCGCCGCAGCGTCCCATCAGGCGATCGCCCGGCGACAGGCCAGCGACGCCGTCGCCCAGCTTGACGACCTCCCCCGCGCACTCGCCGCCGCCGGGCCGGGCGGCGGCGCCGGGCTTGCCGCCCAGCAGCTCGCCGCGGTTCAACGAGCTGGCCCGCACCCGCACCAGGATCTCGCCGGGCTTGGGCTCGGGCGTGGCGGTCTCGCGAAGCTCGACCCCGGAGCCGCTCGGCCCCGGTGTGATCCAGTAGGCTTTCATGCCCGGTTCCTTTCTACAGCCCCTTGTAGGGATGACCCCAGCGGTCCTCGTAGACGATGTCGGCGAGCGGCCCGCGGCCGACGGGACCGAACTTTCCCATCGGGTAGCCGATGGGAAGGATGGCGTACGAATGCACGCCGGATGGCAGGCCCAGGGCGGCCTCCGTCTCCTTCTCGTAGAGCAGGTGCCGGGTCGTCAGTGTCGCCCCGAGCCCGAGGGCCCGCGCGGCCAGCAGCATGTTCTGCACCGCGGGATAGATGGACGCGCCGGACCAGCGCGTCGGGGCGGCCGCTTCCTCGATGCACGCGACGATCCACACCGGCGCCTCGTGGAAGTGGTCGGTGAGGTACTGGACGGCCGCGTGCTGCCGCATGTAGGCCTCGCGGGTCACGCCGGGCGGCGGCGCGCTGGTGAGATAGCGCGGGCCGATCACCTCGTCGAACGCGCGCTTGTAGTGGACCTGCACCTGCTGCTTGATCCGCGGGTCCTTGACGACCAGGAAGCGCCACCGCTGCGTGTTGCCGCCGTTCGGCGCGCACACGCCGGCCTGGAGGATCTTGCGAATCAGCGCGTCGGGCACGGGGTCGGGCTTCAGCCGCCGCATCGCCCGCGTGGTGTGCATGATCTCGAACAGGTCGCTGGTGTCCGCCATGACGTTGTCCTCCGGCAGGGAGCTTACTCCCCGTCGCGGGTCTGCGCCCGGGCCCTAGACGCCGTTGACGACGTGGAGGCGCTCGCCGCGGGCGAACGCCTCGACGGTCTCGATCGCGATGCGCAGCATGTTGGAGCCCGCCTCGCGCGTGTTGTAGCCGATGTGCGGCAGGATCAGCACGTTGGGCAGCGTGCGGAACACGTAGTCGGCGGGCGGCGGCTCCGTGTCGTGCACGTCGAGGGCGGCGCCGCGCAGGCGGCCGCGCCGCAGCAGATCGGCCAGCGCCTCGTTGTCGACCAGCCGGGCGCGGGCGCTGTTGACGAACCACGCCTCCGGCTTCATGCGCTCCAGCAGCGCGCGCGAGATCAGGCCGTGCGACTCCGCCGTGTAGGCCAGGTGCAGCGTCACGACGTCGGCCGCCGCGAAGAGCTCGTCGAGCGCGACCAGCGTGACACCGTGGCGCGCGCGCTCCGGCGAGGCCCGGCGCGTCCAGCCGAGCAGCCGCATGCCGAGGCCGGCGCCGAGCCGCGCCATCTCGGTGCCGATGGGGCCCAGGCCGACGATGCCGAGCGTCTTGCCGTGCAGCTCCATCCCCTGGAACCGGCCGGGCTCCCAGCGGCCCTCCCGCGCGCTCACGAACGCGGGACCGATGTGGCGCGTGAGCGCCAGGATCATGGCCAGCGCGTGCTCGGCCACCGAGGTGGCGCCGTAGTCCGGCGTGTAGGCGACGGCGACGCCCCGGCGCGTCGCCTCGGCGACGTCGATGCAGGTGCCGTAGCCGATGCCGAGGAAGCTGACGAAGCGCAGCCGCTCGCACGCCCGCAGCACCTCGGCGTCCATCAGGGAGTAATCGAGGATGACCGCCTCGGCCGGCCGCAGGCGCTCGATCAGCTGGGCCCGATCGGGCGGCGGCCCGTCGTAGAAGTCGACCGGGCCGAGCTTGCGCAAGGGCTCGAGGTCGGACGGATGCTGCACGCAGCCGGCGCCGTCGGGAAACACGATTCGCATGCCGCAGATGTTGTACCGTACCGACCGCCGTGTCCATCGCTGCCTTCCGCGTCCGCAGCTTTCGCTTCCAGTGGTCGGCCGACCTGCTCACGTCGTGGGCCTTCGAGATGGAGACGATCATCCTGGGCTGGTACGTGATGGTCCACACCGGCTCGGTGCTGCTGCTCACGGCGTTCGGCTCGCTGCAGTTCCTCGGCACCCTCGTCGCGCCGATGTTCGGCGTGCTCGGCGACCGCCTCGGCGGCCGGTTCATGCTGTGCGCGATGCGCGCGGCCTACGCGGCCCTCGCCGCGCTCATGATGGTCCTGATCCTGGCCGGGCTGCTGTCGCCGGCCGTCGTCTTCGCCGTCGCGACGCTGGCCGGCATCGTGCGTCCCAACGATCTCGTGATGCGCAACTCGCTCATCGGCGAGACGATCCCGCCGGCGCACTTCATGGGCGCTCTCGGGCTGTCGCGCGCCACGATGGATTCCGCGCGGGTCGGCGGCGCCCTGGCCGGCGCCGGGCTCTCCACGATCCTCGGCCTGGCATCGACCTATGTCGTCGTCACGGTGTTCTATCTCGCGGGTCTCGCCCTGACGCTCGGGGTCGCGCGCCGCCGGCCGATGCCCGACCCGACGGCGCCGGCGCGCGTGGGCGTGCCGCGGTCCTCGCGCTGGCACGAGCTCGAGGCGGGCGTCGTCCACGTCCTGAAGACGCCGGAGCTGCTCGCCGGGATGTGGCTGGCGTTCCTGGTCAACCTGACGGCGTATCCGGCGTCGAGCGGGCTGCTGCCGTACGTGGCCCGGAGCGTCTACCACGTCGACGCCACCGGCCTCGGCTGGCTCGTCGCCAGCTTCGCCCTCGGCGGCCTGCTGGCCTCGCTCACCATGGTCGTGACCGGCGGCTCGCGCCGCCCCGAGCGCTCCACCCTCGTGCACACGGTGATCTGGTACGTGCTGCTGCTCGGCTTCGGCCACGTGCGCAGCATGGGCGTCGGGGTGCTCACGCTGCTGGTCGCGGGCTTCGTGCAGAACGTGGCGATGATCTCGATGACGGCCACCCTGCTCGCCGCGGCCGGCGACGGCTTCCGGGGCCGCGTCATGGGCGTGCGGACGCTGGCCGTCTACGGCATGGCGCCAGGGCTGCTGGCCTCCGGCTTCCTCATCGAGCGCATCGGCTATCCGCTGACGATCACCATCTCGGCCGGCCTCGGCCTGCTCTTCACCATCCTGATCGGGGCGCGCTGGCGGGCGAGCATGTGGCAGCCGGCGGGGACAGCGTCCGTTGCCGCCGCCGCGTATGATGGGGGCCACCTGGCCGGAGGGAAACGCCCATGATCGAGGTTCGCCGCCTGGGACCGCAGATCGGCGCCGAGATCCGCGGGGTCGACGTCACCACGCTGGACGACGCCGGCTTCGCCGCGATCTATCGGGCCTGGCTCGACCACAACGTGCTGGTCGTGCCGGACCAGGAT
>VBPC01000113.1 GCA_005887895.1 Candidatus Rokuibacteriota bacterium
CGGTAGTTGAACGGCGTGAGGAAGACCGGCGCGCCGAACTGCCCCTCGTCCAGGTGATACGACGAGCGCTTGTAATAGGCGTCGAGGCCGACCGTGAGCCCCGCGAGGACGCGCTGGGTGACGCCGGCGTCGAAGTAGTGAGCGCGCTCCGCCCGCGGCGGCGAGTTCGTCGTGACGGGCGACTCGTTGGTCGTCCCCACGAACCGTCGGATGGTCGTGGTCGAGATCGCGTCCAGGCGGGGCGGCGTGAAGTAGCGGGCGTAGCCGGCGTGGAACGTGAAGATCGCGGTCGGCGTCCACACCACGTTCAGCCGGGGACTGACCTCGCGCTCGCTCGTGAAGGCCTCGAGGTCGTCGAAGCGCAGGCCGGCGTTGATGGTGACCGCCGGCAGCACCCGCCAGCTGTCCTGGGCGTAGAGACTCGTGACGTAGCCCGCCTTGCCGGTGCCGTCGAAGATGCTGAACGGCCGGTCCGACGTCTGCACGCCGCCGGCGGCCGGAAGCACCGACGAGGTCGTCTGCACGCTCATCGTCTCCGCGGAGAACGCCACGCCGGCCCGGACCTCGTGCGCCGGCGTCAGCACGTACCGCCCGTCGGCCTGCAGGCCGGCGGCCACGCTCTGCCGATCGACCTTCTGCGCGATGCCGTTGAAGATCAGGTCGGCCACGGGGTCGGGACGGAACGCCAGCGTGCTGTAGCGCGCGAACAACGCCACCTGGACGGCGCGCTCGTGGTCGGCCCGGAGATACGAGAGCACCGCGAAGTGATTCTGCTCGCGCTGGTTCTCGTCCACCTTCGTCGAGTCGAAGCTCGTGAGGCCATTGACGGTGAACCGCGGCGTCGCGTTCGGCCGATCGGGGATCTCGAACCGGCCGACGAAGCTGCCGACGACGACGCTGAGCTTGCTGGTGGAGTCCAGCAGGTACTCGAAGTAGCCGAAGCCGTGGCCCTGGCGGGTGTCGTCGTGGATGGCGCCGTGCGGCGTCGCCGGCGAGATGCCCAGGCCGTTTTCCAGGTAATCGCCGGTCACGAAGTAATGGAAGCGGCCGAGCGAGCCCCGGTACTCGGCGCTGGGCTGCAGCCAGTGATGGCTGCCCCCGTACATGCCCAGGTAACCGCCCGGCTCGAAGGCGCCACTCTTGGTCTGCAGCTCGAAGACGCCGGTCGTCCGGAGCCCGTACTCCGCCGGCAGCGCTCCGGTGACGAGCGAGACCGACGCGGCGAGCCGCGGGCTCAACCCGCCGTTCTGCCCGAACAGCGTCGCGCCCTCCGGCAGCGCAACGCCGTTGATGCGGTACTGCAGATTCCCCATCTGGTTGCGCACGTGGATGCCGCCGACGCTGGAGGCGTCCTGGGAGACGCCGGGGGCCTGCAGCAGCACCTGCGTCAGCGAGTTGTTCTCGGCGCCCGGCTGGTTCTGGATCGCCTCGCTGGTGATCTCGTACGTCGAGGCGCCGGTGCGCGGCGGCACCACGACCCGCTCCGGCTGGAGCCGGCGGGCCTCCACGTTGACGTCGAGCGGGCGTTGCGACGCCAGCGTGAGGTCGACCGCGACGCCCTCGGTCGCCGACAGGGTGGCGATGGCCGTGGCGGTCTCGAAGCCTTCCCGGTCGCCGACGATCGCGTAGGTGCCGGGCTCGACGCCGGTGAACGCGAAGCGGCCGTCCGCATCGGTCGTGGTGCGCGCGATCACGCGGCCGTCATCGGCCTCCAGGCGCAGGCGAGCGCCGGGCAGCGCCCGCTGGAGCGCGTCCCTGGCCCGTCCGATGATGGCGCCGGCCGGCGGCGCCGCCCGCGCGGGCGCCGGGCCGCACGCCAGGAGGAGGATCGCGATGCCGAGCCCGAGCAGGCGGCGGCGCATCCGTCGCACGCCCACTAGCCCCCATAGCCCCAGTTCCAGCACGGACGCCGCTCGAGCCAGAACCAGTCGTCGCACAGCTCGTCACGGCAGCGGCGCGTGCAGTCGCGCTCGGTCAGCTCGGCGCGGCAGCGCAGCTCACCGCTCGCGCGACAGTAGCAGGCGCCGGTCAGCTCCCAGCGGACCGCCGGCGCCGCCGAGCCGGACGCCGCCGTCGCGGCCACGAGCAGCAGCGCGCCGAGCGCCGAGCCGCGCGCCCTCGCACGCCAGCCTCGGATCGTCGTTGTCGTCCCCCTCACGGCGACGCTATAGTCTCACGCGATGTGGCCCGCGCGCCGCGCCGCGCTCGTCCTGCTCCCCGCGCTCGCCCTCGCCGCCGTCGCCGCGGCGGCGGCGCGGCTCGAGCGGGTCGCCGTGGCCGGCCAGGCCGCCGCCGGCGGCGGCACGTTCGAGCACTTCGGCGTCGAGGCCCTGCCCGTCGTCGCGCCCGTGAACGGCCGTGGCGAGGTCGCGTTCTTCGCCAGCCTGCTGCGCGGGCGCGCCAGCGAAGGATTCTTCCTCGCCGCCGGCCCTCGCGTCACCCGCGTCGCGCTCGAGGGCGATGCCGCCCCGGGCGGCGGCACCTTCTCCGGCTTCGGCAAGCATCCGATGCCCTCGCTCAACGACATGGGCGACGTCGCCTTCGCCGCCGCCGTCGCCGGCGGCAAGACCGTGGAGGGCATCTTCGTCGCCCGCCGGGCGGGGCTCGCCGCCGTCGCCGTGGCCGGCGACCCGGCGCCGGGCATCCCGGCCGGCACGCTGGCCGGCGTCGATGCGCCGGCGCTGAACGACCGCGGCGCCATCGCGTTCCTCGCCTCCGTGCGGCGCGGGCGCGAGGGCCTCGAGGCCGTCTACGTCGCCGACCACGGGCGCCTGCGGAAGGTCGCGGCGCAGGGCGACCCGGCGCCGGCCGGCGGCAGCTTCGCCGGCTTCGGACCGCCCGCGATCAACGCGCGCGGCGCCGTGGCCTTCGCCGCGATCGTCGAGGGCAAGGCGGTTCCCGGCGGGATCTTCCTGGCCGACGGCGAGCGGATCCGGATGCTGGTGGGCGCCGGCGAGGACACCGCGGTGGGCGGCATCTTCCTGAAGTTCTCCGAGCGCGTGGCCCTCAACGACGCCGGTGCCGTCACGTTCACCGCGTTGCTCAAGAACGGCCCCGTGCAGCAGGCGATCTTCCTCGCCGACGAGCGGGGAGCGCGCAAGGTCGTGGCCACCGACGATGCCGTGCCGGGCGGCGGCACGTTCTCGCACTTCGGCCTGTGGCCGGCGCTGAGCCGCTCCGGCGCGGTCGCCTTCACGGCCTCGGTGGACGGCGGCCCCGTCCAGGTCGCGGCCTTCGTCGCTTCCGAGCGGGGCATCGAGCGGCTGGTGTCGCTCGGGGACGCGCTGCCGGGCGGCGGCACGCTCTCGTCGTTCGGTCTCTATCCGCTGGTGGCGATGAGCGCCAACGGTATCGTCAGCTTCGCCACGGCGCCGACCGCGACCGGCGAGGGCGTCGAGGGCATCTACGTGATGAGGCCGGCGACGGCGCGTTGAGCCGGCTCCTCAGTTCATGTCGTAGGGCGGGTACTCGCGGAACACATTGGCGGCCGTGATGAGGACGTGGCGGGTCGCCGTGCGCGCAGGCACCGCCTCTCCGCGCAGCATCCGGACGGCGAGCGGCAGCACCTCGTAGCCGTACCGGTCCAGCAAGAACGCCACCGAGCCGATCACGATGCTGCCGCGATTGGCGGGGTCGATCTCGCGCCGGTCGTTGATGCCGCCGTGGATCGACGGATCGGCGCCCTGGCTGACGATGGCGGCGTCCAGGAGGCGCCCGGCCGACTCCAGCGCCCCCTTGGCGGCGAGCGCGGTGGCGTCGTCCATGGTGGCGATCAGCAGCTTCGTCGCCGGCTGGGCGGCCAGCAGCTTGCCGAGCAGCGGCGCGACCTGGGCGGGATTGCCGTGCGTGTCGAGCGTCACGACGCGCGAGGACGGCAGGTGCCGCGTCAGCGCCTCGCGCGCGCCCTGGGCGCGCTCGGGGACGCCGAGCGCCTGGGCGCCGAGATCGCCGATCAGCACGCCGAGCGTCGACCGGCCGCGCCACGAGCGCAGCGCGAACTGGCCGAGCGCGTCGCCGGCGATGCGGCCGGCGGCCGGGTTGTCCACGGTATACAGCGGCGCGCCGGGCACGGGGCCGTTGACGGCCAGGATCGGAATCCGGGCGGCCCGGAGCCGATCGGCGATCTCGGCGGTGGCGGCGGCATCGCGCGAGTACTCGATGAAGAGGTCGACCCGGCGGGCGACGGCGGCCTCGGCGTTGGCCAGCGTGCGCGCGCGATCGCGCTGGTTGTCGTAGTACACGAGGTCGACGGGAAAGCGGCGCGCGGCCAGCTCGAAGCTCGCCCGCACGTCGCGGCCCGTGAAGCCGGTGCCCTCCAGCGTCACGCCGGGCTCCTCGGTGACGTTGGCGAAGGCCACGACCCAGCGCCGCTCCTGGGCGTGGCCGGCGACGGCGAGGCCGAGCGCCGCCAGCAACACGGCAGCGGCGAGAAGAGCAAGCCGCCGGCGCCCGATCACGGGCGCCGGCGGCGCAGACTGCCTCACCACGCTCGGGCTAGCGGATGCCGTCGATCCCGACGAAGTTGCCGGTCATGCCAACGGCGCGCGGCACGGTCATGTTGAAGATGCCGGCCTCGGTCAGCAAGATCTGGTGCACCCGGAACGCTTCCTTCGGATCCTCGCCGGGGATGACCTCGACCGCCCAGGTGTCAGTGCCGACGGCCACGATCTTCTGCGAGACGAGCCACGTGGCTGCCTCCTTGCCGATGCCGGGTTCGCCGGAGTTGTAGAGGGCGTTCTGGGCCGGATACTGCTCGAAGAGGTCGCCCCAGCCGGTGTGGATGATGACGATGTCCCCTTCTTTGAGGGTGACGTTGTACATCTTGAGGCCAGCCTCGAGGTCGGCCCGGGTGAGCACGGTGCCCTTGTCCAGGCACGGCTTCTTGCACGCCGAGTTCCCCTTGAACTTGCCCGACGCCTGCAGGACCTTGACGGCATCGATCAGCACGCCGCGGGTGGCGAAGGACTTGAGGTGCTCGAGCCCGAGCTTCGTCATGCTGTTCTGGTTGATGAACTTGCCCATCGCGATCTGGTTGTAGTAGCAGTCCTTCCGCCCGATGTGGCCCATGCCGTCCAGGTGCGTCCCCACGTGGCTCTGGCTGAGCCAGGTGTCTTCCATGTAGGTGAGGTCGTTCTCGCCCAGGGCGGCCCCCGGAGCCAGCGAGGTCGCGGTCAGGATCGTCTTGGTGAAGCGCGTGCCGAACAGCGGAACGCCGTCCGCCAGCGGGTACGAGAGGGGGACGACCTTGCCTTCCTGGATCTCCGCCGCGGCGGCCTTCGTCACGGCCGGGGTCACGCGATTGGTGGCGCCGGTCTGATCGTTGGGGCCCCACGGGGAGGGCGGGAGGATCTTCGTGCAGTCCGTCTGGGCGAGCGCGACCGAAGACGTCGCCACCACGATCGCGCCGGCCATGACCAGGGCTTTCAGCCTCATTGCCAATCGCTCCTTTCGGAGATCCGGGAGAAGCACCATGCTGCCGCTGCCGAGTGTGCTCGGGATGGTATGACTGAGGCCGTCGGTATTCAAGCCCTATCGAGCGGCGATACACTGGCGCCGTGGACGCCTGCTGCGAGGTCCGTCCGATCGGCGAGCGCCAGCGCCGCATCCTGCACGTGGTCCTCTGGATCAACGCGGTC
>VBPC01000127.1:0-27670 GCA_005887895.1 Candidatus Rokuibacteriota bacterium
CACATGTCCAAGGCCACCAAGGACAAGAAGGAGATCGCCCAGGTCGCGACGATCGCGTCGAACAACGACAAGACCATCGGCAACCTGATCGCCGAGGCCATGGAGAAGGTCGGCAAGGACGGCGTCATCACGGTCGAAGAGGCCAAGGCGATGGAGACCACCCTCGAGGTGGTCGAGGGGATGCAGTTCGATCGCGGGTACCTCTCGCCCTACTTCGTGACCAATGCGGAGCGGATGGAGGTCGTGCTGGAGGACGCCGTCATCCTGATCCACGAGAAGAAGCTCAGCGTGATGAAGGACATGCTGCCGCTGCTCGAGCAGGTCGCCCGGGCGGGCAAGCCGTTCCTCATCATCGCCGAGGACCTGGAGGGCGAGGCGCTGGCCACGCTGGTCGTCAACAAGCTGCGCGGGACGCTCGCGTGCTGCGCGGTCAAGGCGCCGGGCTTCGGCGATCGCCGCAAGGCGATGCTGGATGACATCGCGACCCTGACCGGCGGCAAGGCCATCACGGAAGACCTCGGGATCAAGCTCGAGAATCTCAAGCTCGAGGACCTCGGCCGCGCCAAGAAGGTGGTCGTGGACAAGGACACCACCACGATCATCGACGGCGCCGGCCGCACCAAGGACATCCAGGGCCGCATCAAGCAGCTGCGGGCGCAAATCGAGGAGACGACCTCGGATTACGACCGCGAGAAGCTGCAGGAGCGGCTTGCGAAGCTCGCGGGCGGCGTCGCCGTCGTCAAGGTCGGGGCGGCGACCGAGACGGAGATGAAGGAGAAGAAGGCGCGGGTCGAGGATGCCCTCAATGCCACGCGGGCGGCCGTGGAGGAGGGGATCGTCCCGGGGGGCGGCGTGGCGCTGCTGCGCGCGTCGGAGGCGCTCGACGGTCTCAAGCTGTCGGGCGACGAGGGTACCGGCGTCAGCATCGTGAGGCGCGCCCTCGAGGAGCCGATCCGGAGGATCGTGGAGAACGCCGGGCTCGAGGGCTCGGTGATCGTCGAGAAGGTCAAGGCCATGGTCCCGGTCACGCGGGGCTTCGACGCCGAGACCAACGAGTACGTCGACATGATGCAGGCGGGCATCATCGACCCCACCAAGGTCGAGCGGGTCGCGCTGCAGCACGCGGCGTCGATCGCGTCGTTGCTGCTCACGACCGAAGCGCTCATCACGGACGTCTCGGAGGCCGAGAAGGCCGAGCCGTCCATGGCGCCCGGGGGCGAGTTCTAGCCAAGGCGCGCGACCACGCCGAGCTCGTCGGTGACGAGCTCGGCGACGTCGCCGTGCAGTTTACCGAGCGTACCACTGAGATAGTACAGGTTGACCGATCAGTCTATGTGTACTAGTATACCAATACAGTGAGAGCCAAGCTCAGCCTCGACCTGCGGGTGGATGCGCACAGCCCGATCCCGATCCGGCGGCAGCTGACGGAGCAGCTGAAGCACGCGATCGAGGGGGGCGGCGTCCCGCGAGAGCAGGCCCTGCCCAGCATCCGGGAGCTGGCCGGCTTCCTCGCGATCAACCCCAACACCGTCGCCCGCGTCATCGAGGATCTCAAGCAGAGCGGCTACGTCGAGGCCCGCCGGGGCAAGGGCATCTTCGTGGCCCCGGCGCCGCCCGCCCGCCCGTCGCCACATCTACGCGAGCGCTTGCTTCAAGACGTGGTGATCCGGGCGGCGGCGCTCGGGATGACCGCCGACGACGTGGCGGTGGGGGTCCTCAGCGTGGCCACGACCCGGCCCACGGCCATCCGGGAGACGGTCGAAGTCCTCCTCGTGGAGTGCAGCCCGCCCGAGCTCGACTTCTTCGCCCGGGAGCTGGAGGGCCAGCTCCCGATTCGCGTCGACAAGGTCTTGCTCGGCGACCTGGCGACGGTCGTGCGGCGGCAGAAGCAAGCCGGTCACTGGCGGGCCGCGGTGACGAGCTTCTGTCATCTGCCCCAGGTGGAGCGGCTCCTGCGGGGCCGCGGCGTCCCGGTGATCGCGCTGCTGGCCGAGGCGCATCTGGAGACGCTTCACCAGCTGGCCCAGCTCCCGCCGGGCACGCGGGTGGGCGTGGTCTCCGTCGCCGCCGAGACGGCCCATAACCTGGAGCACTCGATCGCGAACGCCGGTCTGCCGAACATCACGCTCGCCGGGGTGTGCCCCGCCGAGGGACTGGCCCTGGGGCGCCTGTTGCGGCGGGTCGACGTCGTCGTCTGCTCCACGGCCGTCGCCGAGCGTGTCCGGGCGCTCGCGGGCTCCACCGTGCACGTCATCCTCGACGACCGGGCCCTCGACCAGCGGGCGGTCGAGATGCTCGCGGACCTCTTGGTCCGACAGGACGGCGTTCCGGCCTCAACCGCTGCTGCGACACCGCCGAAGCCCGCCAGTGCTCAATCGTCCAACGGAAGCAGGCGACGCAGCCGCACGACGCGTGTGGCCGCGCGAGCGAAGTGACGCGGTCGAGTCGTAACCAGTAAAGGAGACGGGTCATGAGTTTCAGCATGTTCGTGACGTGGGTGCTCGTGGGAGTGCTGGTCGGCGTGCTGGCCGGCCTGGTCATGAAGCCGGGAGGCTACGGCCTGAAGAAGGACGTCACGCTCGCGCTCGTCGGCAGCATCGGCGCGAGCTGGATCTTCCGCGCGACGGGCGTGTTTCCGGGCGCCGGGATGCTGGCCATGGCGTTCGTGGCGGCCGTCGGCGCGGCTCTCGTCATCGTGGCGCAACGTACGCTGATGGCTACCGAGCTTCCGGCTGACGAGAGGCGCGTGATGTGGCGCTGGAGTTTCGGCGCGGCCCTCGTGATCGCCGTGATCTGGATGACCCTCGGCCCGGCGCCGCAGCCGGTGGCGACGGCGGCGGTGATCGACGACAAGACCTACACGGTGACGCCGGCCACGATGAAGGTGAAGGCCGGGGTCGTCACCGGTGAAGTCACCGACATGAAGGTGACCGAGCGGGTCGAGCAGGGCTCGGGCCGCATCACCTCGGCGGCGAAGCTCACGGCGCGGCTGGTGCTGAAGAACAGCTCGCCGAATCAGACCGTCCGCCTCGTCGGCGGCAGGATCCAGTACATCGACGGCCGCGGGCAGCCGATCAAGCTCGAGGACGCCCGGACGGAGCCGACCCTGAAATTCGGCAGCAGCAGCGAGCGGCTCGACCCCGGCCAGGAGACGACGGAGTCGCTGGACGTGGAGTTCCCCGCCGCCGCACTGAAGGCGAAGACGCTGGCGCAGATCCGTCTCGAGCTCGCCTACGTCCCGTCGCCGTACCGGGAAGAGACGCTGAACTTCGCCGTGAGCATCGGCGAGACGAAGTAAGCGGACTGGACGGAGGAAGCCCATGCCGGTGGGCGCGCTCGTCGATCTGCATGACCAGGGTCGCATGACCTGGACCGAGCGGGAGCACGGCTGGGTCGCCGTCCCCGACGAGGTGCTGGAGGCGCTCGCGCGCGGCGGCTTCCAGGAATGCAAGCGTGAGATGACGACGAGCCGCCGTGATCTTCGCCCGGCGGGCGGCGTCTGGCAAGGCGTCAACCGGACCACGGGGTCGGTCGCCTCGGCGATCTGGGTGGCTCGTGCCACCCAGTGCCAGGCGCTCGTCTTCGTCGAGATCGACGGCGAGCTCATCAATGTGAACCACGGCGCCGCTCGGCGACCCGACGATGCGTCGTACAGGGATGAAGGGGGAGAGAGTTGAACGCCTCCACCGATGCGACGCTCCGGCGGATCGACCTCACGGTGGACCGCCTCATTCGGACGCACGACCAGCGGGCCCCGGCCCGCCGTCCAGGCTTCCTGGAGGCACGCAAGCGGCTGCAGCTCGCACGCGTGCGGCGATTCCGGCAGCTGCAGTAGGTCGGCCGGACCCCATTCCGTCTGACGTCCAGCGCAGGATGAGCATGCCGCGGATGGTGCCGCCGCCCGAAGAGCCGATCCGTGCGGAGCTGTTCGGCATCGAGCGACTCGAGCAGCACGCCGAGAGTCTGGCCGCCGCCCAGCCCGTCACGCGCGCGGCGAGGGGCCGCCCACTCCTGTCGCGGGTGGAGCACAACGGCCGCGTCCTGCGCGAATCCTACCGCGTCATCGCCCGGGCCATCCGGGAGGAGCGAGCCATCACGCCGGCCGCGGAATGGCTGATCGACAACTTCCACGTCGTGGACGAGCAGTTGCGGGAGATCCGGGACGATCTGCCGCGCGGATTCTATCGTCAGCTGCCCAAGCTCGCCGACGGTCCGTTCGAAGGCTACCCGCGCGTCTACGGGCTCGCCTGGGCGTTCGTCGCGCACACCGACAGCCACCTGGATCCCGACACGCTCCGCCGATTCGTGCGCGCCTACCAGCGCGTGCAGCCGCTCACCATCGGCGAGCTCTGGGCGGTGGCGATCACGCTCCGGGTCGTGCTCGTCGAGAATCTCCGGCGTCTGGCCGAGGCCATCGTTCGCGGGCGCGAGGCGCGCCAGGAAGCCGACGCGCTGGCGGACGATGTCCTCGGGCTCGACGACGCTCCCGCCGACCCGTCGGTGACGAGCCTGCAATGGGTCGGGGACGCCCCGCTGGTGACCGCCTTCGCGGTGCAGCTCGTCCAGCGGCTGCGCGAACAGGATCCCGCCGTGACGCCGGCGCTCGTGTGGCTGGACGAGCGCCTGGCCGCGCAGGGCACGACTGCCGACGACATCGTCCGGATCGAGCATCAGCGGCAGGCCGCCATGAACGTGACCGTCCGCAACGTGATCCTGAGCATGAGCCTGATGTCCGCGCTCGACTGGGCCGCCTTCTTCGAGAGCGTGAGCCTCGTCGACGACGTGCTGCAGGCCAGCCCCACGTACGGCGCGATGGATTTCGCGACCCGCGATGCCTATCGGCACGCGATCGAAGAGCTGGCGCGCGGCTCCGGGCGGTCCGAGCTCGAGGTCGCCCGCGAGGCCACCCGCTGCGCGCAGCGGGCGGAGGCGGCGGGCGCCCGCCGACACGAGGCCGGGTACTACCTCGTCGCGAACGGGCGCTCCGGGTTCGAGGCGGCGCTGGCGTTCCGCGCACCCCCGCCACGCCGGCTGCTTCGCGCATACATCGCCGCCGCGACGCCCGGCTATCTGGGAACCATCGCGGTTCTCACCGGGGTCATTCTCGCGTTGCCGCTGCTCGCGATCGCTGGCTCGGGGCCAGGCCCGGCGATCCTGCTCGTGCTCGGGCTTCTGGCCTTGATCCCCGCCTCCGATCTGGCCATCGCGCTCGTCAATCGCTCGGTCGGGACGCTGGTCACGCCGGGCGTGTTGCCGCGACTGGAGCTGCGCGGCGGCGTGCCCGCGACGCTGCGGACCATGATCGTCGTGCCGACCCTGCTCAGCGACCGGCTCGAGGTCGACGAGCAGATCGAGCGTCTCGAGGTGCACTACCTCGCCAACCCCGACGGCGATCTTCGCTTCGCCATGCTGTCCGACTGGGCCGACGCGCCGGAGGAACGCATCCCCGGCGACGAGGAGACGCTCGCCGCCGCGCGCGACGCGATCGACCGTCTGAACCGCCGTCATGGGCCGGCCCCGGGCGGCGGCGAGCGCTTCTTCGTTTTTCACCGCCGGCGGGTCTGGAACGAGGGGCAGCAGGCGTGGATGGGGTGGGAGCGCAAGCGCGGGAAGCTGCACGAGTTGAATCGTCTGCTGCGCGGGGCGACCGATACGACGTTTCTGAGCGCAACCGGTGGCGCCGCGGTCGCCCCCCGCGACGTCCGCTACGTCATCACGCTCGACGCCGACACGCAGCTGCCGCGGGAAGCGGTCAACCGCCTCGTCGGGACGATGGCGCATCCGCTGAATCGGCCGGGGTTCGATGGCCCGAGCGGTCGGGTCGTCGAAGGGTACGCGGTGCTGCAGCCGCGCGTCACGCCGCCGCTGCCCGGCGGCGAGAGCTCGGTGTTCCAGCGCCTGTCTGCGGGCCCGGCCGGCATCGATCCGTATGCGGCGGCCACGTCCGACGTCTACCAGGATCTCTTCGGTGAGGGCTCGTACACCGGCAAGGGGATCTACGACGTCGATGCGCTCGAGGCGGCCCTGGCGGGACGCATTCCCCAGAATGCGCTGCTGAGTCACGATCTCTTCGAGGGCATCTTTGCTCGCGCCGGCCTCGTCACCGACGTCGAGCTGTTCGAGCAGGCCCCCTCACATTACGGCGTGGCCGCCGCCCGCCAGCACCGATGGGCGCGCGGTGACTGGCAACTCCTTCCGTGGATCCTCGGTCATCGGTCCCGCGCGATTCCCATGATCGGGCGCTGGAAGATGCTCGACAACCTGCGCCGGACGCTGTCGGCGCCGACCGCCTTCCTGACGCTGGTCGCCGGCTGGACGGTACCGGGCGCGTCGCCGATCGTCTGGACCGCATTCGTCCTCGCGATGATCGCGCTCCCCACGCTGCCGCCGGTCCTCGCCGGGGCCGTCCCTCGGGGACGAGGCATCTCGAAACGCAGCCACATCCGCGCGGTCGGTCGGGACGTGCTCCTGGCGGCGTCGCAGGCGGCGTTCGTGACGACGATGCTCGCCCACCAGGCGTGGCTGATGAGCGACGCGATCGCGCGGACGCTCGTGCGGATGTACGTGACGCATCGCCGACTGCTGGAATGGGTGACGGCGGCGCAAGCGAAAGCCGGTCTCCGTCTCGACCTCGGCGGCTTCTACCGCCGGATGGGCGGCGGCGTCATCCTGGCGGGGGTGGTGGCGGCCGCCGTCGCCTGGCGGCGATCGGAATCCTGGCCCGTCGCGCTGCCCCTGCTGCTGCTCTGGGTCGCAGCGCCGGCGGTGGCGCGATGGATCAGCCGTCCGTCGCGTGGCCCGCAGACGGTCCCGCTCTCGGCCGGGGACGCGCGCGCGCTCCGGCTGATCGGGCGTCGGACGTGGCGCTTTTTCGCCACGTTCGTCGGGCCCGCGGATCAGGCGCTACCGCCCGACAACTTCCAGGAAGATCCCAAGCCCGTGATCGCCCACCGGACCTCGCCGACGAACCTCGGCCTGTATCTGCTCTCGACGGCGGTGGCGCGTGACTTCGGCTGGCTCGGAACCGTCGAGGCCGTCGAGCGGCTCGAGGCCACCTTCGCGACGATGGCGCGGCTCGAACGGTTCCGCGGCCACTTCTTCAACTGGTACGACACGCGCGATGGCCGCCCGCTCGATCCGCGCTACGTGTCGTCCGTCGACAGCGGAAATCTGGCCGGCCACCTGATCGCGCTCGAGCACGCGTGCCGCGAGATGCTCGGGCGGCCGCTGGTCAGCGCCGCCGCGCTGGCCGGGATCGAAGACACGGCGCTCATCGTCCGCGAGTCGGCCCGCGCGCTGGCCGACGACCCGCGGCACGCAGTCACGCGACAGCGTCTGACCACCGCGCTCGACGCCGTCGCCGCCGCCCTCGAGACGATCCCGCCGACGCCGGCCGCGTGGGCCGTCCGGCTCGCGGAGCTCGACGCCGGGGCCCGGATGGTGAGCGCCATCGCGCGGGCGCTCGTCGATGAAGACGGCGACAGCGCGCCGACCGTCGCCGCCTGGGCGGAGGCGCTGCGCGCGTGTGTCGACAGCCACGCGCGTGACCTCGCCGTCGTCGAGCCGGCGGCGCTGGATGGGCGCCTCACCGCCCTCGCCGAGCGGGCGCGGGCCTGGGTCGCGGACATGGACTTCGCGTTCCTCTTCGATCCGATGCGCAAGCTCTTCTCGATCGGGTATCGGGTCACGGAGGGCAGTCTCGATCCCGGGTACTACGACCTGCTCGCGTCCGAAGCCCGTCTCACGAGCTTCCTCGCCGTGGCGAAGGGCGATGTCCCGGTCTCGCACTGGTTCCGCCTGGGCCGGGCCCTGACGCCGGTTGAACGCGACTCGGTGCTGGTGTCCTGGTCGGGGTCGATGTTCGAGTACCTCATGCCGGCCCTCGTGATGCGGGCGCCGGCCGGGAGCCTGCTGGAGCAGACGGGCCGACTGGCCGTGGGCCGCCAGATCACCTATGGGGCCGAGCGCGGCGTGCCGTGGGGCGTGTCGGAGTCGGGGTATTTCGTGCGCGATCTCGAGATGACGTACCAGTACTCGAACTTCGGGGTGCCGGGCCTCGGTCTCAGACGAGGGCTCAGCGAGGACATCGTCGTGGCGCCGTACGCCACGGGGCTGGCCGCCATGGTCGATCCCACCGCGGCCGCCCGAAACTTCCGGCGCCTCGGCGACGCCGGGGCCTCCGGCGCCTACGGCTTCTACGAGGCCCTCGACTACACGCCCGCGCGGCTCCCCGAGGGCACGAGCGTGGCGATCGTCCGGACCTACATGGCGCACCACCAGGGCATGCTCCTCGTCGCGCTCGCCAACACGCTGCAGGACGGACGGATGCGCGCGCGCTTCCACGCCGAACCGAGGGTCCAGGCGACCGAGCTCCTGCTCCAGGAACGCACCCCCCGCGACGTCGCCGTGACCCGGCCCCGCGCCGAGGAAGTGACGGGCACCGCCGATGTGCGCGAGTTCGTGCCCGCCGTCGTTCGCCGCTTCAGCTCGCCGCACAGCGCGACACCCCGGACGCACCTGCTGTCGAACGGCCGCTACGCCGTGATGGTGACCGCCGCCGGCTCCGGCTACAGCCGCTGGCGCGACCTGGCGATCACCCGCTGGCGGGAGGACGTCACCTGCGACGTCGGGGGAACCTACGTCTTCCTTCGCGACACCCAGAGCGGCGAAGCGTGGTCGGCGGGTTACCAGCCGAGCGGACGGGAGCCGGAGCGGTACGACGTGACCTTCGCGGAAGATCGCGCGGAGATCGTGCGCCGCGACCGCGGGATCGCGACCACGCTCGAGGTGATCGTCTCGCCGGAAGACGACGCGGAGATCCGCCGCGTGTCGCTCACGAACCTCGGCGCGAGACCCCGCGAGATCGAGGTGACGTCGTACGCCGAGGTCGTGCTCGCCACGCCGGCCGCCGATGCCGCGCACCCGGCGTTCTCCAACCTGTTCGTGCAGACGGAGTGGGTCCCCGAGCTCGACACGCTGCTCGCCACCCGCCGCCGGCGATCGCCCGACGAGACCCCGCTCTGGCTGGCGCACGTCGTCCGGGTGGACGGCGCCACCGTCGGTCCGCCCCAGTGGGAAACCGATCGCATGAAGTTCCTCGGGCGGGGCCGCGGGATCCGGACGCCCGCCGCCGTCCTCGACGGCGGGCCACTGTCCAACACGGTGGGCGCCGTCCTCGACCCGATCGTCAGTCTGCGACGCTGCGTGCGGCTCGCCCCGGGCAGTACCGTGCGCGTGGCGTTCTCGACGCTCGTCGCGCCGTCGCGCGACGAGGCGCTCGCCCTCGCCGACAAGTACCGCGATCCGGCGACCTTCGACCGGGCCGCCACCCTCGCCTGGACGCAGGCCCAGGTGCAGCTCCATCATCTCGGCGTCGCGCCGGACGAGGCGCACCTCTTTCAGAGTCTCGCCAGCCGCATTCTCTACGCGGACCGCACGCTCCGGCCCAGCGCCGACGTGCTGGCCCGCCACGCGGGCGGCCCGCCCCAGTTGTGGGCGCACGGGATCTCGGGAGACCTCCCGATCGTGCTGGTCCGCATCGACGAGCCCGAGGACATCGGCATCGTCCGCCAGCTCCTGCGCGCCCACGAATACTGGCGGATGAAGCAGCTCGCGGTCGACCTGGTCATCGTGAACGAGCGGGCGCCCTCCTACGTTCAAGACCTGCACACGTTGCTGGAGACGGTCGTGCGCACGAGCCAGTCGGCGCTGCCGGCGCGGCAAGCGCCCCACGGGAGCGTCTTCATCCTGCGCGGGGATCGCCTCAGCGCGCAGCAGCGCGACGTGCTCCAGGCCGCCGCCCGGGCCGTGCTCTTGAGTCGCCGGGGGACGCTGGCCGAGCAGGTCATGCGCGCCCAGCGATCCGAGGAGGTGCCGGTGTCGGCGGTTCGACGCAAGCGCGTCATCAAGCGGCCGCCGGACCTCGCGCCCTCGCCGCCGGCGCTCGAGTTCGGGAACGGCCTCGGCGGCTTCGCCGGCGACGGACGGGAGTACGCGACGATCCTCGGGCCCGGCCAGTGGTCGCCCGCCCCCTGGATCAACGTGATCGCCAATCCCGCGTTCGGTTTCCAGGTGTCGGAGTGCGGTGCCGGCTATGCATGGGCGGTCAACAGCCGGGAACGCCAGCTGACCGCGTGGTCCAACGACCCGGTGAGTGACCCGCCGAACGAGGCGATCTACGTCCGGGACGACGAGACCGGCGAGGTCTGGGGCCCGACGGCCCTGCCGATTCGTGAGGAGATCGGCACCTACGTGGCGCGACACGGACAGGGCTACAGCCGGTTCGAGCGTGTGAGCCACGGTGTGTCGCTGCATCTGCTGCAGTTCGTCCCCCTCGACGATCCGATCAAGATCTCGCGTCTGACCCTGACGAACACGTCGGGTCGCCGGCGGCGCCTGACGGTCACCGCCTATGTCGAGTGGGCGCTCGGCGAGTCGCGCCGCGCCGGCGCGCCGTTCGTCGTGACCGAGATCGACGCGAACACCGGCGCGATGTTCGCACGCAATGCGTGGAGCGCCGACTTCGGCACGCGCGTGGCGTTCGCCGACCTCGGCGGCCGGCAGACGGCCTGGACGGGTGACCGCACCGAGTTCCTGGGGCGTCACGGCACCGTCGATCACCCCGCGGCGCTGGAGCGCGAAGACCGACTTTCCGGGCGAGTCGGCGCCGGCCTCGATCCCTGCAGCGCGCTGCAGACGACGGTCGAGCTGGCGCCCGACGAGCGCGCCGACGTGGTGTTGTTCCTCGGCGAGGCGCCGTCCCGGGCGATGGCCGCCGAGCTGGTCGTCCGCTACCGAGCCGGCGATCTCGATGCGTACTTGCAGGCCGTCGCCTCGTACTGGGACGACGTCCTGGGCACGGTGCAAGTGACGACGCCCGACCGGGCCATGGACATCCTGCTCAATCGCTGGCTGCTCTATCAGACCCTCGCGTGTCGCCTGTGGGCCCGGACCGCGTTCTATCAGGCCGGCGGCGCCTATGGCTTCCGAGACCAGCTCCAGGACGTGATGGCGCTCACGGTGACCCGGCCGGACCTCGCGCGTGAACAGGTGCTCCGGGCCGCCGCCCGCGAGTTCACCGAGGGTGACGTCCAGCACTGGTGGCATCCGCCGGCCGGCCGCGGCGTTCGGACGCGGATCTCGGACGATCTGCTGTGGCTGCCGTACGTGGTCAGCCGGTATCTCGAGGGCACCGAGGACGTGGGCCTTCTGGACGAGGTCGTCCCGTTTCTGGACGCGCCGCCGCTGGCCGACGAGCAGGCGGAATCGTATTTCGCGCCACGGGTGTCCGAGGAACGCGGCACGCTCTTCGAGCACTGCGCGCGGACCCTCGATCGGAGCCTCGGTGTCGGGCCGCACGGGCTGCCGCTGATGGGCACCGGCGACTGGAACGACGGGATGAATCGTGTCGGGGCCGGCGGCAAGGGCGAGAGCGTCTGGCTCGGCTGGTTTCTGCACGCGATCCTCGGCTCCTGGGCGGCCCTGGCCGACGGGCGTGACGACACGCGCGCCCGCACCTGGCGCCGACACGCCGACGCGCTCAGAGCCTCCCTCGAGGGCGAGGCGTGGGACGGCGACTGGTATCGCCGCGCGTACTTCGACGACGGCACGCCGCTCGGGGCCGCCGCCAACGACGCGTGCCGCATCGATTCGATCGCGCAATCGTGGAGCGTGCTCTCGGGGGCCGCCGACGACACTCGAAGCCGGCGCGCGATGGCCGCCGTCGACCAGCACCTCGTTCGCCGTCGTGATCGGCTCGTGCTGCTCTTGACGCCGCCGTTCGACACCACCGCGCTCGATCCCGGGTACATCAAAGGCTATCCGCCCGGCGTCCGGGAGAACGGCGGCCAGTACACCCATGCCGCGCTCTGGTCGGCGATGGCGTTCGCCGCGCTCGGCGAGGGAGACACGGCGGCCGAGATCCTCGCGATGCTGAATCCGATCACGCACGCGAGTACGCCGGCCGGCGTCGCCCGCTACAAGGTCGAGCCGTACGTGGTCGCGGCGGACGTCTATGCGGAGCCCCCGCACGTCGGCCGTGGAGGCTGGACGTGGTACACGGGCTCGGCGGGGTGGATGTATCGCGCCGGGCTCGAATCGCTGCTCGGCTTCCGCCTGCGCGGCGCGCGACTCGTGGTCGATCCGTGCATCCCGCGCGCATGGCCGGGCTTCACGATCGCGTTCCGCTATCACTCCGCGCAGTACACGATCGTCGTCGAGAATCCTCAGGGGGTGAATCGAGGCGTCGCGTCAGTGGAACTCGATGGTGTCCCGCTCGACGGCTCGGCGAGCATTCCCCTCGTCGCCGACGCGAAGCCCCACCGGATCCGCATCGTGCTCGGAAGAATCAGGGGGAGCGCATGACGCGTGAGCCATTGCCGCTTGCTGACGGATCCCGACGACGCACATGACGAAGCTGGTCCAGATTTGCGCATCGGCGAACGATCTGTTCGGCCTCGACGGCGACGGGGTCGTCTATCAGTACAACTTCAACACGAACACCTGGATGACTCTCGGCCACGGACGGAGCGACCGCCGAGACTCGTCGCTGACCGAAGGCCAGGCCGCCGGCGCGGAGCCAACGTCGCGGAGCGCGGCTCCGCCCGGGAGAGCCTGAATGTCCATCACGAGGAGACGTCCATGAAGGCACAGGTCGAGCTCACGCGAACGCTCATGGTCGCGACGCTGCTCGTTGCCGGTCTTTCCGGCGCATTCGGCATCGCTCACGCCGACGTTCCGACCGTGGGGGACATCGCCGCCTGCAACCGAGAAGCGCGAGAGGGAGTCCGGGGCCGCGCCGTGTCCCCCACATCGAAGGACGAGGTGGATGCCGATGCCGCTCGCAGGGTGAGCACGGGGACCGTGGAGGCTCGCGGCGCGGCGGGACACGGGACGCAGTCGCCGGATGCCCAGATCCACGGGATGGACGGCGATGGCGCGAAGGACGCCGCGTACCGGGCGGTCTATCGGGTGTGCATGCGAAGGAATGGCTTCTAGGCAGGAGATCCGAATGAGGTGGCGCATGGAGTTCTACAACGAGCGACGGAACACCCTGGCGCCGTACAGCGTGGAGGCTCCGACACCGCCGGCGGCGGTGGTGTTGGGCCGGACCGCGCTTCTCGCGGAGTATCCCTCGACGCCGACGCGGGGACGGCCAGGCTTGTTCGAGCAGGCCGGGCGCGTGGGCGGTCAGGACGCGGGCGGGTGGGTGCTCTACCGCATCGTGAAGGACACGTAAGCGCAGGCCGGATGCCCATTCGTTCCCCCGAGGTGTTGACAGGCGCGGTCCGCACCAGTCAGTATCCCGGCCATGCTCAAGGGCGCATCGCCGTCGCGTTGCTCGGCTTCACGCTGGTGTCCTCGGCCGATGCCGCATGCCTCAAGGACGCGAAGGGCGAGGTCATCTGCGGAGCCGGTCCGTGCGCCCGCGACCAGCGCGGCGACGTCTACTGCGCATCCCTGCGATTCGGCTCGGCGTTCAGGACGCGTGACGGCTGGATCTACTGCGGCACCGGGCAGTGCACCGTGACCCGCGACGGGAACTACGTCTGCTCGGACGTCGAGGGTGGTGCCGTGGTCAAGCAGGTGGATGGGGCGGTTCGGTGCGAAGGTAACTGCGAGTACGCCTCCTGGCAGTCCTGCGAGCGAGTTCCGGCCGGACGCTGATTGTCCTTCGACGCCATGACGAGCCGCCTGCCGTTCCTCCTCCCGTGGGTGACGGTCAACCCGTCTCGCCCGTCTCGGGCCGGCATTGAAAGCGCAAATCGCCAACGATCGGTTCCCGGGCGCCGTGGTCCTCGTCGCCCGCAAGGGCAAGGTCGTGTATTTCGAGACGGTCGGCCTGCGCGATCCGGCAACCGGCGCCCCAATGACAAGGGATGCGATCTTCCGGCTTTACTCGATGACGAAGCCGTTCACCTCGGTCGCGGCAATGATCCTCGTCGAGGAAGGCAAGCTCCTCCTCGCTGATCCGGTGTCCAAATATTTCCCTGAGTTCGCCAGCCCGCAGGTCGCGCTCAAAGAGACGACGGACGGCAAGACCACGTACAGGCTCGTGCCGGCCGACCGTCCGATCACGATCCAGGACCTCTTGCGGCACACCTCCGGCTTCGCCTACGCGAGCAACACGCTGAACGACCAGGTGAAGGCGGCGTACGGCACGATCGGCGTGGACTGGCGGGACGTGACGCCAACCGAGCAGATCCAGCGATTGGCGCAGGCGCCGCTGGCACACCACCCGGGCACGATGTGGGAGTACAGCCTCTCCACCGACGTGCTCGGCCGCGTGGTCGAGAAGGTCTCGGGGATGACGCTTGGCGCGTTCCTCACCGAGCGCCTCTTCGGGCCGCTCAAGATGGCCGACACGGCGTTCGTGGTCCCCAGGGAGAAGGTGGCGCGCCTCGCGCAACCGTTCGCCATTGACAAGGCGACCGGCAGGCCGATCACGCTGCTCGACGTCACGGTGGTGCAGAAGAACGACGCCGGCGGCGCCGGCACGGCCGGGACCACCGGCGACTACGCGCGCTTCGTGCAGATGCTGGCGAACGGTGGTCAGCTCGACGGTGCCCGGCTCCTCGGACGGGCGACAGTGAGTTACATGACGTCGGATCATCTCGGCACGATCAAGCCGGCGATCGCGCTGCTCCAGCCCGGGTACGGTTTCGGGCTCGGCTTCGCGGTCCGCAAGGAGACCGGCGTGAACTCCGTGCCGGGTTCCGCGGGCGAATACAACTGGGGTGGCGCCGCCGGCACTGGGTTCTGGATCGATCCGAAGGAAGCGCTCATTTGCGTGATCATGACGCAGACGGTCCCGGGACCGGCGCAACGCTATGACCGCGCGCTCGTCCGTCAGCTCGTGTACCAGGCGATTATCGACTAACGCGCGAAAAGCGGCGAACGATGAGCACTCCGCGAGTCGGTCGTCGCCGAGCCGCACGCTGGGGCTTCGCTACGTCCAGGGCCGTGTGCTCTGTCTAGCGTAGAGCGGAAATCGGCGGGTGGCGATCACCCGGCGTGGCCGGCTGCCGAGAGCCGGCGGTCGAGATCGAAGGCGGCGCTGATGAGCGCCAGGTGCGTGAAGGCCTGGGGGAAGTTGCCGAGGTGTTGCGCCTGCGGGCCCAGCTCCTCGCCGTACAATCCCAGATGATTGGCGTAGCCGAGCATCTTCTCGAAGAAGAACCGCGCCTGCTGCAGGTCTCCCATGCGTGAGAGGCACTCGACGTACCAGAAGGAGCACATCGAAAAGGTGCCTTCCTGCCCGGTGAGCCCGTCGGAGAATCCGCCGGCGAGGCGGTAGCGATAGACCAGCGAGTCGCTCACCAGGTCGCGCTCGATCGCGCGCAGGGTCGAGATCCAGCGCGGGTCGGTGGGGGACACGAAGCGGACGAGCGGCATCAGCAGCGCCGCGGCGTCGAGCGTGGTGGCGCCGACGTGCTGCATGAACGCGCCCCGCGTCGGGTCCCAGAAGCGCGTGAAGACGTCCTGGTAGATCGTGTCCCGCACCTCGTGCCAGCGCGCCAGGGGGGCGGGGAACGAGCGCTTGGTAGCGAGCCGGATGGCGCGGTCGACGGCCACCCAGCACATCACCCGCGAGAAGAGGAACTCCTGCCGTCCGCCGCGCACCTCCCAGATGCCCTCGTCGGGCTGGCGCCAGTTGGCGCAGACCCAGTCCGTCAGCCGCACGATGTTGGTCCAGGCGTCGTACCCGATGGGCGAGCCGTACTTGTCGTAGAGGTAGACGGAGTCCAGCAGCTCGCCGTAGATATCGAGCTGCAGGTTGTCGAAGGCCGCGTTGCCGATCCGAACGGGACCGGACCCCATGTAACCCTCGAGGTGGGGCAGGATCTCCTCGGGCAGCGAGTGACGGCCGTCGAGCCCGTACATGATCTGGAGCGAGCCGTCCGGCTCGAGCTCGCGGCAGCGCGCCATCACCCAGTCCATGAAGGCGGCCGCCTCCTGCGTGTAGCCGAGGCGCATCAGCCCGTAGAGCGTGAACGACGAGTCGCGGATCCAGGCGTAGCGATAGTCCCAGTTGCGCCCGCCCCCGATGGTCTCGGGGAGCCCGAACGTCGGCGCGGCGACGATCGAGCCGTACTGCCGTGAGGTGAGCAGCTTCAGCGTCAGCGCCGAACGGTTCACCGTCTCGCGCCAGCGTCCTCCGTACGTGTTGCGCGCGACCCAGCGACGCCAGAAGTTCACCGTCTCCTTGAAGGCGTCGCTCGCGTAGTCGGGCTGCTCCGACGGCGACGGCTCCTGGGCGAGCACCACCTCGAGGACGAACCAGGCGGAGGAGTCGGCGGCCAGCGTGAACTCGGCCAGGGCCGCGCCGTTCTCGAGACGCATCGGGACCGACGACCGCAGGCGCAGCACCAGCTCGCCGTCGCCGGCCCGCCCGAGGAAGAGCACCTCGGTGTCGCTCCGACGCTCGGCCGTGTGGGTGGCGCGCGCATAGTCGAAGCGCGGATCGCAACGCATCTGGAAGCGGACCTCGCCCCGGACCGTCTTGGCCCGCCGTACCACGTTGTGCGCCTGCCCCGCGTCGGCCGCGGGCATGAAGTCGGACAGCTCGGCGACGCCGTTGGTATCGAGGAACCGCGTCAGCAGCACGTTGGTGTCAGGGAGATAGAGCTGCTTGCGCACGGCGCCCTCGAGGACCGGCGCGATCTGGAAGCGTCCTCCGCGCTCGGCGTCGACGAGAGCGGCGAAGACCGACGGGGAGTCGAAGTGGGGCAGGCAGAGGAAGTCGATCGATCCGTCCATGCCCACCAGGGCGACGGTGTAGAGGTCGCCGATGACGCCGTATTCCCCGATGGGTGCGTAACGACCCGCCATCATTCGCCGAGCCTAGCACGGCGAGGCGCCCGCCGTTTCCGGGGCCCGCCTGCGGGCGCGTCGGCCAGGAGATGAATCCGTGGCCTACGGCTGCGCGCGCCTTCGTCGCCGCGCCAGTCGTTGCTTCTTGGCGGCAACCTGAAACAGGTATGTCAACCGCCGCTGCGTGTCAGTCCACGCCTTCGTTCCCAGCTCGCGCAGGACTTTGCCTTGCGCCTGGGCCCAGAGGGGCCACGCCACCTCCAGAGCTCGTCTCCCTTTCGATGTGAGCCGCATCGCCTTGATCCGCCCGTCCGGATGCGAAGCACGCTCGAGCACGCCGTTGCGCTCCAGGAGGGTCAGGCTGCGGGTCAGGGTCGTCTGGTCAATGGCGAGCTCGTCCTCCAGCTGCCTCAGGCTCGCCTCACCCAGGCGTGCGACCGCGGCGAGAATACTGAACTGGGTCACCCGGAGACCGCTCGGCCGCAGGCAGTCGTCGTAGAGCTGCGTCACCACGCGGGTGACCATGCGGAGCGTGCTGCAGACACAGGGCGACAGGCGTCCCCGGTTCTGGCCGGCCGTCAGCTTGGTGATCTGTCGACTCATGAACATCATCCTCTCAGCGATATTCGGGCCGACCAAGTCCTTACATGTACATACATTATCGTCCGCCGAGCCCCCGAGAACCACGAATCTTGCTGGCTCGGACCTCACGCTCATCATGCCGCAGGTCGAAATGGGACGGGGCACGTACACGTCGATGCCCATGCTGCTGGCGGAAGAGCTCGAGGTCGCACCGGAGCAGGTTCGGCTCGAGCACGCCCCGCCCGATGACAAACGGTACGGAAACCCGTTCTTCGGCGATCAGATGACGGGCGCCTCGTCGTCCGTGCGCGCGTTCTACGACCCGCTACGTCGCGCCGGGGCGACAGCGCGCGCCATGCTCGTGGCCGCGCCGGCAGCGTCCTGGAATGTCGATCCAGCGTCGTGCCAGGCGCCGAGCAAGGTGAACGTGACGAGGCTCCTGGCGTCGGTCTCCGCGGCCTCACCGCCGCGCGTGTGCGTCCTCTCAGTGGGGCGAGCACGTGAAGGTGGCCAATCCGGCCGATTCGCAGGCCCAACGGGCCCATCTGGCGTAGCACCAGCCGCCAGACCTAGAATCCTTTGCCGGCCCAGTCGCCGCCTGGAGGGAGCCAGCATGTCGATCGTCGCGTTCACAGGAGGCGCCATGAAGCAGTTTCCCGCACACGCCATCTTCCTCGCCGCCTTCCTCGCCGCGCCGGCGGCGGGGGCCCAGAACGTCAAGGTCACGCCGCTGGGGTCGCACGCGGGCGAGCTCTGCACGCGTGACCGCGCGACCATCTTCGAGGACCCGACGGGCGTCCGCATCCTCTATGACGCCGGCCAGTCGGTGACGGGGGCAGACGATCCGCGGCTCGGGAAGATCGACGTGGTCATCCTGAGCCACGCCCACGGCGACCACATCGGGGACCTGAAGTTGAAGGCGCTGGAGTCGGGGACGTGCGCGAGGCCGGAGGTGGTGTCGGCGGCGCCGAATTCGACGACCGGCGAGATCGTGGCCGCGAAGAACGCCGCCATCGTAATGGTCGGACCGCTCGCCAATTTCATCGCGAAGAAGGCGGAGACGATCAAGGGAAAGCCGACGGAGGCCTGTGCCGTCAATGCCAGCGACATCGTCGGGCCGTTGTCCGCACCGTGCACCGCGTTCGTCCAGACGGGTGGCACGCGCACGTTCAGGGCTTCGGCGTCGTCGAAAGCGGTCGAGATCATTCCTGTTCCTGCCATGCACGAGAGCACCGCGCCGATCGCCCTCCTCGGCGAGGCGTCGCGCAAGAACCTGCAGCCCGACAACATGAGCCTCACCCTCGGGCCCGCCAACGGCTACGTGATCCGCTTCACCAACGGCCTCGTCGCCTACCTGAGCGGCGACACGGGGCTGCACGCCGAGATGCAGCTCGTCGAGCGCGACTTCTATCACGCGAGCCTGATGGAGCTGAACTTCGGGGCGAGCGCGCTGTCGCCCGAGGGTGCCGCGTACGCGGTCAATACGCTCGTGCAGCCGGTGTCGGTGATCGTCAACCACGTGAATGAGGCGGCGACGTCCGGTGGCAAGGTGAAGCCCGACACGCGCACGGCTGCGTTCATGGCGCTGGTGAGAGGTCGCCCGGTGTATCCAGCCCTGAGCGGCCAGACGATGGAGTTCGACGGCTCCGGCAAATGCGTGGCGGGTTGCTGATGCGGTAATGCGGTGGACTCTCAATGTCCTCGAGCAGGCGCCTTGCGGCGCAAGGTCTACAATGCAGGGCTATGAACTGGCTGGTGAAGGAAGAACCGACCCACTACGGATTCGACGCGCTCGTGAAGGACAAGAAAGCGGTCTGGAGCGGCGTCAGGAACGCGCTGGCGCAGAAGCATCTTCGTGCCATCAAGAAGGGCGACCGCATCTTCTACTACCACACCGGTGACGAGAAGGCGGTGGTCGGGATCGTGAGGGCGCTGTCCGATGCCTATCGGGATCCGGAAGACGCGAGCGGAAAGTACGTGGCGGTGGATGTCGCGCCGGTGCAGCGGCTTCCTCGACCGGTCACGCTCGCCGAGATCAAGGCCGACGCCGCCTTCAAGGACTTTCCGCTGGTCCGCATCGCCCGGTTGTCGGTGATGCCGGTCACCGATGCTGAATGGGCACGGATCGAAGGCATGGCAGGCAAGGCCGGCACGTCGTGAGGACAGGGCCGGGTAGTCGCCGCCGCTTTTGTGGCACTGCGGCCACGACATGGCCGCCGCCCAGCTCGAAGCTGGCCAAGACCTTCTCCGCCCGCATCGAGCGCTTCATGCCCGACCGGATGAAGGCCAGGACGATCGAGGTGAAGGCCTTACAGGAAGTAGCGCTCGATCCACATCACCGGGGCAACCGGTAGAAGCGCTGAGCGTTCAGGCCGAGGACCTTGCGGCGCGCGTCCTCGGGCAGCGAGGCCAGCCGCTCCTTCAGCTCGCTGACGACGCCGAACGAGGCGTCGATGTGCGGGTAGTCGGAGGCCCAGATGAAGTAGTCGGCGCCGAGGTGCTCGACCATCTGCGCGGTGACCGACTCGTCGGGATCGGCCGAGATCAGACACTGGCGGTAGAAGTACGCGCTCGGCTCCATGCGGATGGGCGTCTGGTGCTTCATGACCCGGTACTTGTGATCGAGTCGATCGAGCCAGGCCGCGATCCAGTTGGAGCCGGCCTCGAGCACCGCGCACTTCAGCCGCGGATAGCGCTCGAACATCCCGGCGGCCAGCATCTGCGTGAACGCCGCCATCACGTCGATGGCCAGGAACGCGATGCTGAACAGCGCATCGGAGGGATCACGGCGCTGCCACTGCCGGAACCACTGGCGATCGCGCACGATCACGTGAAAGGCCACCGGCATCTCGAGCTCCTGCGCCGTCTCCCAGAACCGCGCGAAGACCGGATCGTCGAAGTGCCGGCCGGCGCGGGCAGCGAGGTCCGGCGAGAGGAAGATGCCCACGCAGCCGTCGCGCCGCGCGCGAATCGTCTCCTGCACAGCGCCCTCGGGATCGAGCAGCGAGATGTGGGCGACGGGATAGAGCCGCTTGGGGTCGGTGCGGCAGAAGTCGACCAGCCAGCGGTTGTAGGCGCGGGTGTAGGCCGTGGCCAGCCCGCCGTCGGTGACGTGCCCCTCCCAGCAGATGCCGATCGTGGGATAGAGCAACACGGCGTCGATGCCTTCGCCGTCCATCACCTTCAGCCGCTCGACGGGATCGTAGCCCCCGGCCGGGCTGCCCTCCGCGTAGGTCATCTGCCCGCGCGTGAGCAGGCGCGCCGCGTCCATCCCGATCCCGCCGAGGGCGCCGAGCTCTCCGCGCAGCGTCTTGAGCGGCTGGCCGTCGATGAGGAGCACCTCGTAACCGCGCTCGTCGCGAGCGATGCGAATGGCGCGCTCGCGGTACGAGGGCTCGAGGTACTTCAGCCAGGTATCGGCCGGCTCGAGGACGTGGCCATCGGCATCCACCACGCGCGCACTGACCGAGGTCGTCATGGTCGTCTCACTCCGTGTCGCATCCTCCGCCGGTGGCGGCTATTGTATCCCCGTGAGCCGCCTTCCACTCCGGCTGGGTGTCGTCTACGACTTCCGCAATCCGCCGGACTCCCGCATGCCGACGCCACGGCTCTACGCGGAGATCCTCGAGCAGGTCGCCTGGCTCGACACGCTCGGCCTCGATCTCGTGTGGTTCACCGAACACCACTTCGTGGAGGATGGCTATCTGCCGGCGTGGACGCCGGTGGCCGGTGCGATGGCCGCCCGCACGTCGCGCGTGCGATTCTCGTCGGACATCTGCCTGCTGCCGTTCGCAAACCCGGTGCGGCTCGCCGAAGACCTGGCCGTGCTCGACAACCTGAGCGACGGGCGGATCGAGATCGGTGTGGGCATGGGCTACGCGCCGCACGAGTTCCGCGGCTTCGGGATCCCGCTGCCGCAGCGCCTGTCGCGGATGGAGGAAGGACTGCACGTGCTCACGCGCGCCTTCACGGGCGAGCGCTTCAGCTTCCACGGGAAGCGGTACGACTTCGACGACGTGGTGATCCGCCCGCGCTACGTGCAACCGAGCGGCCCCCCACTGTGGATCGCGGCGATGTCCGCGAGCGGCGCCGCGCGGGCGGCGCGATTCGACGCGCACCTCCTGCCGCAGGGGGAGCGCGCGCAGGTGCTCGACCCCTGGCGTGACGCCGTGCGGGCGGCGGGGCGCTCGCCGGACGAGCGACGGGTCGGCATCATCCGCTCGTGCTTCGTGACCGACGATCCGGAGCGCGACTGGCCGGCCGTGCGCGCCGCCGAGCGCTATCGCGGCGAGCTCTACAACCGGTTCTTCGCGGAGTCAGGCCAGGAGCGGTCGTGGTATCACGCCGGCCCGCGGATCCCGCAGACGTGGGTGGTGGGCGACGTCGAGCACTGCGTGGCGGAGCTGTCGGCCTTCATCGCCGACCACGGGATCACCGACCTCGTGACGTGGGCGGTACCGCCGGGAGTGCGGCCGGCGCAGATGAATCGGAGCCTGGAGCGCTTCGCCCTGGAGATCGCACCCCGGCTCAAGTCGATCTAGGAGCCCCCTGGGGTTGACGAGGGCGTCGACGGCTCCGCCGGCGCCGCCCGAGCGTCGAGGGGCATCCCGGGGCCCCCATGTCCAACTTAGGAGACTGTCGGGTTAAAGAGGAGCGCCACGGCTCCGCCGGGGCGCTCCGAACGTTTGGGGGGTTGGGGGCCATGTCGGGGCCCCCATGTCCAACTAGTCCTCCAGCCGCGCGAGCAGCGAGGCGATGTCCGGGCCTCCGGCGGGCGGGCGCCAGTCGACGCGGTCCACCGCGGCGCCTTGCGCCTCGATCTGCTCGGCGAAGAGCTCGAGGCCGACGTTGACCACGCGCAGCGGCTGGTCGAGTCCGGCGTCGAGCGTCATCGCGGGCCCAGCAGAGCCAGCGCGAGCTCGGGGCGAAGGGCGAGGGCGACGAAGCGCGCGGCCTGGGCGTTGGACGGCAGGACCTCGACGCCGGCGGCGCGGAGTTCCTCGACCTGGTGGCGCCGGCCTTGCGGATCCGCGTCGGTGCCCACGACCGACGCGACCGCGAGAAGCCCGCGGCCCGCGCGCGCGGCGGTTTCGCGCGCGTCTCGAACGGCGCGCGCCACGACACCTGCCGGGTTGGGATGCGTTCCTCGCCCGAGCACCACGTCGAGCAGGACGACGCCGACGTCGCGGTCGCGCGCGGCCTCCCGCACCTGCGCGGCGCGCGCGTCGGGGTCCAGCATGGGATGCGGGCGGCCGACGGTGAACTCATCGGCGCCCAGGTCGAGGATGCGGTGGCCGGTTGCGCCGAGCAGCGGCTCCAGCAGAAGCCGCGCTTCGTGAGCGAGCGTGCCGCCAGTGTAGAGACCGCGGATCGTGCCGCGCGCGGGCCCCAGCGCAGCGAGGCGGGCGCGGACGGAGTCCGGATCGCTGAAGGCCCGCGGCGACCACGAGACCCCGCGCAGGAGGGCCGCGGCCGCGTCCGCCGCGTCGTCGAGCGTGCTGACCCAGGTGCCGGGCGCGCCGGAGCTTGCCGCGCCCAGGCAGCAGACGACGACGGGCTTGCCGGTGGCCCGGATCGCCGACTCGAGGGCGGGCAGCGCGGCCGCCGACGGAGGCTTGGAGATCACGACGATGGCCTCGGTCCTCGGGTCGCGGGCCAGCGCCGCCAGCGCGAGCGTCGTCATCGTCCCGCCGACCTCGGCCGAGAGATCGCGCCCGCCCACGCCGATGCCGTGCGAGATGCCTTCGCCGAGCGCGGCGAGCTGCGACACGACGGCCTGCAGGCCCGTGCCGGAGGCGGCCACACAGCCGATGCGGCCGCGCGGTACGACGTTGGCGAAGCCCAGGCCGATGCCGCCGAGATAGGCGGTGCCGCAGTCCGGCCCCATGCAGAGCAGCCCCCGAGCGGCCGCCAGGCGTTTGAGCTCCACTTCGTCGGCGAGGGACACGTTGTCGCTGAAGAGAAACACGTGCAGGCCGCCGCGCAGCGCGGTCCGCGCCTCCAGCGCGGCGTAGGCGCCCGGCACCGAGATCACCGCAAGATTGGCATCGGGCCGCGCGGCGAGGGCGGCCTCGAGCGTGCGCGGGCGGCGGAGGACGCCCGAGGCGCGGCTGCGCTCTTCCAGCATGGCGCCGGCGGCCTCGAGCGCGGCCGCCGCTGCCGCCTCGCTCTCGGCGTCGACGACGAGCACGAGGTCGCCCGGCGCCGCGCCCTTCACCTCTGGCGAGGCCAGCCCGGCGGCCGCGAGCAGGGCGTGATTGGCGGGCGTGCCCATGAGCGCGGCGGCCTCGCGCACGCCCGGCTGGCCGCGCAGCCGCGCGGCCACGCTCATCAGCACCATCGAATCCTGGTAGAAGGAGCGCCGGACGACGGCGCGGACGGCCACGCGGTCAGGCCCGGGCGGCGCCGTACCGCTCGGCGAACGCGCGGAGCGCGGCCACGAACGGCGCCATCGGCGCGGTGGCGATGCCGGCGCCGATCATGCGGGGCGCCGCGCGATGCGCGATCGCGGTGGTGATCTTCGGCACGATGCTCGTCTTGACGACGCGGCGGATGTCGATGCCGGTCGGCGTCCCCTCGCCTCCGAGCACGGCGATCGGGAACAGCGGGTTGCGGCCGACGCAGATCTCGCCCATGTCGCGGGTGGTGGCGAGCGCGTCTTCCCACGACTTGGCGCCGACGATCTTCTGCACTGCGGGTGAGGAGGCCATCGCCAGCCCGCCGAGTCCGTAGGTCTCCATGATGGCGGAATCGCCGGTGTCGAGGTTGGCGTCGCCCGCGGCGGAGCCCGGGAAGTAGACGCCCTCGACGACACTGGCCGGCGCGGTGAACCATGGCTCGCCGAGCCCCGCCACGCGGATGCCGAACTCCACGCCGTTGCGCGCCATCGTGCACACGACGGTGGAGGCCTCCAGCCCCTCGATGGATCGCGCGGCGGCCTTCGCCGCGCACATCGACCAGGCGAGGAAGAACTGGTCGTTGTCGCGGGTGACGAGGCGCATGATCGGCTCCAGGCGCGCGGCGTCGGGCACCGCCGCCACCAGCGGCGCGGCGAGGCGGCGCGCGAGCAGTCCGGTGGCGGCGGCGTTGCGCATGTGCATCTCGTCGCCCATGGTGAAGGCCTGCGCCATCAGCGCCGCGAGGTCGATCGGTCCTTCGCGCTCGAGCACCGCGGACAAGGCCGGGGCCACCGCGTCGCGGATCCAGCGCAGGCCGTTCAGCGTCTCCGGCCCGTGGGCGCCGAAGCGGAGCTGGTGGCCCCAGGGGCCGTCGGCGATGAACGACGACGCCGTCGTCCGGTTCACCGCGTCCTCCACGACGAGGAGCGGCGTGCCGGGCGAGATGACCCCGGCCATCGGGCCGACCGCGCCGCGCGAATGGCAGGGCGCGAAGGCGATGTCGCCGGAGGCCGCCAGCGCCTCGGCCTCGTCGGCCGTGCGCGCCCAGCCCTCGAACAGCGCCGCGGCCTTGACGGCGCCGCGCATCGGCCAGCACATGCGCGCCCACTCGATCGGCGGCCCCGCGTGCAGCAGGGTGCGGCCCTCGAGCCCGAGCGCTTCGCGCCCGGACCGAACGGCAGTCCATGCCGGGCGCGCGCGGCAGAGCCGGTCGAGCGCTTCGCGGTTGGCGGCGGCGATGTCGGCCATGAGGCGGCGACCATTATAAGGATACCGACCTCCCACGTATAATCGCGCGCGCGATGACCTCGCCGACGCTCACGCTGCGCGGCATCACCCGGTCGTTCCCCGGTGTCGTGGCCAACGATCACGTCGACCTCGACGTCCACGCCGGCGAGGTGCATGCCGTGGTCGGCGAGAACGGCGCGGGCAAGAGCACGCTGGTGAAGATCCTGTACGGGTTCTATCGCGCCGACGCGGGCGAGATCCGCCTGGACGGGGCGCCGGTCACCATCCGCACACCCGAGGACGCGCGCGCGCTCGGCATCGGCATGGTGTTCCAGGACCTGGTCCAGGTTCCCGCGCTGACGGTCGCCGAGAACGTCGCCCTCTTCCTGCCCGACCTGCCGGCCGTGCTCGGCCGGGTCGCGCTGGCGCGGCGCATCGCGGCGACCTCCGAGCATTACGGCCTCGCCATCGATCCCCGGGCGCCGGTCTGGCGTCTGTCGGTCGGCGAGCGGCAGAAGGTGGAGATCGTCAAGCTCCTGCTCGCCCGGGCGCGGGTGCTCATCTTCGACGAGCCGACGCGCAGCCTCGCCCCCCCCGAGGTCGCCGGCCTCCTCGACGTCCTCGCCACGCTGAAGCGCGACGGCTACGCCGTCGTCTTCATCGCCCACAAGCTCCGCGAGGTCCTGGCGGTGGCCGACCGCATCACCGTGATGCGTCGCGGCCGCGTGGTCGGCTCGCTCTCCCGCGCCGAGGCCACGGAATCCACGCTCGTTTCGCTGATGTTCGAGGACACGACGACCGAGTGGGAGGCCCCGGCACGGCGCCCCCCACCGCCCACACGCTCGGCAGCGTCCTCGCCCGCCCTCGAGCTGCGCGGCGTCAGCGTGCGCGCCGAGGCTCACGGCAGTGGACTCGCCGACGTCGATCTCACGGTTGCGCCCGGCGAGCTCGTCGGCATGGCCGGCGTCTCGGGCAACGGCCAGCGCGAGCTCGGCGACGTCATCCTCGGCGTCGTCGCGGCCGCGGCCGGGCGCAAGTGGCTCTGGGGAGAGGACGCCACCCACTGGTCGGTGGCGCGGGTGCGCGCCAGCGGGGTCGGGTTCGTGCCCGACGACGCGATCGGCCTGGCCGCGGTGCCGCAGCTGACCGCGGTCGAGAACGCGGTGCTCGGCGATCGGCACCGCTACGCGCGAGCCGGCGGCCTCGCGGTGGACTGGGCCGCCGCGCGCGTGGACCTGACGCGCGCCTTCGCGCGGCTCGGGTTCTCGGTGCCGTCACTCGACGCGCCGGTCGGGACGCTGTCGGGAGGCAACGTGCAGCGCGCCGTGCTTGCGCGCGAGCTGGCGCACGGGCCGCGACTGATCGTCGCCCTCAACCCCGCGCGCGGCCTCGACGCGCGCTCGACCGCCGCCACCCGCCACGCGCTGCTGGCGGCGCGGGAGGCCGGCGCCGCCGTGCTGCTGATCTCGGAGGACCTCGACGAGCTGCGCGCCCTCGCCGATCGCCTCGTGGTGCTCTTCCGCGGGCGCATCGTCGGCGCCGGGCGTCCCGCCGATTTCGCCGTCGAGACCATCGGCCACCTCATGACCGGCAGCATGCCCGTCGGCGCCCGTGGCTGACGCCCTGGGCGCAGCCTTCGCATTCAGGCATCCGCGGCTCGAGCCGGTGGCCCGCTTCGGCGGCCTGCTCGGCCTCGGGCTCGTGGCCTTCGCGCTGCTCCTCCTCGTCTTCGGCCGCAATCCCGTGCGCGCGTACGCCGACATCGTGGCGAGCACGCTCGGCAGCGCCTACGGGTTCTCGGAGACGCTCGTGAAGATCACGCCGCTGCTGCTCACCGCGCTGGCGGTGGCGGTGCCCTCCCGCATCTGGCTGATCAACGTCGGGGGCGAGGGCCAGCTCTTCGTCGGCGCGCTCTGCGCAACCGGGGCTGCCCTGCACCTCGCCGACTGGCCGCGCGCGCCGCTGCTCGTCGTCATGGCGCTGCTCGGCTTCGCCGGGGGCGGGGCGTGGGCCGCCATCGCCGGCGTGCTGCGCGCGCGCGGCTGGGCCAGCGAGACGATCTCCACGCTGCTGCTGAACTACGTCGCCATCCTGCTCGTGCAGTACGTCGTGTTCGGTCCGTGGCGCGATCCCGAGGGCGTCAACTATCCGCAGACGGCGGCCTTCACCGACGCGGCGATCGTGCCCTCGCTGCCCGGCAGCCGCGTGCACGCCGGACTCCTCGTGGGACTGATCGCCCTCGCGGCCTTCGCGTTCATCGTCAAGCGCACGCGCTGGGGCCTCGATCTGCGCGCCATCGGCGGCAACGTCGAGGCCGCGCGCCGGCTCGGTCTGCCCGTCACCCGCTACGTGATCGTCCTGATGATCGTGGGCGGCGGCCTCGCCGGGCTCGCCGGCATGGCGGAAGTGTCGGCGATCCAGGGCCGCTTGAGGCCGAGCCTGTCGCCCGGCTACGGCTACACGGGCTTCCTCATCAGCTGGATGGCGGCCGGCCACCCGGCCGGCATCGTCGGCGCGGCCTTCGTGCTGGCCGTCATCACCGCCGGCGGCGATATCTTGCAGATGACCCAGGCGCTGCCCGGCTCGGTGGCGAACATCCTCATGGCGGTGCTGCTCTTCGTGGTGCTCGGTCGCTCGGGGGCCCGCTCGTG
>VBPC01000127.1:27789-49877 GCA_005887895.1 Candidatus Rokuibacteriota bacterium
TTCAACGCGCTCTTCGCGTGGCTGGTCGTCGACCGCCGCGCCAACCAGCTCGCGACGGGACTCGCGCTGATGTTCTGCGGCGTCGGACTGAGCGCGCTGATCGGCGCGCCCTACATCGGCCGGCCGATCACGGGACTCGCCGAGCTGAGGGTGCCCGGGCTCGCCAGCATCCCCGTGCTGGGGCCCGCGCTGTTCGTGCACGACGCCCTGGTGTACGCCGCCGTGCCGGTCGCCGTGGCCACGTGGTGGGCGCTCTTCTGGACACGGTGGGGCCTGGCGGTGCGCGCGGTCGGCGAGAACCCGGTCGCGGCGTTCGCGGCCGGCCGCAGTCCTCGCGCCGTCCAGTACCAGGCCCTCGTGCTCGCGGGCCTGCTGGCGGGGATCGCCGGCGCGCACCTGTCGATCGGCGTGGCCAAGACGTGGGCGGAGTGGATGACGGCAGGACGTGGCTTCATCGCGGTCGCGCTCGTCGTCTTCGCGCGCTGGCAGCCGCTGCGCGCCATCGCCGGCGCCTTTCTCTTCGGCGGGGCCATCTCGCTCCAGCTGCAGCTGCAGGCGCGCGGCGTCCCGATCTCGCCGTTCGTGCTCGACATGCTGCCCTACGTGCTGAGCCTCGCCGTGCTCGCGGCCTGGGGCGGGATGGGGCGCCAAGCGGCGCCCGGCAGCCTCGGCCGCGTGTTCCAGGGACAGCGATGACATCGAACCAGGGGGAAACGTCATGAACGCCCGAGCCATCGTCACCACGCTCGTCACCGCGCTGCTCGTCTGCACGGGCGTCGCGCCGGCGCAGCCGAAGCTCATCGTGGGGATCCTGCACGTGGGCTCCATCACCGACGCCGGCTACAACCAGGCCCACGCCGACGGCATCCAGGCGATGAAGCGCAACCTGCCCGAGGTGGAGGTGATCGAGGTCGAGAACGTGCCCGAGGGCGCCGACGCCGAGCGCGTGATGGAGAGCATGATCAAGCGGGGCGCCCGCCTGATCATCCCGGCGAGCTTCGGCTACCTGGAGCCCGCGCTGCGGGTGGCCCAGCGCTACCCCGAGGTGAAGTTCGCCCACCCCGGCGGCTACAAGCGCGTGCCGAACCTGACCACCTACTGGGCGAGCACGCCCGAGGGTTTCTACCTGCTCGGCATGGCCGCCGGCAAGGTCACCAAGACGAACAAGATCGGCTACGTGGTGGCCCTGCCCATCAGCTTCTTCCTCGCCAACATCAACGCGTTCGAGCTGGGCGCCCGCTCCGTCAACCCCAAGGCCGAGACCCGCCTGGTCTTCACCGGGACGTTCCTCGACCCCGCGAAGGAAGCGACCGCGGCCACGGCCCTGCTGGACCAGGGCGCCGACGTGCTGGGGGTGATCGTGGACTCGCCCATCACCGTGGTGCAGACGGCCGAGAAGCGCGGCGCGTATTCCGTGGGCTATCACTATCTCGGCGCGCAGAAGTTCGCGCCGAACGGCTGGATCAGCGGCATCGCGTTCACGTGGGGCAACCTTTACACGCGCTTCGCGCGCCAGGTGCTGGACGGCAGCTTCAAGAGCGAGAACATCCTGGGTTCGCTCGGCGACGACCTGCTGGCGATAGCGCCCTTCGGGCCCGCCGTGCCGGCGGACGCGGCGAGCCTGGTGAACGCCAAGCGGCAGGAGTTCATCGGGGGCCGCGCGCATCCCTTCCAGGGGCCGCTGAAGGACAACACGGGCGTCGAGCGGGTGAAGGCCGGCGAGGTCTTTCCGCTCACCGATCTCGGCAAGATGAACTGGCTCGTCGAGGGGGTCGTCGGCCAGCCCCGCTGAAGCGTCGCGCTACCGCAGCAGGGACGGCTGGAAGGAGCCGTCGGCAACGACCTGCGTGCCCGCCCGGCCGCCGACGCCGGCGAGCGCGTCCTCCAGCGCACAGATGATCGCGCGCTTGCCGCCGTCGTGCACGAACCGGTAGGCCGCGCGCACCTTGGGGCCCATGCTGCCGGCCGAGAACGGCTCCCTTACCAGCAGGCTCTCGAGCTCGGTCAGGGTCATCTGGCCGAGGAAGCGCTGGCTCGGCTTGCCGAAGTCCACGGCCACGCCCGCCACGTCGGTGAGGATCAGCAGCGTGCTGACACCGAGGTCGAGCGCCAGGCGCGCGGCGGCCAGGTCCTTGTCGACGACGGCGTCCACGCCTTGCAGGTGGCCGTCGGGCCGTCGCAGCACCGGCACGCCACCGCCTCCGCATGCCACGACCACCACGCCCGTGTCGACCAGCGCGCGGATGGCGCCCACCTCCACGATGCCGATCGGTAGCGGCGAGGGGACGAGCTTGCGCCAGCCGCGCGTGTCCACGAGCGACCACGTCTCGCCCCGCTCGCGCATGCGCTGCTCGGCGATCTCACGGGGCAGGAACGGCCCGACGGGCTTGACCGGCGTCGCGAACGCCGGATCGTCGGCGTCCACCAGAACCTGGGTCACGACGCTCGCCACCGGCTGGGATCGGCCCAGGCGCCGCAGCTCGTTGCCCAGCGCCTGCTGGATCATGTATCCGATCTGGCCCTGCGTCTCCGCGCCGCAGACGTCCAGCGGTACGCTCGGCACCAGGCGCGCCGCCGCCTCGTTCTGGATCAATAAATTTCCCACCTGGGGACCGTTGCCGTGACTCAGGACCGGGCGATAGCCCTCGGCGATCAGCTCGGCGATCTGCACGCACGTACGGCGGACGTTGTCGAACTGCGCCGTGTAGCTCGACAGCTCCTTGGCGCGGAGAATCGCGTTGCCGCCGAGGGCGACCACGAGCCGCCGATCGTCGTCCGCCATGGCGCCCTCCCGCTGCGATTCTAGCAGCGTCCCGCCGCGACCCAGGCGCGCCAGCCGCCGTGAGCCGTGATCTCGCGCTGCCCCTCGCAGAGGATCGGCTCGCCGAGGACGCCGAGGACCTCGCTCCCGTCGTCGAGGCGCACCTTGCCGATGCAGAGGCCCGGCGGCTCCTTCGCCAGGATGTCGGCCAGGCCGGCCGCGGGAACCGACCACACCTCGACGGCGATCGCCGCCCCACCCGTGGCCACCCGGACCATCGCCGGATGGCGGTCGCCGATCGACCACAGACGGTAGACCGGCGCCGTGCGGGCCTCGCGCACGAAGCTCGCGCCGGCGTCCAGCAGGTGACCATTGAGCGGAAGGCCTCGCATGAGCGTGCCGTTCACCGCGAGCAGCGTGTCCACCGCGCCCGATTCTACGCCGCTGCTGCGCGGGCTTGCGGCGACACCCCATTTCGATGGATCTTGGCGCCATGGCCGAGGTCGCCGCACAGCCGTACCCCTACCGCTTCGAGCCCCGGAGCACCGCGCTGCTCGTCATCGACATGCAGCGCGACTTCGTCGAGCCCGGTGGCTTCGGCGAGGCGCTCGGCAACGACGTGGGCCGCCTGAGCGCGATCGTCCCCACGGTGCGGGCGCTGCTCGACTGGGCACGCCGCCACGCGATCACGGTCCTCCATACGCGCGAGGGTCACCGGCCGGATCTCGCCGACTGCCCGCCGGCCAAGCAGCGTCGCGGGGATCCGGCCCTGCGCATCGGCGCGAAGGGGCCGATGGGCCGCATCCTGGTGGACGGCGAGCCCGGGAACGATATCGTGCCGGCGCTGGCGCCCCTGGCCGGCGAGCCCGTCATCGTCAAGCCGGGCAAGGGCGCGTTCTGGGCCACGCCGCTCGACGAGATGCTGCGCTGGCGAGGCGTCACCCACCTGATCCTCGCCGGCGTGACCACGGAAGTCTGTGTGCAGACGACCATGCGCGAGGCGAACGACCGAGGCTACGACTGCCTGCTGATCGAGGATGCGACGGAGAGCTACTTCCCGGAGTTCAAGCGCGCCACCCTCGACATGGTGCGCGCCCAGGGCGCCATCGTGGGGTGGACCGCACCGTTCGCCACCCTCCGCGCGTCACTGTAGGACCGGCGCGCAGGCGGCGGCCGGCGGACGCATCGCCGCGGAGTCACACCCCATTCGACGTCAGCCGGCGAAGATGGCCTGCGGCAGGAGCGCCGAGACGGGTCGATCATGTTCAGCAGGGCGTTGCGGCAGGCCAGCGTCAGGTTTTCGCCCTCGTTGACGCCATCGTCGCGGATGGGCATGCCCATGGCGGCGATGAAGCCGCGCGGCGCCGCCCACTCGGGTGGCGCGAAGTAGCCGGCATGCGAGAAGCGCGGCGCTCGCATCGCGCGGGCTCCGGCCGCGGCTTTCAGCACCCGGAAGCGGACGGCCACGGTGGCGCCCATCTCCACGGCGGTGACGCAGACCTCGCCGTCCCCCTGCGCGAAATGACCGTCACCGGTGGAGAAGAGACCCCCCTCGACCGCGACGGGGAGCAGCAGCTTCGATCCCTTGGTGAGCTGCTTGGCGTCGAAATTGCCGCCGTTCTCCCGCGGCGGCAGCGTGCGCAATCCCTCGGTGGCCGCGGGCCCGCGGCTCGGAACCGCGCCGGCGACGTCGGGCGGAAAGACGAGGCCGCCGCGGTCGATCAGCGCCTGCTCGCGCGCGGTCCACGCGCGGAGCTGGGCGTGCGAAGGCGCCACCCCCGACACTCCCATGAACGGCGCGCCGGGAATGCGCACCCCGCGGAGCCTCGGAGACGTCGCCCAGCCGTCACGGATCTGCCAGTGGACCAGGAACGGCGTCGTGAAGACGTCGCGGAGGAATCCGAGCCCTGGCACGATGGCCGTGAACGCGTGCGGCTGGGGGACGATGTCGAGGAACTCCACCTCGAGCACGTCGCCAGGCTGCGCGCCCTTGACGAAGACCGGCCCTGTGAGCGGATGAACGGCCCCGGCCTCCATGCTCGCGATATTCGTCTCGGTGGTCGACGGGCCGAGCTGGCCGTCGACGCCGTCGCGCGTGTCGAGGACGACTTCCTCGCCTTCTTCGATCGTGACGATCGGTGGGAGGTCGGGATGAAACCGGTTGTGCCCCGTCCCCGGCTCGTCTCTCAGGCGTCGCTTCCGATCGATCTGGATGTGCTTCATGGCGTGATCACGACCTCTCGGTACAGCTCGGGGACGCGGTCGGCCAGGAGATTGTGCCCGAAGAACCACTTCGTCCGGGCCCTCAACACTTCCCCGCGAATGTCCAGCCCATGGGCGATGGCCAGCCCCTCTTCCTTGCCGATCTCCACCAGGGGCAGGCCGCTCGGATGGATGATGCGGCTGTGGCCATAGAAGTCGAAGCAGCCCTTCGGGTCCACTCCCACGTGGTCGGAGGAAACGAACCACACCTGGTTCTCCAGGGCCCGGCACTTCTCGAAGACGTCGTAGGTGTATCCCGCGTACTCCTCCGTGAGCACCGTGCCATTCATCGTGAGCGGACCGCTCTTGGGGTACGCGGTGGGCATCACGAGCAGGTCGGCTCCCTTGATGCTGAAGACGCGGGAGGGCTCCGGGAAGCATTTGTCATAGCAGATCTGGATTCCGATCCGTCCCAGCGGCGTGTCGAAGACGGGAAAGGCGTTCCCCGGCCGGAACGCGTGGTTCTCGCCGCCCGGAATGTGGACCTTGCGGTAGGCGCCGATGACGCCGGCGGGACCGAGGAGCACGGCGGTGTTGAAGAGACAGCCGGTCGTCCCGCCGTACCCCTCGCTCCGTTCCGTCAGGCCAAAGATCACGTGCAGATCATGGCGGCGAGCGTGCTCGGTGAGAATCCGCGTCGTCTCGCCGGGCACCGGCTCGGCATTCGCGTAGTGGTACTCCAGCTCCTCGGACGGCAGCGTCCAGTCGGGAGTGAGCTGATAGAGGTAGCCCTGGAGTGACAGCTCGGGCAGGACGACGAGATCGGCGCCTCGGGAGCCGGCCAGCTCGATGAACTCGATGTACTTCGCCCGGTTCACCGCTTTGTCATAGACCGCGTGCATGTTGACGGTCGCGATGGTGACGCCGCCGCGGTCCCGGTCTCCAACCTCCACGACGTGGTAGGCCTCGCCGCTCCTCATGGCCCCTTTCCTCCTCGACGATGCTGGTGGCCTGGATACTACCCCATGCCTGGGGGTGGAGGCCGACGTGTGGGATCGCGCGCCAGAGCAGTACAATGCTCGCTCGACGAGGCGTCGCCTCAGGAGGCACGATCGACGGTGCGCCTGTTCGCTGCGGTTGGCCTGGCCTTTCTCATCATGCTGCCCCGGCTCGGCTCCCCGCAGTTCGGGCTTCTCGACGATGGGCTGACGTTGCAGACGGGTCACGCGTTGAGCGGTCGGTGGTCGAGCGTGCTCCATCTCATTCCCGAGACCGGCCGGTTCTTCCCGGCCTACTGGCTCGTCTACTCGGTCATCGTCAGCATCGTCGGCGTTCGGCCGCTCGGCTTCTTCGCGGTGAATGTCCTCCTGCTGGCCGGCCTCGTCGCCATCCTCGTTCGGTTGGTGCGACTGGGCGGCGGAACGCGGCGGCAGGCCGGCGTAGCGGCGGTGCTGTTCGCGCTGTCCGGACCGGCCGTGGAGGCGTTCTATACGCTCTCGAAGGCCGAGCCCTGGCAGCTGACGTGGATCGGGCTGTCGCTGCTCTTCACCGCCGCCTCGGCGATCGACGCACGCTGGGCGACGCGGGCGGCGTTGATCGTGCTGGCCGGCGCCGCCTTGCTGCTGGCCCATGCGACGAAGGAGACGAGCCTCATCCTCCTCCCCATCGCGCTCGGGTGGCTGGCGATAGAGCGATGGTCGCCGAACGGGGGACCCGGCGCGCGCTTCGCCGCCACGTACGTCGCGATCAACCTGCTCGCGGCGTCGGCGTTCGTCGCCCTCCGCTGGTACTACGCGCCGCTCGGGCTGGGCGAGGGAACGTACACGCGGGCGTACTCGCTCGATCCGGCGACGGTCGGCGCCGCCGGGTTCCGGGTCTCGGCCTGGCTCCTCCGGGACTTCGCGTTCCTCCTGCCGCTTCTCGGCGCCGCCCTCCTGCCGCGCGTCGGTGGCGGGTCGGCCGGGCGCCGGGTGACCCTCTTCGCCGGCGTCTGGATGATCGGCTGGCTGGCCGTCTATCTGCCGTGGCCGGCGACGTTCGAGTACTACTTGCTGCCGTTTGCCTTCGGCGCCGCCGTGCTCGGCGGCACCGTGATCGGCCACACCTGGCAGTCGCGTGGCCGGCAGCATTCGGCGGCGACGCGACGGGCGGCCTCCTCCCTGCTCGGGACGAGCGCGCTCCTGTGGCTGGTGACGCTCGTGAACGCGGCCGCCGACGCCAGGGTCCAGCTTGCGGTGGACCGGGCCAACACTGACCTCGTCGACTTCCTGGCGGGGCTGCCGACTCACAGCCGCGTCGTCCTCAACACCGACCGGGTGAACGAGTACCTGTTCGAGCTGCCACTGCACCTCGCCGAAATCAAGCGACGTACCGACATCGTCGTCGAGCACATCGCCGGGGCGACGCTCGGTGGGTCGTCGACGGTCCCCATCTTCCTGGTGACGGGGGCACTGACCAACAAGCCGGGGCCGACGGTGCGGGTCGCGCTGGACCGAGATCGGGATTCACCGACTGCTGTGCCACGTGAGCACGGGCCGGTTCGTCGACCGGAGCTACTGTCCGGGGGATCGAGGCCTCATCGACCGGCGGACGTTCTCCTACGGATGGCAAGTCCATCGGCTCGGGCGGCCGCCGGGCGGCGACGTGGAGATCGACCATGGCGGCTGACGCGCGAAGGCTCGCGATCGACATCGTCGTTCCGCTCTACAACGAGGAGCAGGTGGTGGCCGCGTTCCACCGGCGGTTGATGGATGCGGTGACGCCGTTGCGACGGGAGCACGACGTCCGGGTCTGCTACGTGAACGATGGCTCCGTCGACCACACCGCCGACGAGCTGGCGAACCTGACCGCGGGCGACGCCGACGTGACGATCGTGGAGCTGAGCCGCAACTTCGGTCACCAGGCCGCGCTCACCGCCGGGCTCGATCGAGCCGACGGCGATGCGGTGGTGACGCTCGACGGCGATGGGCAGCATCCGCCCGAGCTGATTCCTGACATGGTGGCGCTGTACCTGGCGGGCTTCGATGTCGTGCTCACCCAGCGGATCGCCGCCACTCTCCCGCGCTTCAAGTGCTGGACCTCGACGGCCTTCTACCGGCTCCTGAGCGTCATCAGCGACACGAAGATCGCCGCCGGCTCGGCCGATTACCGGCTGGTGGCCAGGCCGGTCCTGGAGGCGCTGCGCGAGATGCGCGAGTATCATCGCTTCCTGCGCGGCATGGTCGCCTGGGTCGGATTCCGGACGGTCGTCCTGCCCTACGCCGAGCCCGCGCGGCTCGGCGGATACCCGAAGTATTCGCTGACACGCATGGCCCGGCTCGCGGCCGACGCCACGTTCTCGTTCTCGCTGGTGCCGCTGGGGATCGCCCTGGCGGTCGGTCTCGGCTTCCTGGGGCTGGCCGCGCTGGAGGCGCTCTACGTCGCCAGCTTCTGGATCGGTGGACGTCAGCACCAGCTGGTGCCGGGCTGGAGCTCCCTGATGTTCATGATGCTGATCGTCGGCGCCGCGTTGATGATCGCCATCGGGCTGGTGGGGATCTATGTCGGCTACATCTTTCAAGAGGTCAAGCATCGCCCGATCTACCTCGTCCGCACGATCCACCGAAGGGCGGCGGATCGCCCGCCACCGGCCGGAGACGGAGCAGACCGTGAGCGGTGACGACGACTTCTACGAGAGCATCGCCGACCGCTTCGAGGGCCTCGACAATGCCGAGGATGTGCGCCGACGGTTGAGCGTCGTGTTCGACGAATGCCTGGGGCACCGCCGCCTCGTCGGCCGCTGGACGCTGGACGCGGGCTGCGGCTACGGCCCCTTCTCGGAAGCGGCCGTCCGACGGGGCGCCGTCGTGATCAGCGTCGATCTCGGTGAGCGCCTGGTCGCGCGAACGATCGTGCTCGAGCACACGCGCGCGCCGGAGCGCGCGGTCAAGGAGCTCGCCCGCGTCTTGAGGGTCGACGGCCTCCTCGTGCTGACCACGCCCAACCGCGTCTGGCAGGGCCCCGTGCGCGCCGCCAGCCGACTCCGACTGCGGCCGTTCCACGGCGTGGAGAACTTCGTCGCGTGGCGTTCGCTGGAGCACTTCTGTCGGGCGGCCGGCCTCGACGTCGTCCTCCACCTCGGCTTTCATCCGTGGCCCTTTCAGCTCGGGCGGGGCCGGGCGGCGGCGACGGTCGAGAAGCAGCTTTCCCGACGCTGGGCGGCACGGTTGATGGTCAACCAGGCGATCGTGGCGCGAAAGCCGCCGCCGACGGCATCGGCGACGCGGCTTGACAAGCCAGCCGTTCGGGACTAGAGAGGGCGCCGGGAGGGAACCACGCGCGAGCCATCGACCAGCGCGGCGACGGAGGCCTCGGAAGCGCGACTCGAACGTCTCTCAAGCAGCTGTGCAGGAGGCCGAACCATGACTCACGTCCAACGTACTCTCGCAGCGAGTGTCTTGAGCGCGGCGCTCATCCTGGCCGCGTCATCGGCCTGGGCCCAGTCCGGCAGCGGATGGCTGATGTACGGGGGCGACTATGCGAACACGCGCTACAGCAGCCTGAACCAGATCGACACGAGCAACGTCGGCCGGCTCCGGGTCGCCTGGATGCGCTCGCTCGGCACCCTCGAGTCCCAGGAAGCGACGCCGATCGTGGTCGGCGACATGATGTACGTGAGCACCTCGACCGGCCCCCGGTACGTCTTCGCCTTCAACGCCAAGGACGGCGCGGTGAAGTGGAAGTACGAACCCGAGCTGCCGACCGACTTCGCGGCCACCGTCTGTTGCGGACTCGACAGCCGCGGCGTCGCCTACGCCAACGGCAAGGTGTTCGTCACGCGACTGGACGCCAAGATGGTCGCGCTCGATGCGAACACCGGCAAGGAACTGTGGAGCGTCACCGTCGTCGACTACAAGGTCGGCCATGCGATCACGTCGCCGCCGGTCGTCTACAAGAACCTCGTGGTCACCGGCTACGCCGGCGGCGAGTACGGCGTGCGCGGCGCCGTGCAGGCCTACAACCAGAACACCGGGGAGCTGGTCTGGAAGACCTATACCATTCCCGCGGCCGGGGAGCCCGGCAACGACACCTGGAAGGGCGACGCCTGGAAGACCGGCGGTGGATCGACGTGGTACGTCGGTTCGTACGACCCGACCCTGAACCTGCTCTACTGGGGCACGAGCAACGCCGGGCCGTGGGGCGGGCATACCCGCAGCACCGACTCGAGCCAGTACGGTCAGTACACGAACCTCCACACGGCCTCCCAGCTCGCCTTCGACGGCGACACCGGCAAGCTCGTGTGGGCGTATCAAATGACGCCGGCCGATGTCTGGGACTACGACGCCGTCAACGAGGCCGTGCTGGCCGATCTGAACCTCGGCGGACAGACGACGCCGGCGCTCATGAAGGCTGATCGGAACGGCTTCTTTTACGTTCTCAATCGTCAGAACGGCCGGCTGCTCTCGGCCGAACCGTTCGTACACGTGAACTGGGCCAAGGGTATCGACACGGCGACCGGGCGTCCGGTCGAGGATCCGGAGAAGCGGCCGCAGCTCGATCGCTGGGCCAGGAACGTGTGCCCCAACCTCTTCGGCGGCAAGAACTGGGAGCCGATGTCGTACAGCCAGCAGACCGGCCTCGTCTACATTCCAACCTTCAACCTCTGCATGGACATCGCTGGCAAGAACGAGGCCTACAACCCTGGCAAGTTCTACCTGGCGTCGGAATTCGACCTCGACAAGGCGGACAGCGGCGGATTCCTCTCCGAGCTCAAGGCGTGGGACCCGGTCAAGCGGGCGGCGGTGTGGGGGATCAAGGAAGACCTGCCGTTCATGGGCGGGGTCATGTCGACGGCGGGCGGTCTCGTGTTCTACGGCAACCAGCGCGGTGAGCTGAAGGCCGTCGACGCGAAGACCGGGCGCGTGCTGTGGACCTTCAACGTCGGTACCGGCATCCTCCAGAGCCCGACGACCTACATGATCGATGGCCGGCAATACGTGGCGGTGGTGGCGGGCCGGGTGAAGGGACCGCCGTCATTCCTCGGCAAGATCGGCCAGAAGGTCATCGACGCGAGCCCCGAGGGCGGCCTCGTGGTGGTGTTCGAGCTCGCCAACTGACCGTGAGCCGCGCGTGACGTCAAGGGGCGGGGCGAGCGCCGACGCTCGCCCCGCCGTTCCCCGCTGAGCGTTTCGCGACCGATCGACGTGAGCTGGCGTCGGGCCCTGTCGCTCCACGCGGGCGCGCTGGCGGCCGTCCTCTGTCTCGCCGCCCCCACCGCGGATGCCCAGAACCCGGCCGGGCCGATCGCGAACCCGTTCGAGGGCCGGGCTGACGTGATCGACGAGGGCCGCAGTCTGTTCAATCAATACTGCGCGCACTGCCACGGGACGAACGCCCATCAAGGGGAACGACCACGGGACCTTCGCCGTCTGAAGCTCCGCTACGGATCCCAGGCGCCTCGAATCTTCTACGAGGCGGTGAGCAACGGACGCTTGGAGAAGGGCATGCCGGTGTGGAAGTCCGTCCTCGGCGAGGACATGCTGTGGCGGATCTTCACCTTCCTGGAAACGGTGCAGACCCCACCGTGATCCCGGTCGTTGCGACGCCGCCTTTGACAACGACGGGGGCGGGGGTTACGGTGCCGGCGCACGGAGGTGGCCCATGGCGCACGGCACGTTCAGGGTCCTCGACAGTGACATCCACATCATCGAGCCTCCCGACCTGTGGCCCCGGTACATCGATCCGGCCTTTCGCGACCGCGCGCCGGTCGGCCTCACGGAGGACGAAGGCGACCTGCGGCTGGCCCTCGGCGGCAAGCCGTGGGGGCGGGTGGCCATCGACGCGGATCGAAGCCGGCGCCGCCAGGGTCGCAACTACGCGCTGAACCAGCAGCGCTGGCAACCGTACGCGGAACGGGGCTGGACGTCCAAGGTCCAGCTCGAGGCGATGGACCTCGAGGGCATCGACGTCGCCGTGGTCTATCCGTCGCGCGGGCTCTTCGCGCTGACGATCCCCGACATGGACCCGCGGCTGGCCGCGGCCATGGCGCACGCGTACAACGACTGGCTCTACGAGTTCTGTCAGGAGAACCCCGAGCGCCTGCTCGGAGCCGGCATGATCTCGCCGTTCGACGTCAACGATGCCGTCACCGAGGCCCGGCGGTGTGTGCGGGAGTTCGGCTTCCGCGCGATGTTCCTGCGGCCGAACGAGGTGAACGGGCGGAACTGGCACGATCGGTACTACGAGCCGCTGTGGGCCGCCCTCGAGGAGCTGGAGGTCCCGCTGGGCTTTCACGAGGGGTCGGGCTCGCTGCTGCGGCAGGCGGGCGAGCAGTTCGGCGCCAACACGATGTTGAAGCACATCTACTCTCACCCGGTCGAGCAGATGCTCACCGCCGGTGCCTTCTGCGCGGGCGGCATCCTCGAGCGCCATCCCCGGCTGCGGGTGGCCTTCCTGGAGGGCAACTGCAGCTGGGTGCCGTTCCTGCTCTGGCGCATGGACGAGCACTGGGAGTGGCTGGGCGACGTCTACGCACGCGAGCTGACGATGGCTCCCAGCGCGTACTTCAAGCGGCAGTGCTTCGTCTCGGTCGAGTGCGACGAGGAGCCGGTCCGGCACGTCATCGACGCGATCGGGGACGAGCGGATCGTCTTCTCGACGGACTTCCCCCACGGCGACTCGAAGTTCCCCCGGGCCGTCGAGTCATTTCTCCGGTTGCCGATCTCCGAGGAAAGCAAGCGCAAGATCCTCTGGGACAATTGCGCCGCGTACTACGGGCTCCCGTCTTGATGGGGGGCCATCTCGGGGCCTCACAGGTGGTGACGAGGAGGGTGCAATGACCGCGTACAAACTCATCTCCGCCGATTCTCACATCGTCGAGCCGCCGGACCTGTACGCGAAGCGGATCGAGCCCAGGTTCCGCGACCGGGCGCCGCGCCTGGAACGCCTGGAGACGCCCACCGGTCGCAAGTTCGACGCCTGGGTCATCGACGGGCAGCAGGTCGGCACGCTGGGGGCGGTGATGCAGGCCGGGCAGCGGTTCGAGGATCCGTCGCAGATCGACTTCCTGGGCATGTGGGAAGACGTCCGCCTCGGCGCCTACGATCCGCATTCGATGATCAAAGAGAACGAGATGGACGGCGTGTGGGGCTCGTGCCTGCAGCCGAGCCAGGGCCTGTTCTGGTACCGCATCCCGGACAGCCCGCTGCTCACCGCCATCTGCCGCGTCTACAACGACTGGATCGCGGACTTCTGCAAGCCCTATCCCGACCGTCTCAAGGGCATCGCCATGCTCAACGTGGACGACGTCGAGGAGGCCGCGCAGGAGCTCGAGCGCTGCGCGAAGCTCGGGCTGGTCGGCGCGTTCATCCCGGTCTCGCCGCTGGCCGACCGGCCGTACCGGCACGCCATCTACGATCGGCTGTGGTGGACCGCGCAAGACCTCGGGCTTCCGCTCCTCCTGCACATCGGCACGCCCCGGGGCGGCGTTCCGGGCTGCGAGTTCACGATGAACCTCGGTGAGCTGACCGGGGCCGGCCGGTCGACCACGGACTACTGGGTGCGCTACTCGCTGTCCGCGATGATCTTTGCCGGCGTCTTCGACCGGTATCCACGGCTGCGGGTCGGCTCGGTCGAGCACGAGGCCGCCTGGATTCCTCACTGGCTGACGCAGATGGACTTCACGTACCGGGAGCGGCCGGTCTTCACCAGAGGCTGGAGGTCGAAAGGGGGACTCCTGCCGAGCGACTACTGGCGCCGCAACATGTTCGTGGAGTTCATGGAGGACGATCTCGGCGTCCAGCTGCGCGACCTGATCGGCATCGACAACATGCTGTGGGGAAGTGACTTCCCGCACGCCGAGTCGACCTGGCCGAAGTCCCGGGACTTCCTGGCTCGCATCTTCGCCAAGGTTCCGGAGGCGGACTTGCGCAAGATCACGTCGGAGAACGCCGCGCGGCTGTTCGGCTTCGAGCTGAACTAGCCCGCTCGGCCGCGTCCGCACGGGATGCTGCACGGATTCGTGGCGGTGCTCAGGACGTCGGAGGTCTCGCCGGGGACGATGACGTGGGTGGTCATCGACCGGGAGCGGGTGCTCATCGCGAACGTGGAGGGGGCCTTTTACGCCCTGCGGGACGCCTGTGGTCACCGGCAGGCGCCGCTGTCGAAGGGCACGCTGGACGGCTGCGTCATCGAGTGCCCTCTGCACTTCGCGACCTTCGACGTCCGCACCGGCAAGCTGCTGAGCGGGCCCACGGCCGCCGACGTTCCTGCCTATGCCGTCCAGGTGAAAGACGACACGGTGTATGTGAAGCACGCACCGTCGCGGTGAGCGTGCGAGCGTGAGCCCTCTTCCACTCCGGACCGTTCGATCCGGTCGAGACAGGAAGCGCTGCTAGCCGACGGGATGTCGACTACGGCTTCACCGCGGCAGAAATCGTGCTGCCCATCATTTGCTGGACGAGCTTCTCCGCGCACAGCTCCGCCGACCTCTGGAGTCGCGTCTTGAGCAGGACACGGAGCGTCAGAAACCCGGCCGTGAGGAGGAGGGCGGTCGGGCTTGCCGCCCGCCGACCGATCGTTACCTCGCCGCGCCGACTGACGCGCCCGCCTTTCGCCGTTGCCGCTCGCGTTGCGCCTCGTCATGGATCCGGTCGCCGTTGGCGAGGATGTCGATGATGGCTTCGTGGTCGAGGACGCGGGCGAAGCCCCGGCGCATGGTCCGGATCGTGGCCTCGTGGGCGAAGGCGTTGTCGCTGGCGTTGATGTCGCTGCCGAACACGACGTGGTAGTTGAGAAAGTACGCGGTACGGGCGGTGGACTCGCAGCAAAAGTTCGTCAGCGTCCCGCAGATGATCACGGTCTTGACGTCGCGATCGCGCAGGACATAGTCGAGGTCGGTGCCGGCGAAGGAATCGTAGGCGTGCTTGACCCGGATCACGCGCTCGTCGGGGCGCGGGTAGATCTCGTGGTAAATGTCGGCGCCGGCCGTCCCTTCCTTGATGGCACCGGCGGCGATCGGCTCCCAGAACTCGTAGAAGTCGGCGCAGCAGTCACTGGCGATGTTGTGGGCGCTGTAGATCACCGGCACCCCGAGCGAACGGCAGGCCTCGATCGTCCGCTTGACCCGCGGGATCTGCCGGTACGCTTCCGGCACGCACATGGGGTTCTTCGGGTTGACGAAGTCCTCCTGGAGGTCGACGACGATGAGCGCGCATTGCTCGCGCTTGATCTTGAACGCCCAGTGCCGGTCCACGTCGTAGTCGCGATCGGCGAACTGGATGAATTGCCGCTCGCCCTCGAACACCCCGGGCGCGCGGAGGACCGTGGCGCCCAGCAAGTCGTCGGTCGCCCGGCCGTACACGTCGAGGAACCCCTCGACGGGATCCGTGAAGTCCTTGCTCGTCATCGACCCCTCCTTCGCGGAGAATCGGCGCTGCGGACACATAGCGCCCGGCCCCGCGTGAAGTCAAGTGCCGCTCGGCGGCGGCGGCGGGCCACGACGAATCAGGCGTGGACATCACGGCTCGGCGGGTGCTAAACACTGGGAGCTTGACACTCGTGGCGGAGGCTTGTTAAAGGTTCGCCACTTCACCTCTAACCGGACCGGCGATGGGGGGCACGCGATGAGAAGACCACTGAACCGACGTGAGTTCCTCCGGACAGCGGCGGCGGTGGGGGGCGCGGCGGCCGCCCCGGCGCTGCTCAAACTGCGGCCCGCCTGGGCGCAGGGGAAGAAGGTGCCCGTCGGAAGCCTGCTCGACAAGACCGGGGGCATCAACATCTACGGCCTGCCCGCCATCGCGGGCACCGAGTTCGCGGTGGCGGAGATCAATGCCAAGGGCGGGCTCCTGGGCAAGCAGCTGGAGCTGATCCAGTACGACACCCAGTCGGACATCGCCAACTTCCCGAAGTTCGCGAAGAAGCTGATCCTCGAGGACCAGGTCGCGGTCATCCACGGTGGCATCACGTCGGCATCGCGCGAGAGCTTCCGGCCGGTCATCGACGAGTACAAGCAGCTCTACTTCTACAACATCATTTACGAGGGCGGCGTCTGCGACAAGTACGTCTTCGTGACCGGTGAGACGCCGACCCAGCAGATGGGGCCGATCGCGAAGTACGCCCTGAAGAAGTACGGGACCAAGGCGTACACGGTCGCGGCCGACTACAACTTCGGTCACATCTCCTGGAAATGGTGGGACATCTTCTGGCGCAACGGGGGTGGCCTGGAGCCGGTGGCGGGTAAGAAGGGTCAGCACGTGGGCAAGGTCGAGTTCATCCCGCTCGACGTGACGGACTTCAACGCGACCATCAACCGCATCCAGGAAGCCAAGCCGGACGTCCTGATGTCGTTCCTGGTGGGCGGCGCCCACATCAACTTCTACCGCCAGTTCGCGGCGGCGGGGCTCAAGAACAAGATCCCGATCGTGTCCACCACGTTCGGCTTTGGCAACGAGCACATCGTGCTCGACGCCAAGGAGGTCGAGGGCCTGGTGGCCTGCTACCCGTACTTCGACGAGCTCGACAACGCGCAGAATCGGACGTTCAAAGCCGGGATGAAGAAGAAGATGGGCGACCCGAACTACTACATCGGGGACGCCGGCGCCGAGAGCTACAACGGCTGGCACTTCTGGGCCAAGGGCGTTCAGAAGGCGGGCAGCTTCGAGCGAGAGGCCGTCACCAAGGCCCTGGAGAGCGGAATCGAGTGGGACTCGCCGATGGGCCGGGTGAAGATGGACCCCGCGAGCCATCACACGGTCTTCACCATGCACCTGGCCGCCGTGAACAACAAGCGCGGCTGGAACGTCATCGAGAGCTTTCCGAACATCCCGCCCACCGAGACGATGCAGCTGTGCGACCTGATCAAGAACCCGAACCAGCACACGCAGTTCCAGCCGAAGTAGCGAGACCACTCACGATCGAGCCCGGGCGGCGGCGCCGCCGCCCGGATCGCTCGACGCAGCAGCCGCCGGCATGAGCGTCGACACCGCGGCCATCGTCGTGCTCGAGATCGTCAACTCCATCACGATCCTCGTCTTGCTGGCGCTGGGTCTCGCCCTCATCTTCGGCATGATGCGCATCGTCAACCTCGCCCAGGGGGAGTTCTTCACGGCCGGCGCCTTCACGGTGCTGTCGGCGGTTCGGTTCGGGCATCTGCCGCTCTGGGCCGGCATGCTCCTGGCGCCGGTCGTCGTCGCCGGCATCGGCATCGTGATCGAGCGGCTCATCATCCGCCGGCTCTACGGGCGACCGCTCGACGTCATGCTCGCCACCTGGGGGGTGAGCATCCTCTTGATCGGCCTCATCACGGTGATCTTCGGCGCGGTGACGCAGGGCATCCCGTTCGCCCTCGGGAATTTTCAGGTCGGTCGGTACTCGTATCCGGAGTATCGAATCGTCATGACGACGGTCGCGGCCGGGCTCATGCTCGGGGTCTCCCTGCTGTTCCGCTACACCGCCTTCGGACGGCGGGCCCGGGCCACCATCGCCAACCCCGAGATGGCCTCCGCGGCCGGGATCAACACGCCGCGCATGTTCATGCTGACCTTCGGCCTCGGCGCCGGCCTGGCCGGCGCGGCGGGGGCCATCATGGCCCCCATCGTCGGTGTCGTTCCCACCATGGGCGCCCTCTACATCGCCCGGGCGTTCATCACGGTGGTGGTGGGCGGTCCGGTGGTGCTCGTGGGGACGCTGTCCTCGGCGTCGGCGCTGGGGTTCATCGAGGCCCTGATCTCCCGCTTCTCGCTCTTCCAGATCGAGACGGCGGGACACTGCGCGCCGCCGCCCTGCGCGATCAACATCGGCGGCTCGGCCTTCTTCGGGCAGATCGCACTGCTGATCTTCGCGATCCTGCTCCTGCGACTGCTGCCCCAGGGCATCTCGGGATTCTGGAGGCAGCGGCGGTGAGACGTGTCTGGTCGTCGACCGAGACGCTGGCGGCGCTGCTCCTGCTGCTGCCTCTCCTGGCCGTCCCGTGGGCGTTCAAGCCCTACGCGGCCAACGTGCTCGCCGTGTACATGATCTACGGGATCCTGGCGCTCTCGCTGACGCTGATCTGGGGCTACGCCGGGATCATGAGCTTCGGGCAAACCGCCTTTTTCGGCATCGGCGCCTACGCCTATGGCGCCATCGGCCTCAACTGGATCAACCGCACCCAGCAGACGCACGCGGCCCTCGTCGGCGGGCTCGTGGCCGCCGCGTTACTCGCCGCCGTCGTCGGCTACTTCATGTTCTATGGGCGCATCTCCGACGTGTACGCGTCGATCATCACGCTGGCGCTGACGCTCGTCCTCTTCGCCTTCGCGGTGTCGACCGGGGGGGACGAGTGGGTGATCGGGGTGGCCCGGTTCGGCGGGTTCAACGGCATGTTCGGCCAGGGCGAGAGCAGTCAGAACATCGCCAACTTCCAGATCCCGCCGGTGACGGTGTGGCTGCCGGGGATGGCCGAGCCATTCCAGTTCAAGATCAACCGGGAGAGTGCGGCCGGCTACTTTCTCGTGCTCGGGGCGAGCGTCCTCGTGTACGTCGTGGTCCGCTGGCTCTTGCGGGTCCGGCTGGGGCGGGTGGCCATCGGCATCCGCGAGAACGAGGCCCGCGTGGCGAGCCTCGGCTACGACACGCGCTTCTACAAGTTCGCGCTCTTCACCATCGCCGGTGCGATCGCCGGCCTGGCCGGCATTCTCTTCGCCGCCTGGGGTCGCTTCGTGAATCCCGACCGCTTCGGCCTGGGCTTCGCGTCCAGTACGGTCGTGTACGTCCTGTTGGGCGGCCGCACCAGCCTGCTCGGCGGCTTCGTCGGCGCCGCCATCATTGGATACCTGACGAGCTACCTTGCCGAGATCGTCCCGTTCGCCACCATCCCCGGCGACGCGACGCCCTGGATGAGATTCCTCATGGAGGCCGGCCGGCGGATCGTGCGCGAGGCGCCTCTGCTCGTGCAGGGCGCCGTCCTGGTCGGCATCGTGCTGGCCCTCGAGGATGGCGTCACCCCGCCGCTGTCGAGACTGCTGACGCGGTACCGGCGGTGGGCCTGGTGGGTGCTCCTGCCCGTCGTCGTGCTCTATTTCGCTCACCGGGTCGCCTGCCTGCAGGCTGACTGGTGCCTCTTCTGAGGAAGCCGGACCCCATGCCCGAGCGCATCCTGGAAGTCGCGTCGCTCACGAAGCACTTCGGCGGACTGCGAGCCGTTCACCTCGACTTGACCGTCGATGCCGGGGAGCTCCGCTGCCTGATCGGCCCCAACGGGGCCGGCAAGTCGACGTTCTTCCGGATGCTGAGCGGCGCGATGCGCCCCGGCTCCGGCACCGTCCGCTTCCGGGGCCGTGACATCACCGGCTGGGACGCCTTCCGGGTCGCCCGGCTCGGGATGAGCATCAAGTTCCAGGTGGCCAGCGTTCTCGAGGAGCTCAGCGTGCGGGACAACCTTCACCTCGCCGCCGAGTTCCGGTTCGGGAATCGCGCGGGCCAGCGGCGGGCGGCCGCGATGCTGGAGGTGATCGGTCTCACCGAGCGCGCCGACCATCCGGCGACGTGGCTCTCGCACGGCGAGAAGCAGTGGCTCGAGATCGGCATGGCGAGCGTCGGCGAGCCGGCCCTGATCCTGCTCGACGAGCCGACGGCGGGCATGACGGCGGAAGAGATGAAGAAGACCGTCCGCCTGCTCAAGCGGCTCAACGAGGCGGCCACCGTGATCGTCGTCGAGCACGACATGAACTTCATCCGGATGATCGCCGGCCGGGTGACGGTGATGCATCAGGGCGAGGTCTTCGCCGAAGGGTCCATGGAGGAGATCGAGCGCAACGACGGCGTGCGCGACATCTACCTGGGCAAGGGAAGCCACTATGTTGTCCGTCGCTGAGATCCACGCCGCCTACGGACGGACCCCGGCCCTCACGGGTCCGAGTCTGGCGGTGGGCACCGGGGAGATCGTCTCCATCATCGGTCGTAACGGCGTCGGGAAGACGACGCTCCTCAAGGCGATCATCGGGCTCCTGCGCGTCACCTCGGGGCTCATCCAGCTCGACGGCCAGGACGTGACGCGCCTGCCCGCCCACGAGCGGGCCCGGCGTGGCCTGGGCTACGTGCCGCAGGGGCGGATGATCTTCGCCGGGCTCACCGTCGAGGAGAACCTGCTCATCGGCGCCGACCTGAGTCCCGCCAGTGGCCGCGCGCTCGTGGAGGAAGTCCTGACCGAGTTTCCTCGCCTTCGCGAGCGCTACCGGCAACGCGGGGACACGCTGTCGGGCGGCGAGCAACAAATGCTCGCCCTGGGCCGGGCGCTGGCCGGCGATCCCAAGGTGCTGCTGCTCGACGAGCCGTCGGAAGGGATCCAGCCGAGCATCGTCCAGGAAATCGGAGCCAGGATTGCCTCGATCAGCCGGGCGCGAGGGCTCGCCATCGTGCTGGTCGAGCAGAACATCGAGTTCGCCGCTGCGCTCGCGCAGCGCATCTATGTCATGGAGAAGGGGCGCATCGCCCGCGAGATCGCCCCCGAGCGCGTGATGGACGAGGACATCGTCCGCGACTACCTGGCGGTCTGAGCCCGGTCACAGCCGCGGCGCCCGCCTGTGCCAGTCGGTCGCCTGCTGGTAGGCGTGACCGAGCCGGAACAGCGTGGCCTCGTCGAAGGCCCGCCCGATGATCTGCATACCGACCGGGAGCCCGTCGGCGTCGAAGCCCACGGGGACCGACAGGGCCGGCAGGCCGGCCAGACTGGGGACGCCGGTGAATTGCATGATGGCCGAGAGCATGTCCTCTTCCCGGTTGTCTTCGATCACGACCTTGGTGGCGCCGCACGGCGTGGCGGTGAAGGGCAGGGTGGGGGTGACGAAGACGTCGACACGCTTGAAGCCCTCGACGAATTCCTTGCGGAGCACACTCCGGTAGCGTTGCGCCTGCAGGTAGTGCGTGGCCAGGTACATCTCGCCGAGCTCGAGCAGCGTGCGGACGTCGTCGCCATAGTCGTCCGCCCGCGTGCGGAGCCATTCCTGGTGGTAGGTGCTTGGCTCGCACGACTCGATCGTGAGCTGGGCGGAGATATTGCCCTGAATGGACGGCATGGCGATCTCTTCGATGTCGACGCCAAGCGACTCGAGCGTCTTCAGCGCCGCCCGGATCGTGTCGCCCACCGCCCGCTGCACGTGAGACAGCGAGTAGTCGCGAATCAGGCCGATCCGTAGCCCGCGGAGACCGCGGCCCAGCTCACCGCGATAGTCGGGCACCGGCGCCGAGGCCGAGTGGTCGTCCAGCGGATCGTGACCGGCGATGATCTCGAACATGAGCACGCAGTCCTCGACGGTGCGGGCCATCGGCGACACGGTGTCCATCGTCCACGCCAGTGGCACCACGTTGTGATTGCTGACCCGCCCGATGGTGGGCCGGATGCCCACGATGCCGTTCACCGATGACGGCAGCCGGATGGAGCCCCCGGTGTCGGTGCCGAGCGCGCCCAGGCAGGTCCGCGCGGCCACGGCGGCCCCCGATCCGCCGCTCGACCCCGCCGGGAAGCGCTCGGGGTTCCACGGATTGCGGCAGGTGCCGTAGTGAGGGTTGTCGGTGGTGCCGCCCCAGGCGAACTCGTGCAGATTCGTCTTGCCGATGATCACAGCGCCGGCCCGCTTGAGACGCGCCGTCACCGTGGCGTCTTCCTGGGGAACGAAATCCGCCAGGATCTTGGACCCCGCGGTCGTCCGGACGCCGCGCGTATAGATGTTGTCCTTGATCGCGACGGGAATGCCGTGCAGGGGCCCCAGGTGATAGCCGGCCCGGATCATCTTCTCGGCCGCCAGGGCGACCTCTCGGGCCTGCTCGCCACACACCGTGATGTAGGCATTCAGCGTCTTGTCGACGCGGGCGATGCGCTGGAGCATGGCCTCGGTCAGCTCGACGGGCGACAACGCCGACCGCTCGATCTGAGCGGCGGCCTCGCGAATCGTCAGGTTCAGCACGTCCGTGTGGGTCATGTCCGCTCCCTCTACCGTTCGGGAAAGCGCAGGATCGGTACGATCGTCCGATACCGAGCGTCCGCCATCTTGCGGCTGAGCTCGTTGGCCGCCGCCACCAGGTCCGAGAGCATCAGCGCGAGTCCTCGCCGGCGTTCCGCCGGGATCGGTAGCTCGGCCAGCGTGCACAGGCGATCGATCGTCTCGGG
>VBPC01000128.1 GCA_005887895.1 Candidatus Rokuibacteriota bacterium
CCGACGCTCTTGGTCGTGTAGAAGGGCTCGAACACGCGCGGCAGCACGTCGGGCGCGATGCCGGGGCCGTCGTCGATCACGTCGGCGCAGATCGTCGGGCCGTCGGCCTTCAGGCGCGTGCGGATCAGGATGCGGCCCTGCGGCTTCACCTCCAGGATGGCCTGCTCGGCGTTGAGCAGCAGGTTCAGGAAGACCTGCTCGAGCTGCTGGGCGTCGCCGGTGATCTCGGGCAGGTCGCGCGCGAAGTCGGTCGCCACGCTGATGCCGGAGAGCGCGAGCTGGTTCGTGCGCAAGGCCAGCGTCTGCTCGATCACCGCCTGCAGCTTGACGGCGGCGCGCTCGGGCGGACGCTGGCGGGCGAAGAACAGCAGGTTGCGCACGATCTTCGCCATCCGGTCGCCCTGGGCCACCATCAGCTCGATCGGGCGACGCATCTTGTCCGGCACCTCGCGGCCGAGCAGGAGCTGACCGTAGCCGATGATGACGCTCAGCGGATTGTTCAGCTCGTGGGCGACCCCGGAGACGAGCTGGCCCAGCGCGGACATCTTTGCCGCCTGCACCAGCTGCGCCTGGGTGTCGCGCAGGCGCGTGAGGCTGTCCTGGGCGGTCGCGTACAGGCGCGCGTTCTCGAAGGCCAGCGCGGCCTGGTCGGCGAAGGCCTGCAGCGTCTGCAGCTCGTCGCTGGTGAACTCGCGGCCGGTACGATCGGTGAGGCCCAGCGCGCCGATGATGCGCTCGTGGGTCAGCAGCGGCACCGCCACGACCGCGCGCACGTCGGCGGTGGCGAGGCGTTCCTGCACCGTGGGCGGAAGCTCGATGCGCGGCTCCAGCAGGATGTCGGGCGTCACGACCAGCTTGCGCTCGGCCACCGCCCGGCCCACGGCCCCAGCGCCGGGCGGGAACACCACGCCCAGCACGATGTTGGCGGCCGGGCCGTGGGCGGCGATCACACGCAGCGCGCCGTCCTCGGGCTCGTAGCGGAACACCGCCGAGCCGCGGACGGCCAGGAGGTCGACGATGCCACGGCTGACGAGGTCGGCGATGCGCTCGACCTCCAGCGTGCCGGTCAGCTCGCGGCCCAGACGCGCCAGCACCTCGGCCACGTCACGACGGCGCTGCGCCTCGCGATAGAGCCGCGCGTTCTGGATGGCCACCGAGGCCTGGGCCACGAACATCTCGATGACTTCCTCGGTATCGGCGGCGAAGCGCACGGGCTCGCTGTGGCTCAGCGAGAGCACGGCGAGGAGCTGGTCGCCGGCGAAGACCGGATAGGCGACGAACGAGCGCAGCCCCCAGCGGGCGCCCCATTCGGGGCTGGCCACGCGGCTGTCGGCGTGCGTGTCGTCCACCACCAGGTAGCGCCGGTTGCGGGCCACCCAGCCCACCCCGCCCTCGTCGTAGGTCATCGTGCGCAGCGGAAAGTCGGCGGCGATCTCCACGACGGAGCCGCCCATGAAGGTCAGCGTCCGCGTCGTCTCGTCGGCCAGCCAGAACGAGCCGAACCGCACGCCGGTGAGCTGGGCGGCCGCCTCCGAGATCGCGCGCAGCAACTCGTCCAGCTCCAGCGCGCTCGAGATGCGCTGGTTCACCTCGGCCAGCGCGCGCACGCGCTCGGCCTGCACGCGCTCGGCCTGGTAGAGCTGCGCGTTGCGGATGGCCACCCCGGCCTGGGCGGCCAGCAGGCGCATCGCCTCCAGCTCCTCGGAGTCCGGCAGGCCGTCGGGAACGATGTAGTCGAGCACGCCCACGAAGGTGTCGCCCACGTCGATCGGCACGCCGTAGTAGGCGGCGCGCGGGCGCCGCTCCCACCATCGGCGGGCGATCGTGCGCGGATGCAGCATCGGCTGGGGCACCAGCACCGGCTCGTGGCGCTCCACCACCAGGCCCGGCAGGCCGGCGGTGGCGGCGCGCTCGAGCGGCAGCTCCTGGTATTCCTCGCTCGAGATGGCCGCTGCCCGCAGGCGCTCGCGCGTGTCGTCGAAGACGTTCACGGCGGCCAGGGCGCCGGGACGCATGGCGGCGGCCGCCTCGGCGATGCGCTGCATGACATCGGCGACGTCGAGCGAGGCGCTGATCGAGCGGCTCACGGCCACCAGGTCGCGCAGGCGACCGGCCCGGCGGACGACGTCGGCGTAGGAGCGCGCGTTCTGCAGCGCCACCGCCGCCCGCGCGGCCAGCGAGGCCACCAGCGCGCGGTTCTCCACGCTCGACAGCTCCTCGGTGCGCGAGCGCACGGCCAGGACGCCCAGCAGGTCCTCGCCGGAGACGATCGGCACCGAGAGCATCCGGAGGATGCCGGTCTCCCGCGCCCACTCGCCGGAGAGCGCGCGCGCGTCCCGGGTGACGTCGTTCACGTAGATCGGCGACTTGCTCTCGGCCACGCGGCCCGAGACGCCCTCGCCGAAGGCCACCGTGCGGCGCATGCGCACGTCGGCGCTGCCGGGTTCGGCGTACGAGGCCTGCAGGCGGAGCACGCGCTCCACCGGATCGGCGGTCCACAGCTGCACCGAGGGCGCGTTGAGGAGCCGGGCGGTGGCGTGGGCGATCCGTCGCAGCACGTCGTCGACGACCAGCGACTCGCTGACCAGCTGCTCGACCTGGGCCAGCTCGTGCAGCCGCTCGGCGCGGCGGGTGGCGTCGGCGTAGACGCGGGCGTTGTCGATGGCCAGCGCGGCCTGCTCGGCCAGCCAGCGCAGCGCGCCGATCTCCTCGTCGGCGAACGAGCGCTCGAGCCAGTAGTGCACGACCAGCGCGCCGTGCACGCGGCCCTTGGAGCGCAGCGGCGCCGCCACCACGGCCTTGAAGCCCTCGCGCTCGACCTGCGCGCGCCGGTCGGGCGACAGCCACGTCTCCGGGTCGTTCAGCATGTTGGGGGTGGCGATCGCGCGCGCCTGCAAGATCGCGCGGCTGATGGGGCCGCCCCCGACCGGGATGGCGCCGGCCTCGGCGTACTCGCGGCTGAGGCGGCCGGCCGCGCGCATCACGGTGAAGGACGACGACACGCCATCCCACGAGACGACCAGCGCGGAGTCGGCGCCCATCACCTCGAGCGCCTTGTCGACGATGGTGTCGAGGACCTCGTTGAGGTCGAGCGAGGAGGCCAGCGACTGGCCGACGGCCTCGACGGCGCGCACGAACATCGCCCGGCGCCGGCGCTCGCTCACGTCGACGAGCAGGCCGACCACGCCGGTCACCGCGCCGTCCTCGCCGCGCCAGGGATAGTAGCGCCCCTCGAGCCAGGCGTGGCCGGCGCGGCCGGGCAGGGCGCAGCGGATCTCGGTCGTGGTGGGCTCGCCGCCGCGCGCGCGGGCCAGCAGCGCATCCAGGCCGGCCTCGTGCAGGAAGCTCAGCAGACTCTCGGCGGGACGTCCGAGCGCGTCAGCGTGGGCGACGCCGGTGAGGCGCTCCATCGCGGGATTCCACGCAATGACGTTGAGGCGGGCGTCGGTGACAACCACCGCGTCGTCGAGAGCCTCGATCAGGCCATGGCCGAAAACTTCCACGGGTCCGACGAGTATAACTCCTACACGGCCATTCACCGCAGTGGCATTGACATTGCTAGGTCTATGGGTAAGCAACCCTTTGCCTTATGGCGCTTGAAGGAATCCGGATTCTCCTGGTCGAGGACGCCCCGGACATTCGCGAGGTGTTCACCGTCCTGCTGCGCGTCGAGGGGGCCGAGGTGGTGCCGGTCGGCACCGGCCGCGAGGCGATCGAGGTCTCGAGCGCCCGCGACTTCGACATCGTGCTGAGCGACCTCGGGCTGCCCGACATTCCGGGCGACGTGCTGATTCGCCAGCTTCTTTCCACCGCGCGACGACGCACCCGGGTGGTCGTCGTGACCGGCTACGGCGAGCCCTACCTCGCACGGGCGCGGCAGGCCGGCGCCGAGGTCGTCTTTACAAAGCCGGTCGAGTGGACGCGCATCCTCGACTGGCTGCAGCGTCCCGATCTCGCCGCCTCCGCCTGACGCCGCCCGCGGACTGCGCCGGAACCACTGTGCAATAATGACGCGCAATGCGCCCGGACTTGCTTTCCACTCTCGTGCTGGCGGTCGTGGCCATCGTCCTCGGCGTCGTCGCCTACCTGCGCGATCCCGGCCTGCCACTGCTCGGCGTCAAGAATGGCGCCTCGATGCTGTGGTTCATCGTTCCGCGCCTCGTCCCGGCGATCCTCATCGCCGGGCTGCTTCAGGTCCTGGTCCCGCAGGAGGTCGTCTCGCGCCACTTCGGGCGTGAGAGCGGCCTGCGCGCGCTCGTCATCGCCTCGCTGGCCGGGGTGCTCACCCCGGGAGGACCAATGGTGACGGTGCCGTTCATGGTGGCGCTGGCCAACTCGGGGGCGTCGATGGCGCCGCTGGTGGCCTACATGACGTCCTGGTCGCTATTCGGCATGCAGCGCATCATCGCGTGGGAGGCGCCGCTGATGGGCTGGCGGTTCGTCGCCGTGCGCGTCGTGCCGAGCCTGGCGTTTCCCGTCGTGGCTGGCTGGCTCGTCAAGGTCTTCTACCAGGACTAGATGGCCTTCACCGACCTGCGCGAGTTCGTCGCGCGGCTGGAGCAGCGCGGGCGCCTGCGCCGGGTGCCGGTGGAGGTCTCGCGCGACCTCGAGATCACCGAGATCGTCGACCGCGTGTCGAAGACGCCCGGCGAGGGCAACGTGGCGCTGCTGTTCGAGCGGGTGGCCGGCTTCGAGATGCCGGTGCTGGTCAACGCCTTCGGCGCCGAGGACCGCATGGCGTGGGCGCTCGGCGTCGAGCGCCTCGACGAGCTGGGCGAGCGTGTGGCCAAGCTGGTCGACGCGCGGCTGCCCGGCACCTTCGCCGAGCGCTGGCGCAAGCTGGTCACGCTGATCGACGTCGCGCGCGCGGCGCCCCGGCACGTCCAGCAGGCGCCCTGCCAGGAGATCGTCGAGATCGCCGCCCCCTCGCTGAGCGCGCTGCCGATCCTCAGGTGCTGGCCCGGCGACGGCGGCCGCTACCTCACGCTGCCGGCCGTCTTCACCCGCGACCCGAGAACTGGCGCCCGCAACGTCGGGATGTACCGCCTGCAGGTGTTCGACGACCGCACGCTCGGCATGCACTGGCAGACGCACAAGGGCGGCGCGGAGCACGAGCATCACGCGACCGAGCGCATGCCCGTCGCCGTCGCGCTGGGCGGCGACCCGGCGGTCGTCTACGCGGCGTCGGCGCCGCTGCCGCCCGGGCTCGACGAGATCGTCTTCGCCGGCTGGCTGCGCGGCCGCGGGGTCGAGATGGTGCGCTGCCGCACGAACGACCTCGCGGTGCCGGCCCACGCCGAGATCGTGCTGGAGGGGTGGGTCGATCCGGCCGAGCGACGGCTCGAAGGGCCGTTCGGCGATCACACCGGCTACTACTCGCTGGCCCGCGACTATCCGGTGTTCCACCTCACGGCGGTCACCCGCCGCGCGCGACCACTCTATCCGACCACGATCGTCGGACGCCCGCCGCAGGAGGACTACTGGCTCGGCAAGGCCACCGAGCGCATCTTCCTGCCGATCATGCGGCTGATGCTGCCGGAGATCGTCGACGTCAACATGCCGGCCGAGGGCATCTTCCACAACCTGGTCGTCGTCTCGATCCGCAAGCGCTATCCCGGCCAGGCGCGCAAGGTCATGCAGGCCCTGTGGGGGATGGGGCTCATGATGCTCGCCAAGACCATCGTGGTCGTGAGCGAGCACGTGAATGTCCACGACCTCTCCGAAGTGGCCTGGCGGGCGACGGGCAACATCGATCCCCGGCGCGATCTCGTGATCCTCGAGGGGCCGATGGACGATCTCGATCACGCGGCGCTGCGACACCGCTACGGGGGCAAGCTGGGCGTGGACGCGACCGAGAAGGGGCCGCTCGACGACGTCACCCAGCCGTGGCCGGACGAGATCCGCATGAGCGACGAGGTCCGCGACCTCGTCACCCGGCGCTGGAAGGACTACGGGCTCTGAGCAAGGCGGCGCACCTGGTCGAGGCCATCAAGTTCGAGCACACGATCTTCGCGCTGCCCTTCGCCTACATCGCCATGGTGCTGGCTGCCGACGGCTGGCCGGGCGGATGGACGGCGCTGTGGGTGACGCTCGCGATGGTGGGCGGCCGCACCTGCGCGATGGCGAGCAATCGGGTGATCGACCGCTGGATCGACGCGCGGAATCCGCGCACCGCCGGGCGCCATCTGCCCACCGGCCGCCTCGGCGTCTGGGAGCTGCGAGCGCTGGCCGCGGCCGGCGCCGGGCTGATGCTCGTGGCGGCGGCGATGCTGAACACGCTGTGCCTGGCGCTGGCGCCGCTCGCGCTGGTCTTCCTGGTCGGGTATTCCTACACCAAGCGGTTCACGTGGGCCTCGCACTGGATCCTCGGCTTCACTGACGGCATCGCCGCCGCCGGCGGGTGGATCGCCGTGCGGGACCGCTTCGACGCGCCGGCCCTCGTGCTGTGGCTGGCGGTCACGGTCTGGATCGCCGGCTTCGACCTGATCTACGCCTGCCAGGACGTCGGCGTCGATCGCGCCCAGCGCCTGCAGTCGGTGCCCGCGCGCTTCGGCATTCCGCTCGCGCTGACCGTGGCCCAGGTCAACCACCTGCTGACGGCGGGCGCGCTGGCCCTGCTGGGCGCGATGATGGGCCTCGGCGCCCTCTACTGGTTCGGCTGGCTGGCCGTGGTGGCCTTGCTCGTCTACGAGCACTCGCTGGTCCGGCCGGACGATCTCTCGCGGCTCGACGTGGCGTTCTTCAACGTCAACGGCTACATCGCGGTGATCGTGCTGGTGGCGGTGGTCGGCGGTCTCTGGCGCCGATAGGCTCGGGCCATGACCGGCAAGGCCGAGGCCGTGCGCGCGATGTTCACGCGCATCGCCGCCCGCTACGATCTCATGAACTCGCTCATGACCGGCGGGCAGCATCACGCCTGGCGCCGCGTCGCCGCCGCCGCCGTGGCGCCGGCGCCCCCCGGACTGGCGCTCGATCTCGCCACCGGCACCGGTGATCTGGCGCTGGCGGTGCGCGCCGCGCGCCCCGCGCACAGTGTCGTCGGCGCCGACTTCTCCGAGGCCATGCTGCATCACGCGCGCGTCAAGCTCCGTGCGCGCCGCGAGGAGCGCGTGCCGCTGCTGGCCGCCGACGCGCTCGGCCTGCCGTTTCGCGACGCGACGTTCGCCTGCGTGACCTCGGCGTTCCTCCTCCGCAACCTCGCCGATCTCGCGGCCGGCCTCGCCGAGATGGCTCGGGTCACCGGGCGCGGCGGGCTGGTGGCCACGCTCGAGATCACACGGCCGGGCCTGCCGGGCTGGGACGCGCTGTTCGGGCTCTACTTCAACCGCGTCGTGCCGCTCATCGGGGCGCTGGTGGCTCGCGACCGCGCCGCCTATACCTACCTGCCGCAATCGGTCGAGCGCTTCGTCACGCCGGCCGGGCTGGCGCAACTCATGACGCGGGCGGGGCTGCGCAACGTGCACTATCGCCGCCTCGGGCTGGGCACCATCGCGCTTCACGTCGGTACGGCGTAAAGTGTCCGGCCACCGGAGGCCAGCCCCGATGCCGCCCCTCGTCGCCGTCGTCGCCGAGTCGGGACTGCTCGACAACGTCGTCAAGCGGATCTTCACGACGTCCGGCTACCGGCTCGAGAGCGGGCGCGTGCTGCCCGAGATGGCGCTGGCCTACGAGACCTACGGTCGACTGGCCCCGGACGGGCGCAACGCCATTCGCGTCACGCACGGCTTCACGTCCAGCCAGCACATGGCCAGCAAGTACACGGCCGCCGACGCCGCCGCGGGGCCGTGGGACGGTCTCATCGGTCCCGGCAAGGCGATCGACACGAACCGCTACTAACGTGCTGTCGCGCACCGACAAGCTCTTCCCGCCCTCGATCGCGCCCGACGTGATGGACGGCCTCGGCCGGACCGGCGTCAATGCGAAGTACTTGGAGATCGACTCGGAGTTCGGTCACACGGCCAGCGGCCCCGAGTGGGCGAAGTGGCGTCCCACGCTGAAGGCGTTCGTCGACTCGCTCGACCGCTGAGCGGCCGGACGCCGACGACGTGCGTGGTACGATTCGTCGAAATGTCGCTGGCCGATGTGCTCGGGCCGTTTCCCCGTGAGCGCACGTGGCTCTTACCGGCGTTGCAGGCCGTGCAGCGCACCGAACGGTGGCTGTCGCCAGAGTCGCTCGACGCCGTGGCCGCCCACCTGCGCGTGCCCAAGAGCGAGGTCTGGGGCGTCGCCAGCCACTATCCCGAGCTACGCCTGAGCGCGCCGGGCCGGCGCCTGGTGCGCGTCTGCACCGGCGTCGCCTGCCTGGCCGGCGGCGGCCGCGCGATCCTCCAGGCGTGCGAGCAGACGCTCGGCGTTCGCGCCGGCCACACGACGCCGGACGGCGCCGCCACGCTGGAAGAGCTCGACTGCGCGTTCGCCTGCGCCAGCGCCCCGGTCGTGGAGATCGATCACGAGTATTGCGGGCGTGTGGCGGCGGGGGACGTCGAGACGCTCCTGCGCGCGGCGTCCACGCACCACGGTACGCCGGCCACCGGGCGCGGCGGGCCGCCGGCGACGCTGCCGTCGGCGGGCTCGCCGGGCGCGCGGTTCACCGCGCTCAAGCGCGAGGCCGAGCGCCGACGCACCGGCGCCCGGCTGGCGGTCGGCCTCGGCACCTGCGGCCTGGCCGTCGGCGCCGCGGCGACGTTCGACGCGCTCGGCGCCGAGACGGTGCGCCGCGGGATGCCCTTCAGCGTCGTCGCCGCCGGGTGCAACGGCATGTGCTGGGCCCAGCCGGTCGTCGAGGTCCTGCGGGACGGGCGACCGCGACTGACCACGGGCCCGATCACCGTGGAGGCCGTGCCGCGCCTGCTCAACGCGCTGGCCGCCGGCGTCGCCGAGCGCGAGCTGGCGGCCGGCGACGACGTCATGGCGCCCCAGCGGCGCCTGCTCATCGAGCGCTGCGGCATGGCCGATCCCTACGACATCGCCGACGCGCTCCGTCACGGCGCCTACGCCGCCTTCGCGCGCGCCCTCGAGGACGGCCACGCGGCGGCGGTGATCGAGGAAGTGCGGGCGGCCGGGCTGACCGGGCGCGGCGGCGCCTACTTCCAGACGGCGGTGAAGTGGGCCGCGTGCCGCGCCGCCGCCGGCGCGCCGAAGTTCCTCGTCGTCAACGGCGAGGAGGGCGAGCCGGGCATCTTCAAGGACCGCCATCTGATGGAAGGCGACCCGCACCGGCTGCTGGAGGCCGTGCTGATCGCCGCGTTCGCCATCGGCGCCGCGCGCGCCATCCTCTATATCCACGGCGAGGCCGAGCTGTCCGCCCGGCGCGTGGCGGTGGCGCTCGAGCAGGCGCAGAGCTGGGGTCTCGTGGGCCCGCGCGTCCTCGGCTCCGACTTCTCGCTGGAGGTCGAGATCCGTCGCGGCGCCGGCGGCTTCGTGCTGGGCGAGGAGACGGCGCTGCTGGAGTCCCTCGAGGGCCGGCGCGCGATGCCGCGCACCCGGCCGCCGTTTCCCGTCGAGGCGGGCCTCTATGGCAAGCCCACGGTGATCAACAACGTGGAGACGCTGTTCGCGGTGCCGTCGATCGTCGAGCGCGGCGGCGCCTGGTTCGCCGGCCTCGGCGGCGGTCGCGGCACCAAGCTGTTCGGTCTCTCGGGCCACCTGCGCCGGCCCGGCGTCGTCGAGATGGAGGTCGGCTGCACGCTGCGCACGCTCATCGAGCAGGTCGGCGGCGGCTCGTCCACGGGCCGCCCGATCACGGCCGCGGTGGTCGGCGGTCCCTCGGGCAGCGTCGTGCCGGGCCGGCAGTTCGACGAGCCGCTGATCCCGCGCGGCGCCGTCAATCCGGGCACCGGCGGCGTGGTGGCGCTCGACGACTCGCTGCCGGTGCGGACCGCCGTGCGCGCGCTGCTGGCCTTCAACACGCGCGAGTCGTGCGGCAAGTGCACGCCGTGTCGCGAGGGTACCGCGCGCCTGCTGGCGATGCTGGACGCGCCGCTCGACCAGGGCCGCGTCAAGGAGCTGGCCGAGGCGATCCAGCTCGCCTCGCTCTGCGGTCTCGGCCAGGCGGCGCCGCTCGCCGTGCTGTCGGCGCTCGACGAGTTCCCTCGCGAGTTCGGCGTATCATGAGGCGATGAGGCTGACGATCGACGGCCGTGGCGTCGAGCTGGCCGAGGGCGCGACGGTCCTCGACGGCGTGAACCGCCTCGGCCTGCCGCTGCCGCAGCTGTGCAAGGATCCCGACCGCCCGCCGCTCGGCGCCTGCCGTACCTGTCTCGTCCACGTCGACGGCCTGCGCGGCACGCCGGCCGCCTGTCACCTGCCCGCGCGCGACGGCATGATCGTCGACACGCAGCATCCCGAGGTCGTGCGCGTGCGCACGACGGTGCTCGATCTCACTCGCTCGATGCTGACACCGGAGGCGCCCCGAGCCGAGACGACCTTCGACCAGGTCGGCGCCGCGCTCCAGCGTCACGGGGAGCGCCCGCCGACCTGGTCGCCGCTCCATCAGTTCGAGGTCGACGACACCAAGTCGTTCTTCGTCCTCGCTCGCGATGCCTGTATCCTCTGCGGCCGCTGCACGACCGCCTGCGACGACGTCCAGCAGATCGGGGCCATCGCCCTGCTGGGCCGCGGCCACGCGACGAAGGTCGGCGTCTTCGGCGACGGCGTGCTGGCGTCGTCCGTGTGCACCTCCTGCGGGCAGTGCGTGGCGACGTGCCCGACCGGCGCGATCCGGCCCAAGGAAGCGCCGGCCGCCAGCGTGCGCACCGTCGAGAGCACGTGCCCCTACTGCGGCGTCGGCTGCGGCATCGGGCTGCGCGTGGGGCCGGAGGAAGCGGCAGCGCCCGGCGGTGGACACGGCGACCGACTCGCCGTCATGGCCGATGACGTCCCGGCCAACCGCTCGAGCCTCGGCATGCTGTGCGTGAAGGGTCGTTTCGCCACCGGCTTCGTCCACTCGCGCGACCGCGTGACGTCACCGCTGGTGAAGCGCGACGGCCGCTGGGTGGAGGTCGACTGGGACGCGGCGCTCGACGTCGCCGCCGAGGGGTTCGCCCGCCACCGCGGGCGGTTCGGCGCGCTCGCCAGCGCCAAGGCCACCAACGAGGACGGCTACCTCGTGCAGAAGTTCTGCCGCGTGGTGATGGCGACCAACGACGTCGACCACTGCACGCGCCTGTGCCACTCGCCGTCGGTCGAGGCGATGCTGATCTCGATGGGCTCCGGGGCCACGTCCAACTCGTACCAGGACTACGAGGAAGCCGGCTGCCTGATGGTGGTCGGCGCCGATGCGTCGTCCAATCACCCGGTGATCGCCGTGCGCTTCCGCCGCGCGGTCAGTCGCGGCGCCCGGCTCGTCGTCGTCAATCCCAGGCGCGTCGACCTGTGCGACCAGGCCGATCTCTGGCTGCAACAGCGGCCGGGCACCGACGTGGCGCTCTTCAACGCGATGGCGCGCGTCATTCTCGACGAGGGGCTGCACGACGACGCGTTCGTCCGGGCGCGCACCGAAGGTTTCCACGCCTGGCGTGGCTCGCTCGAGCCCTATACGCTCGACTACGCCGAGCGCGTGACGGGCGTCCCGGCCGGCGACATCGCCCAGGCCGCGCGCTGGTACGCGAAGCCTCGGTTCTCGGGCTCGTGCCTGATCTGGGGCATGGGCATCACCCAGCACGTCAACGGCATCCACAACGCGCACGCGCTGCTGAACCTGTCGCTCGTCACCGGTCAGCTCGGCCGTCCGGGCTCGGGGATCTCTCCGTTGCGGGGCCAGAACAACGTGCAGGGCTGCGGCGACGCCGGCTGCATCCCGACGAACCTGCCCGGCTACCAGATGTACGTGCCGGAGACGCTGGCGCGCTTCGAGGCCGCGTGGGGCGTACGGCCGCCCGGCCGCACCGGCCGCGTCGTCACCGAGATGGTGGACGGCTGCCTCACCGGCGACACGCGGGCGATGTACGTCGTCGGCGAGAACCCGCTGCTGTCCGAGCCCGACCTGCACCACGCCGAGAAGGCCATCGGGCAGCTCGATTTCCTCGTCGTCCAGGACCTGTTCATGCACGAGACGGCCGAGCGCGCCCACGTCTTCCTGCCGGCCGCCGCGTTCGCCGAGAAGGAAGGCACCTTCACGAACTCCGAGCGCCGCGTCCAGCGCGTGCGGGCAGCGCTGTCCCCGCCGGGCCAGGCGCGGCCCGACTGGTGGATCACCGCCGCGCTGGCCGGGCGCGTCGCGCGTCGCCTCGGCGTCGACGTCGGCCGCCAGTTCGACTACGCGGGACCGGCCGAGATCTTCGACGAGATGGCGCGGCTCACGCCGTTCCTGGGCGGCCTCTCGCACGCTCGGCTCGATCGCGAGGGTGGCATCCAGTGGCCGTGCCCGACGCCCGGGCATCCGGGCACGCGCTATCTCTACGCCGAGTCCTTCCCCCGCGGGCGGGGGCGCTTCGTGCCGGCGCGCCAGATCGAGGAGGCGGCCGAGCTGCCCGACGCCGACTATCCGTTCGTGCTGAACACCGGCCGCCTGCTCTACCACTGGCACGGCGGCACCCTCACGCGCCGCGTGCAGGGCCTGCTCGAGCTGGCGCCGCGGCTGGAGGTGGCGATCCATCCGAGCGACGCGCGGCGGCTGGGCGTCGACAGCGGCGCCCGCGTGCGCGTCGAGTCGCGGCGCGGCGAGCTCACCGGTTACGCCCACGTGACCGAGGCCGTGCGCGCCGGCGCGATCTTCGTGCCGTTCGTCAAGCTGGCGGACTCCGCCGCGAACTTCCTGACCAACTCCGCCTGCGACCCCGCCTCGAAGATCCCCGAATACAAGGTCTGCGCCGTTCGCCTCGAGCGCGTGGTTCCCTAGAGGGCGGCTCCGTCGAGGAAGCGCAGCAGCTCGGCGGTGAACTCGACCGGGCGGTCGAGCGTCAGGTGGTGGTAGGCGTTCGGAACGGTCACCAGCGTGGCGCGAGGGATCGCGGCGCCCAGGCGCTCGGCCATCTCGGCCGGCAGGACCGGTGACAGGGCGCCGCGGACGACCAGCGTCGGCGCGGTGATCTGCGCGAGCAGCGGCCACGCGTCGACCGGCCTCCGGGCGCCGTGCGTGGCGGGATCGAAGCGCCAGCCCCAGCCGCCGTTGCGCGGCATCATGCCGGCGCGGGCGAGGTGCGCCAGGAACGCCGGCTCGGCGAACGTCTCCCGCGGCAGCAGCCGGAACGCCTGGATGGCGGCCTCCTGGCTCGGGTGCGCTCGCGGCAGGCGCCGCCCCCGGGCGTGCATGAAGTCGAGCCGCTCGGGCGGGATGGCCGGACGCGAGTCGACGATGACGAGCGCGCTCACACGCTCGGGATGCCAGGCGGAAAACGTCATCGCGTTGTGACCGCCCATCGAGTGGCCGATGACGGCCATGCGTCGCCAGCCCAGCCGGTCCATCAGCTCCAGCAGGTCTGCCGTGAAGTCCTCGGTCCCGTAGGCCGGCGGCTCGGCCCACTGGCTCTGGCCGTGACCGCGCTGATCGAGCGCGATCACGTGGAACCGATCGACCAGGCCCGGTGTCACCTTGTCGAACCAGTGGGCGTGGGCGGCGCCCCCGTGCAGAAAGCAGAGCACGGGCCCGCCCGCGCGTCCGGATTCCAGGAAGTGCAACCGAAGCCCGCGTACGTCGAGGATGCGGGAGCGCGCGACCTCGCAGCCGAGGGCGACGGCCATGCGCGCGATTGTACGTCGGTTGTCGTGATTGCAATCGCGAGTGCGCAAAATTTTCCTTTGCAGCGTTCTGCGCGAATCGCTATTGTCGAAACAGGGAATGCTCGACGCCCTGCCGCAGTCCGCGACGCGACGCAATCTCCTCGACGGCGGCTACACCGTGCTCCTTCTTGCCGTAGCCGTCGTGACGGGGTATGCCGTGCTGTCGCCGGCGGCACCGGGGGCCACGCCGGTGCGCCGGACGGTCGGCGCCGTCCTGCCGCCCGGGACAGAGCCACCGACCGGCGTCTCGCCCCTGCCGTCGGTCACCGAGCCCGGCCGACCTGCCGGGACGCCGCCGATGATCGCCCGGCCCCTGCCGCCGCCGGCCGAGCCGCCCCGGCCCCGGCTGGAGGCGCGCGTTCCGCCATCGCAGAGCAGGCCCTGGAAGCCGACCGAGCCCACGGCCGAGGTCCCCTGGCCATCGTCCACGGTGACCGGGCGCGTCCTCGACACCCGCTCGACGCCGCCCTTCTGGTGAAGGCGCCGGGCTTCGAGAAGCTCTGGATCCCGCCGACCCGCGGCACCGTCCAGGCCGTGCTGAAGCCGCAGACGATCAAGGCGGCCTACCTGACGTACTTCGGCTTCGGCGACCGCGGCATCCGCAGCCGCGTCCTCGACCTCACCGCCCGCACCGAGCTGAACGCCGTGGTCATCGACGTCAAGGGCGACCGCGGGTGGATCATCTACCCGACGGAGGTCGAGACGGCGCTGGCCGTCGGCGCCCAGGGGCCGGCCACGCTGCGCGAGTTCGACGCGATGATGGCCGACCTCAAGGCGCGTGGCATCTACACGATCGCCCGCATCGTGACGTTCAAGGACAACATCCTGGCCAACGCCCGGCCCGACCTCGCGATCATCGACACGCGCACCGGCAAGCCGTGGATCGACAACGAGCGACTGGCCTGGGTCGATCCCTTCCGCGAGGAGGTCTGGGCCTACAACATCGCCATCGCTAGGGAGGCGGTCCGGCGCGGCTTCGACGAGGTCCAGTTCGATTACGTGCGCTTCCCGACCGACGGCAAGCTCGGGGCGGCCAAGTACGCCCGACCGAACAACAGGGAGACCCGGCTGCCCGCAATCGCCGCGTTCCTGGAGCGGGCGCGGCGCGAGATCGGCGCCATCGGCGCCTTCGTGGGGGCCGACGTGTTCGGCTACACCGCGTTCAACGAGAACGACACCGACATCGGTCAGCGGATCGAGGAGCTGGCGCCGAACCTCGACTTCATCTGCCCGATGGTCTATCCCTCGGGCTACCACAAGGGCATTCCGGGCTACGCCAACCCGGTGCAGGTGCCGTACAAGGTCGTGTTCGAGAGCGTGCGGCTCATCCGCAAGCGCTCCACCGGCAGCGTCGCGCGCGTGCGGCCGTGGCTGCAGGACTTCAAGGACTACGCGTTCGACCGGCGCATCTTCGGCGTCAACGAAGTGCAGGCCCAGATCCGGGCGGCCGAGGAGTCGGGCGGCGCCGGCTGGATGCTGTGGAACCCGCGCAACGACTACACCGGTGCCGCGCTGCGCACCAAGAACGCCCTGGCCGCGCGATGAGGCTGATCCTCGTCCTCCTGCTGCTCCTGACCGCCGCGCTGATCCTCGCCTCGTTCGTCACGGCCGAGCCCCCGGGAGCCAACGAGCTGGGCCGGATCATGATCCTCGAGTACCACAAGATCGACTACCCCGAGGAGCGCTGGACGCGCACGCCGGAGAACTTCCGCCGCGACCTCGAGACGCTCTACGCGGGCGGCTACCGGCTGCAGAGCCTGAGCGCGCTGGTCGAGGGCAGGATCACCGTTCCGGCCGGCACCACGCCGGTCGTCCTGACCTTCGACGACTCGTCGCCGGGCCAGTTCCGCTACGTCGAGCACAACGGCCAGCTCGAGATCGACCCCAAGTCCGGCGTCGGCGTGCTGGAGGACTTCATCAAGGAGAAGCCGGAGTTCGGTCGGGCCGCCACGTTCTTCGTCCTGCCGGGGGCCGATCCGCCGAACCGGTTCTTCAACCAGCCCGAGCACGTGACCCGCAAGCTCCGCTGGCTCGTCGAGCATGGCTACGAGCTCGGCAACCACACGCTCTGGCACGCCAACCTGGGCAAGTACGACGAGCCGGTGGTCCGCCGCCAGCTCGCCGACGCCCAGATCTGGGTGCAGCGCCACATCCCCGACTACAAGTTCCGCACGCTCGCGCTGCCGCACGGCGTCTATCCGCGCGAGGTCGGCTGGGCGCTGAGCGGGAGCGCCAAGGGCACGACGTACCGCCACGAGGCGATCCTGATGGTCGCCGGCGGCGCGGCCCACTCTCCCTTCTCCACCAGGTTCGATCCCGTCCATCTCCCCCGAATCCAGGCCCTCGGCCAGGAGCTCACGTACTGGCTGACCCATTTCGACAAACATCCCGCCGACCGCTTCGTCAGCGACGGCGACCCCACGACCGTGACGTTCCCCAAATCCCTCCACGACCGCCTCCGCCCAAACCTCCCCCAACCCCTGAGAGTCGTCGAACGCGAGTAGCGACCGCGGCGGCAGCGCCACCGCTGCTCGCTGATGCGTTGTCCGCCGGCGTGCTGGCGTGCCGTCGTCCCCTGCCCGTGGCCGCCGCGCCGCGTGCGCGGGCCCGGGCGGGGTCTGTGGGACCCGTTCCCGCCTGGCGTTACCGCACGCTCCCCAGCCTGATGGCGCCCAGTAGAGGCGG
>VBPC01000129.1:0-4697 GCA_005887895.1 Candidatus Rokuibacteriota bacterium
AGGAAGGCCTCCCGGTCAACATCGCTGGCGTACGCGGTCAACGCTATGGCGGGGATGCTGCCGTACCCGGGCATGCCTCGGACGGCCTCGAGGCACTGCACGCCGTCGACAGGACTCATGCCAATATCCAGCAACAACAGATCTGGCCCGGCCGCTTCAAGAGCCGTCAGCGCCTCCGAAACGGAACCGTGACCCGAAACACGATACTTCTCGCTGAGGATGAACGTGAGAATGTCCAGGTTATCCCGGTTGGCGTCAACGAGGAGCAACTGCGCAATCTTCATGCAATCTCATCCGCTGCAAGTGGACCGATCTGCCCTCATCCAATAAAACGTCAAATCGGTCCGTTCGGATTTATGAACGGTAGATCCCGATCTATGATCTCCTCGGCCCTCCGCCGTTCGGCGAACCGGGCTCGTCGCTGCTCTCGCCACTTCCATATCCCCTCGGCGTGCTTCGGGTAATGGCCATACGTATCGAGCCGGAGGCGGCGACGAAAGCGCGTCTCGCGGATGAACTGGTCTTCAGGCGCGCTCTGGATGAAGTCGATCAGCCTGCGGTGGATGTGGTCCAGCTGACTCAGTACCTCGGAGAGGGAGAAGCTTCCTTTCTGTTCCGTCATCCGGCCGTTGAAGGCATCGATGCCGCCATAGAGCACGGAGTACCGTGGTGGCGTGCCGCCTTCGAGGATGAGCGGCAGGTGCTTCAGCGCCTCCTCTTCCCACGTGGTCACGTGGGCGAGAATGTCTCGGACCGACCAGGCACCCGTGACGCCAGGCTCCATCAGCTGCGCATCCGACAAGCCCGCGTAGGATTCCTTGAAGGCCGCCCACGCCGTGTCGAGTCGTTTCAGAAGTTGCCGTCTGTCTCCCATCGCTTCGTCCTCTTCGCCGGCTGGCATGCCGCCGGGTCAGGCCGCCTTCCGGAAGGTCAGGTTGATACGGTGCCCGGTCATGAACGGGTGATATCCCTCCTCGAGCGGCAGGACACCGTGATAGCGAAGTCTGGCGGGACCTCCCCAGACCACCACGTCGCCGTGAGCCAGTGGCACGCGATGCGGCGTGTCGGGTCGACGCAAGCCCCCGAACAAGAAGACGGCCGGTAGTCCGAGCGAGACGGATACGATCGGGGCCTCCAGATCCCGCTCGTTCTTGTCCTGGTGCAGCGACAATCGCGCCCCCGGCTCATACCGGTTGACGAGACACGCGTCGGGCGCGAAGCCGTCGAATCCCGCCCGGGCTGCCGCCTGAACAGCGAGGTCGGCGAAGACCGCGGGCATCGGCGGCCAGGGATGACCGCTCTGCGGATCATGGCGCTCGTAGCGGTAGCCGGTTCGGTCGGTGACCCAGCCGGCTGTCCCGCAGTTGGTCATCGCGACCGACATCCGATGGCCCCCGGGCGTGACCATCTGGCGAAGCGGCGCGAGCTCCAGCACCCGCTGCAAGGCGGTGAGGAGCGGCCCTTCGAAGCGGCGCGCGAATCCGCCCAGCAGCATCGCTCCCGGCGCGAGGTGCACGTCCCGCTCGTCACCCTCGAACAAATCCCGGATCATGTCGCGTCGTGGAAGATCACACCGACGGTGTGGCGACGGCCGGACCGCAGCCGGCTCACCCCGTGCCGCAGATTGACGCGATAGGTGCCGCGGGTCCCTCGCGCCGGGCGATTCTGCACCGCGAAGACGACGCCGTCGCCCCGACGTAGGGGCACCACCTCGGCCCGCGACTGCATCCGTGGCCGTTGCTCGGTCAGCACGAATTCGCCGCCGGTGAAGTCCTTCTCCGGCTCCGAGAGCAGGATCGTCACCTGCAACGGGAAGACATGCGCGCCGTACAGATCCTGGTGGAGCGCGTTGTAGTCGCCCGCGGCGTATTGCAGGAGGAGCGGCGTCGGCCGCGTCTGCCCCGCCTGGTGACATCGCGCGATGAACTCGCCATGCGTGTCCGGGTAACGCGCGGCGATCCCCATCGACTCGTTCCAGCGATTGGCGATCGGCGCCAGCCGCGGATACAGCGCCGCGCGAAGATCGGCGACGATGTCCGGCAGCGGATAGGCGAAGTATTTGTACTCACCTTGCCCGAAGCCGTGCCGCGCCATGAGGACATGGCTCCGGAAGCGGCGATCGTCGTCGTAGAGACCGGCGATGGTCGCGCACTCGTCGGCGGTCAGGAGCTTCCGGAACATCGCCCAGCCGTAGCCGTCGAGATGGGTCGAGACGCTCGCCCAATCGACCGCCTCGACCCGTGTGTCGATGTCCCCCGCGCGACCACTGCCTCCGGCGCCGTCGCGACAGGATGAGACCGGGCTCATGCTGTCGCCTCCAGCGTGAGCAGGGCGTCCTTGGCTTCGACGCCACCGACGTACTGTCCCATGGTTCCATCGCTCCGCACGACGCGGTGGCAGGGCACGACGACGGGCAGGGGATTGCTCGCGCACGCGCTGCCCACGGCGCGAACCGCCTTCGGGTTGCCGGACGCCTTCGCGACCGCGGCATAGCTGGCGGTCTGTCCGTAGCCGATCTCCCGCAGATGCGAGAGCACCGTGCGGCGGAAGCCGTGCGAGAGCTGCAGGTCCAGCGGCACGCCGAACACGCGGCGCCGGCCGGCGAAGTACTCCTCGATTTCCCGCGCGACGCGGTCCAGCCGTGCAGGATCCTGCAAGATCCGGGGGCTCACGTCGCGGGCGAGGCCGTCCAGCACGCGGTCGTGGTCCTGACTGGCGTAGGCGACCCGTACCAGACCTTTCTGGGTCGCGGCCAAGAGCAGCGCCCCCACGGGGGTGTCGATGGTCCGGTAGGCCACGTCGAGAACGCCCGCGGCGTTCGCGGCCTCCACCAGGCGCCGGTGTAGCCTGCGGCTGACCTCTTCGTCGATGGTGGGCAACGCGGCGAACAGGCCGCTCTCGTCGACCTTGGCGCGGCGCTCGTTCATCATCGGGACTCTCCCTTCAACAACGTCTGTCGCAAGGTGGCGATGCCGTCGGCCGCCGCTCTTCTGGCGGCGTCCTGACTGCCGCCCACGATCTGGGCGACCTGCAGGTATGGCATCCCCACGAGATAGTGGTAGGCGATCGTCTGTCGTTGCTTGAGTGGCAGGGCCTCGAGGGCCTTCCACACGCCGGACTCCCAGCCCGCGGAGCCGCTGTCCCTGGCGGGGCGCTCCGGCAGCTCGTTGGTCGCGATCGGCCGCCGCGATGCCGCGCGCACGTGGTCGAGTGCCTTGCGGTGCGCGACCGTCACGAGCCACGCCTCGATGTTGCTGCCCGCGCGCAAGCGCGGGTAGGCGCTCAGGGCGGCCAGGAACGTCTCCGACCACGCGTCCTCGGCGTCGACCGGGCCCAGGACCGCGCGACACACCCGGAGCACCGTCGGCCCGTGCTCGGCGACGATCTCTTCGAAGGGTTTCTGGCTCACGCTAGGTAAACGCCGCAGCTCAGCGGTTCGTGAGGTCGATGCGCGGGTTCCTCGTGGCTCCACCCGTTTCCGGCGTCCCTCCGTATAAACTCGTGAAGGCCATGACGGTCGAGGCATGTGCGGATCTGCGCACGACGTTCGAGGGACTGACGGAAGAGCAGGCGAGCCGTGTCCGGCTCGGCGTGTTGGGGGCTGAGATACCCGAGGGAGCGGGACGGTATTTGATCAGCGCCGTGTGAGATCAGCGCTCCTCGCGGAGGGCGAGGGGAACATCGCCGGCCGTCTGGGCCTTCTCGACGTGGCGGGCCGCCGAGAGCAGCACGTGGTCAGGCGTGCGGAACAGGACGCCCACGCCAAAGACGACCAGTGCGCCGATCATCCCCCACCAGGTGAACGAGACGTCGGGCATCCACGCCGGTTGCCGGAACGTCCAGTCGACGCCGAGCGCCCCGGCCACTGCATGCAGGATTCCGATGTGCAGCCGCCCGGCCACCACGGTGGCCAGGAGACCGGCCGAGATGGCGAGCATGTTGCCGGCGTCCGAGCCGCGGCGCCCGGTGAGCATGCCGATGAGGAAGACGCCGAGCATGGGGCCCAGGATGAATCCGGCGATGCCGAGCACGACCGGAATGATGCGCACGTTCGGCGTCGTCACCTTCGCGTAGGCGAAGCCCCCGGCGACGACGACCATCAGCACCGCGAAGAGCACCGTGAACCAGCGCGCGGCGCGCACGTAGTGCATCGGCCCGCGCCCGCGCACCCAGCGGATGTACCAGTCGTTCGTGGCGCCGGTGGCCAGGGCGTTCAGCGCCGCCGAAAACGACCCCATGGCGGTGGCGAAGATGCCGGCCAGCACGAGCCCGCGAATCCCCACCGGCATCACGTTGAGGATGTACGAGCCGAACACGTCGGCGGTGGCCGCCGGCCGGAAGGTCGGGTCCTTCTGGTAATAGACGAACAGCAGGATGCCGATGAACACGAAGGCGGAGGCGATCGGCAGGTCCATGAAGGCGGCGGTGATCAGGCTGCGACGCGCCTTCTGGTGGGTCTCCGCGGTCAGCATTCGCTGCACCATGTCCTGATCGGTGCCGAAGGCCGCCATGTTGCCCAGCGTCGCCCCGATGAGCGCGGAGAACAGCGTGTAGTCGCTCGCGAGGATCAGGCGGACGTAGTCCCACACGCCGAGCGCCGCGAGCTGGTGGCTCTCCTTCCAGTGTGCGATGACGCTCGATTCGAAGCCGTGCAGGAAATACCCCTCGTGGGTCTGCAGCTGCGGCACGGCCTGCCA
>VBPC01000129.1:4744-29174 GCA_005887895.1 Candidatus Rokuibacteriota bacterium
CGTGTACAGACAGGTGACCACCGTGAGCGCGACGATCGCGACGAGATAGGGCGCGACGCGGGTGACGGCCTGCTGGCTGAAGGTGACCTGGCCGCCCGACACGAACATGCGATACGCCAGCACCATCACGAGCGACGGGATGAACAGCCGCGTGCCCGACGCCAGCGTCCGCATGACCAGGAAGAGCGCCGACACGTACGCCTTGGTGGCCGGCCCGAAGCGCACGCCCAGGTAGTCGTAGACGGTGTAGACCTTGTACGTGTAGTAGGGCTTGAGGAAGACGTGGCCGACGATGACGCGGCCGATGATGAGGCCGAGCACGAGCTGGACGTAGGCGAAGCTCCGGTTGGTGTACCCCTCGCCCGGCACGCCGAGGAAGGTGGCGGCGCTCGTCTCCGCGGCGATGATGGACGCCATGACGGCCCACCACGGCACGCGCCGTCCGCCCAGCGCGAAGTCGTTCAGGCTCCGCTCTCGCCGCCCCATGTACAGCCCGATGCCCGTGATGGCGACGAAGTAGAAGAGCACGATGAATCCGTCGACGAGCAGCCCCGTTTCCGTCCCCATGTCCCTCTTGCCGTTCTAACCCAGGCGCCCCCTCCCGAGCCCCAACCTTTCTTGACCGCCTCCACGCGATGGGCTAGCGTACCGGGCGCCAGAGGAGGTTGCGCTATGGCCCCCACCACGCCGATGACCGGCAAGGAATTCCTCGACAGCCTCGACGACGGGCGCGAGGTGTGGATCTACGGCGAGCGCGTCAAGAAGATCACGGAGCATCCGGCCTTTCGCAACTCGGCGCGCATGCTGGCGCGGCTCTACGACGCGCTGCACGACCCGAAGACGCGGGAGACGCTGACGGTGCCGTCCGAGTCGGGCGGGTACACGCACGCGTGGTTCCGGGTGCCGTACTCGGCGGCCGAGCAGCTGCGGGCGCGCGACGCGATCGCCGAGTGGGCGCGAGTGACCTATGGCTGGATGGGGCGCTCGCCCGACTACAAGGCGGCCTTCCTCGGCACGCTGGGCGCGAACGCCGAGTTCTACGCGCCGTACCAGGAGAACGCCTTGCGCTGGTACCGGCGCAGCGAGGCGCGCGTGCCGTTCGTCAACCACGCGATCATCCACCCGCCGGTGGACCGGAACACGGCGCCCGGCCAGCCGCCGGCCGGCGCCTCCGACGTCTGCGTGCACGTCGTCCGGGAGACCGGTCGCGGCATCGTCGTATCGGGGGCCAAGGTCGTCGCGACGGGCTCGGCGCTGACCAACTACACCTTCGTGGCGCACCACGGCCTGATTCCGGTCCAGGATCCGGCCTACGCCGTGGTGTTCATGATCCCGACTGGCGTCGCCGGCTGCAAGCTGATCTGCCGGGCCTCGAACGAGTACCGCGCCGCCGTACTGGGCGGCCCCTTCGACTACCCGCTCTCGAGCCGGCTCGACGAGAACGACGCGATCCTCGTCCTCGACAACGTCGAGGTTCCCTGGGAAGACGTCTTCGTCTACCGCGACGTCGAGAAGGCCAACAACTTCTTCCCGCAGACCGGCTTCCTCCCGCGCGCGATGATGCAGGGCTGCACGCGGCTGGCTGTCAAGCTGGACTTCATCACCGGCCTGCTCCTGAAGGCGGTCGAGATCACGGGGACCAAGGATTACCGGGGCGTGCAGGCCAACGTCGGCGAGGTCATCGCGCTGCGCAGCATGCTCTGGGGCCTCTCGGACTCGATGGCGTCGATGGCGGAGCCGTGGAAGGGCGGCGCGGTGCTGCCCAACTCGGCCTCGGCCGTCGCCTACCAGGTGCTCGCGCCCGAAGCGTACGCGCAGGTGAAGAACCTGATCGAGAAGACGGTCGCCAGCGGCCTCATCTTCCTCAACTCGCACGCCAGCGACTTCCTGACGCCGGAGCTCCGGCCCTACCTCGACCAGTACCTGCGCGGCTCGAACGGCATCGACGCGGTCGGCCGGGTGAAGCTCATGAAGCTGCTCTGGGACGCCGTCGGGACGGAGTTCGGTGGGCGCCACGAGCTCTACGAGATCAACTATGCGGGCAGCCACGAAGAAATCCGCCGCTACGCCCTCCTCGGCGCGATGGCCTCCGGCAAGGCGAAGGAGCTGCAGGAATTCGCCGATCGCTGCCTGGCGGAATACGACCTTCACGGCTGGACGGCCGGCGACCTGATCAATCCCGGCGAGACGTCGATCCTCAAGCGCCGCTGAGCGGGCGGCCGCCGCCCCGGTCCGGTTACAACCGGGGCAGGAACGAGAGCAGCGGCGTCGTCAGCCAGGCGCCGAGCCAGCTGGCCAGAGAGCCGAACGTAAGGGACCAGATGGAACGAGCCAGGTCGCCGGGCTCACTCCCCGGCGGGACGCTCACGCCGTGCGTGACCAGATAGAGGTGCATGACGGCGTTCATGGCCGGCTTCAGCACTCCCACCAACGTCATCTCCGCCTCCTCGCCGTCCTCGGACGGTTGGCCATATGACGCGCGCGATGCCTACGGGCAGGTGGCGCCGCCGTTGCTGTCCGCGGCCGTGCTGTCACCGCTGCCGCAGAGCATGAACGTCCCGACGGCGCTGCTCGAGTACTTGTACGACGTGCCGGAGCCCGTCCAGCCGGCCGGCAGGGTCGGGGTCGAGTTCAGGAACGGACCGCCGACCTGGTTCTGCGCGTTGGTCTGCTGCGTGAGCAGCACGGTCGGCAGCGCGCCCGACTGGTTCGTGGCGCTGGGGCAGTTCGTGGCGGACGAGCCGTTGTCCGGCAGGCCGCCGCAGAGCGCGGAGTAGATGCTGACGGCCGAGGCGATGGCCCGCGTGTCGGCCTGCGCCTTGGCGATGCGCGCCCGCGCCTGCACGTTGGCGTAGAGCGGGACGGCGATGGCGGCCAGGATGCCGATGATCGCCACGACGATGAGCAGCTCGATCAACGTGAAGCCCCGACTGCCGGGACGAAAGCGCCTCATGCGACGTAGACGAATGATCGGGCTCTTCGGTTGACACCCGGCAAATCCTTGACAACCCTGCCGAAGCCGCTTCTCATGCGCGTACCTGACGGTCAGGAGGACGCGGTGGCCCTTCGCTTCGGTCTCTTCTCGATCAACGCGTATGCGTGCAGCTATCCGGACGTCGTCGCGCGGATCGCGCGCGCAGCCGAGGCGGCCGGATTCGAGTCGCTGTGGGGCGGCGAGCACGTCGTCCTGCCGGATCCGCAGGCGCCGCCGTCGCCGATGGCGCCGACCGAGCGTATCCTCGATCCGATCATCGCGCTGACGTACTGCGCCGCCGTGACGACGCGCGCGCGTCTGGGCACCGGCATCATCATCCTGCCTCAGCGCAACCCGCTGGTGCTCGCGAAGGAGCTGGCCAGCCTGGACGCCCTCTCCAGTGGGCGCACGATCGTGGGGATCGGGGTCGGGTACCTCGAGCCGGAGTTCCGCGCGCTCGGCGCGCCGTTCGAGCATCGGGGTGCCGTCACCGACGACTATCTGGCGGCCATGCGCGCGATCTGGGGCGCGGCCAAGCCGGCGCACCGCGGGCGTTTCGTGTCGTTTGCCAACGTGCAGGCCCATCCGCAGCCCGTCCAGCGGCCGGGCCCGCCGATCGTCATCGGCGGCCGCACGCCCGCCGCGTTCCGCCGGGCGGTGCAGAGCGGCAACGGCTGGTACGGCTTCGCGCTCGACGTGGACGCCACCGCCGCGGCCCTCGAGGGACTCCGGCAGGCCGGCGCAGCGGCCGTGCGGCCGGCGGAGCTGGGCGCGCTGGAGATCAGCGTGACGCCGGGACGGGGCACCCCGATCGATCTGGCCACGGCCGAGAAGTTCGCGTCGCTGGGCGTGCATCGGTTGATCCTGATGCCGCCGCCCCGGCTCGATGCCGCCGGACTCGAACGCTATGTCGACGACGTGGGCTCGAAGCTGATCGGACGGTTGTGACGAGGGGGTGGGCATGATGTTCGAGATCAAGCGCGCCGACGAGCTGGTGAGCCCGGAGCTCGAGGCGCGCTGGGCAAGTCGTCGGGCGGCCCGCGAGGACGCGGTCTTCGCGGCGGTGATCCGCGCGTTCGTGGAAACGGGCGGCCCGGTGAGCGCGGACGACATCGCCCGCCGGCTCCGCGAACGAACGGTGAGGGACGTGCGGGCCGCGCTCGAGCGCCTGGACGCCGCCGACCTCATCGTCCTCGAGGGGGACCGTGTCGCGGTGGCCTATCCGTTCTCGGCGACGCCCAATGCGTTCGCGGTGGACTTCGGCGACGGCCGCGCGCGCTACGCCTGCTGTGCCATCGACGCCCTCGGCCTCGCGCCGATGCTCGGCCGTCGCGTCGGGATCCGTGCGCGCTGCCACGATTGCGGTGAGCCGCTGGCGCTCGACGTCGGGCCGACGGGTCCAGTCGGCGGTGAGGGGGTGCTGGTCTGGGTCGGCCAGCGGGCGGAGGGCGGGCGCGTCTGCACTTCGACCTGAACGCTGCTCAACTTCTTCCGGTCGGAAGACCACGCGCGGAACTGGCGACGGACGCAGCCCGACGAGCCCGGCGTCGCGACGCCGCTCGCGCAGGCGTTCGTCCTCGGCAAGCGCTTGTTCGGTGACGTGCTGAGCCCGCGCGCACCTGGTCAGTAACTGGCGCCGCCCTGGTCGCGGCGCGGGACTCGCGCAACGAGGGTCGAGCCATGGAGATGACGGACGGGCCGAGCTACATCACACCGGAAGCGCTGCTCGGGCTGCGGTTCGGCGCCGGCCCCCGCCCGACGTGGGACACGGCGATCCTGTGCTTTCGCGGCGATACGGGCGGCGATGCGCTGGTCCGCAAGCTCAACGCGCGCCCTGTCGGCACGAAGGTGCTCTACGGTCTGGAGGGATCGCTGGAGCGCCCGTTCGTCCACGAGGCGGCGCTCGGCGGACTCCGCATCGTGCTCGTCGGCCGCTGTCTCTGGGGCGCGCCCCAGACGGCGATCCTGGTCGAGGAGCTCGCCTGCCTCGGCGTCCGCACGATCGTCGGGTTCGGCGTGGCCGGCAGTCTCGTGAGCGCGCTGGGCAAGGGCGCCCAGATCCTCGCTGCGCGCGGCCTCGTCACCGATGGCACCAGCCGCGCGTACACGAGCGCCGCCGACGTCGGGCCCGACGCCGGGCTGGCCGCGGCGCTGGCCACGACGGCCACCGCCCTGGGCGTCGCCGTGACGCCGGTGACGGTCGCCACGGTGGACGCGCTCTATCGGGAGACGCCCGCCGCCGTGCGGCGCTGGCTGGCGCTCGGCGCCGAGGCGATCAACATGGAGACTGCGCCGCTCTATGCGGCGTCGGCGGTCTGCGGGGTGCGCAGCCTCTGGCTCGGCCACGTCAGCGACACGCTGTCGCTCGAGACGCACGCGTGGGAGTCGTGGCAGCGCCCGATCGCGATGACCGACGTCACCGTCGCGCTCACGGTCGGCCTCCTCGAGCGGCTCGAGTAGCCACACTGCGCTGCCGGAGCGTGCGGAACGTCACGGAATAGCGCAGGGCGCGCGTGGGCGGGATGCTGTGCTGCCACTGCTGGCGCGCCTCGCCGGTCAACACGTAGGCCGAGCGCGGCGCCAGCGTGACCGCGCGGGTCTCGCGCGCCGGCCCGGCGCCGCGCCGAAATCGCATACGACACGCGCTCAGCAGCGAGACCCCGATCACCACGCCGAACTGCGGCGCGTCACGATGCCAGCCGATGCCGGCGCCGGGCGGGTACTCGGTCAGCAGCGCCTCGGCCAGCGACGCCGGGGCGACGCCGGCGAGCGAGGCCGCGCGCTCGCGCAGCGGCTCGAGGAACCCGGGCAGCGCCGGCCCCGGCGTGATGCGCCAGGATTCGTAGCCGTAGATCCACCCGAAATGCGCCGTGCGCCGCCGCGCGACCTGCCCGCGCATCGTGACGGCGAGGAACCCAAGCGCGGCGAGGCGCGCCGCCAGGTCGTCCTCCTCGGCCTCGCTCAGCACGTCGGCGTGGTACAGCAACCCGCGTGGCGGCTCGCGTTCCATGGTTCAGCATAACCGCGCCGACGCGATATTTCTTCGCCGGGCACCGATCGGCTAAGGTGGATCGAAGGGCATGAGCACGCTCTCCGCGGCCGCTCAGCCGACAGCGCCCACCGTGCGCGGGATGGCGCTGGGCCGTCCGTTCGTCAGTCCGCTGTTCGATCTCCTCGTCATCGGCGGCGGTCTCAGCCTGATCGTCGGCGCGACCGCCTGGGCGAGCGGCTTTCGCCTGAGCCAGGCCCACGTGCCGGCGATCCTCCTGTTCGGCAACTTCGCCCATTTCGCGGCGTCGACCGTGCGGCTGTACGCCACGCCGGATGCCGTCCATCGGTGGCCGTTCCTGACGGTCGGGTTCCCGGTGGCGTGCCTGGTCGCCTTCACGGCGATCCTGACCTTCGTGCCCGGACTCGTTCCCTACGTCTTTGCCGTCTTCCTCGTGTGGTCGCCGTATCACTACGCGGCGCAGACCTATGGCCTGGCCTCGATGTACGCCTATCGATCGGACTGTCGGCTCGACGACGACGACAAGCGCCTGCTGCGCGCGGCGTGCCTGCTGCCGTTCGTCTGGGCGCTGCTGCGGCCGCAGGGCGGCATCGGGGTCGTGCTGCGGCACCTCGGCATCGCGGGCCCGCCGGTGCTGGAGACGCTGCGCTTCGGCGCCGGCGCCGCGGTGTCCACGCTGGCCCTGGCGGCGCCGCTCGCGGTCGTCGCGCTGCTGTGGCGGCGCGGCCGCTCGTTGCCGCTCATCAGCCTGGGCCTCGTCGTCGTCAACGCGATCTGGTGGACGGCCTTCAACTACATCAACGCGTTCTTCTGGGCGGCGCTCTTCCATGGCGTGCAGTATCTGGCGATCGCGTCCATCTTCCACGTGCGCGAGCGGACGCGCCGTCCCGGCAACCGCCACGGCCCGCTCGTTCACGCCGGCACGTTCTACGGCGCCAGCGTCGCCCTGGCCTACGTGCTCTTCGTCGCGTGGCCCGACGCCTACGTCGCGCTCGGCTACGACGCCCGGCTGACGCCGCAGCTCGTCGTCGCCGTCATCAACATCCATCACTTCGTGGTGGACGCCTACGTGTGGCGCCTGCGCCGGGACCCGAACTACCGCACCGTGGTCGACGGCGCGGTTCCCGCCGGCGCCTGACGCGTCGTCCATGAGCAGCCGCTGCTGGACGCTGAGCCCGTCCGACGTCGCCAGCTTGTGGGAGGAGTGCCCCCGCTGCGTCTATCTGGAGGTTGCGTGCGGCTTTCCCCGCCCGCGCCCGGTCCCGTCGAAGCTCGTCGCGCAGCTCGACGCGCAGATGAAGGCATGCTGCGAGGGCCGGCGGACGGAGGCGATCGCCGCCGACGCGCCGGCCGGCGTGTTCGAGCGCGGCGAGCGCTCGGTGGACTCGCACGTGATCGACGTGCACCTGCCCGACACCGTGCATCGGTGCCGCATCCGCGGCCCGCTCGACGCGGTCGTGCGGCTCGACGACGGCGGCTACGCGCTCGTCGCCGTCACCGCCGGCGAGCGCCGCCCGGGGCACGTGGCCGTCCACGGCCGCCGGCTCAATGCCTGCGCCTACGCGCTCGAACACCCGGCGCCTGGCGCCAGCGCTCCGGGGCCGATCACGCGCCTGGGGGTGCTCGTCTTCGAGCCGCAGAAGTTCACGGGCGACGCCCGCGGCGCCGGCGCACTCAGCGGCGGAGTGGGCTGGGTCGAGATCGCGCGCGACGATGGTGCGCTCTTCGGATTCCTCGCCGAGGTGCTGGCCGTCCTCGAGCGGCCCCAGCCGCCGGCCGGCGCGGCGCTCTGCGCGTGGTGCGTCTACCACGACGCCAGCCGCCGCACGGGGCTCTGACCGCCCGCCCGCAGCTCGTCGCTGGCAGGGCGGTTGCACTTCAGGGTCAGAGACCGAACCGTGCCTGTGAGGTGTCAGCGATGAAGACACGATTGCTTTCGATTTCTCTGCTGGCCCTGAGCGCCGCCGTCGCGCTCGGCGGCTGCGTCTACCGTGAGAAGACCGTTCCCGCGGCCAGCCCGACCAGCACGGTCGTGGTGGCGCCGGCGAACAGCCGCGTCGTGACGTACCCCGAGGGCCGTTACGAGCTGCACGGTGACGGCACCGGCACGTCGCCGTACTACTGGGTCTGGATTCCGGCAGGCGCCACGTCCGTCCCGAATCCGCCGCCGCCGCCACGCTCCGTGCAGAAGCCCTGAGGGACCAGCGGACGCGCCCCTGGAGCCTCTGGGAGGCGCCGGCGGGCGCGTCGGTGATCTGGCGGCGCCATGCGCCCTTAGCTCAGGTGGACAGAGCGTCGGACTACGAATCCGAAGGCCAGAGGTTCGAATCCTCTAGGGCGCACCACCAAAACCGCGAAAGATCGCGCGGATAGGAGCGTCGCCTGTCGCGCGCGGTCCTTCGTGGTCCTCTACCGCTGCCCCTCTCTGCCCTCCTGAATCGGCGTGACGTTCGACGACGGTGCTGCCTTCAGCGAGGCCAGCGTGCGTTCCGACGCCTCACGACGGTCGTCCTCGTTCACGATCCGATAGCGCTGGTACACGCTGACGGTCTTGTGCCCCGTGATCGACATCGCCACCGGCTGGCTCACCCCGGCGCGATCCATGTTCCTCACGGCTGACCGACGAAGATCATGGAACAGCAGTCCGGTGAGGCCGGCAGCCTCACAAGCCGCCTTCCACGCCTTGCGAATGTCCACGATACGATGGCCCCCGCGATGGAAGACGAACGGGGCCAGCGCCGTGTCCTTCTTGCCGACCTTGTACTCCCTCGAGCGCCACCGCCGTTCAATCACCTCAAGAAGCGCGCCGGTCAGCGGAAGCACACGCGGCTCACCGTTCTTTGAAAGCTCCCGTCGAAGCGTCACGCGATGACCTTCGCGGTCCACGTCCGACCAGATTAAGCTCAGAACCTCGTTCTTCCGCCAGCCGCTCATGTACGCGAACCGGACTACGTCATCGACTGGCTCAGGCAGCTCCTTGGCGATCCTCTCGAACATGCCCGGCTCCACGAATCCTTGACGAACGTTATGCTCGGCGAACAGTTTGATGACAGGAGCAGTGGCCACACCGACCCGGCTGCGTCCCCCCGGGCTGGTTGTCAGGTGACTGGTGGCGAGTGGCCCGCGGCCACGCAGTCGTGCGACAAGCGATGACGACCGGATCGAAACACGCAGCTTAGTCGCAGGGGCTGTAGGGTGAGCGGCAGCGAACGCGGCGAGTGAAGACCGACGCTGGCGGGAACCTCGCACGTGTTCGCATCGCTCACGGCCGGCCTCCGATGCGCCTGCAGTCGGAAGGTCATCCTCGAAAACGAGGAAGGTCATTTGAACATTCGGGATACGAAACCGGACGCCGCGTACGGCGTACCGCCCGGCAAACTTGGGTGCCGCTCGGCTTCACGCGTTTCGAGCGCACTCAGCTTCCACCCCAGGCGCCCGAGCTCCAACTCCTCCATCGCTGGCTCGACACAACTCTACCCACGTCGACCGAGACTCGGTGGCTGAGTCCGACCGACCTTCACGGCCGCGGGACAATTGAACTGACGACAGGCGAGTCGCCGGGGATGATGGCCGGCGTGCGCAGTCGTTTGATCACGAAGGACGCCCGCGAGACCGCCGTGATGTTCGTACCGACCGCCACGGCGCCGAGCGCGAGCACGACAGCATAGTAACGCGGGTGCTCCATGGGCTCTCCGCCGAGCATCGCTATCGCCGGCGCGAACGTCGCGGCAACGGCGAGACAGAGCGCCCGTTCGTGTCTTTGAAAGTAGCCGAAGTTCGGATCAATTCCGAACGCCTGCCCCTTTGCTCGCGCATAGCTGACGACGACGGTCCCGGCGAGCGCCGCGCCAGCGAGGAGCCACGGAACGACGTCGAGCCGATAATAGTAAAGGAACCCAAGCATCACGACGACGTCGTTGAAACGGTCGAGCGTCGCATCGACGACTTCGCCCGCGTCAGTCGCGACCGCAGTCTCGCGGGCCAAGAGACCATCCCACGCATCGAGCCCGAACGCGAGCAGCAACAGTGGACCGCCGAAGCCGAAGCGCCCCATCCCGATAGTCATGGCCGCCGCGATTGAGGCCGGAAGCGATAACAGTGAGAGCGTATTTGGCGTCATGTTCACGAACCGGAACATCCCGAGGAACGGTCTGAGCAGCCAGTAGCCGAAGTCGATTGCGATCTCTGGCAGTACGCCGGTCGGCGTCGGATGCCGTCGGGCGCGTTCGATCAGGTCGGGGTTGCGTCCCGCAACGAAACATGAAAACAACATGATCAATAGCCCAAGGAAGGTCGACGTGGCGGCGATCTCCATAGCGGAACTTTAACATGCACGGCTCGAGGTATCGGGCGGACCGGATTCCCGATGAGGGCATCCGCGGGGATTTCTCAGTCCACGACAACCGATTGAGAGAGCCCCGCTGGGAGGTCTTGTAAAACGCCACGCCCGATGGGACTTTTCGAGCAAAGCTGCCCAACAACACGCCCGCCGAGCGTTAACAGCCCGTGGTGAAAGTCGGTGAAAGGCCATCGCCGTGGCGCGCGCGATCGTACACTGCGGGCTATGGCGATGGGCAAACGGAAGAGCGAGCAAGCGCCGTTGTGGATTCCCACGACCGAGCTGCCGGTGTCGCCGGGCCACCCGTTCTACGTGCGCCTGAATGAAGTCCTCGACGGCGCCGGGTTCGATCGGTTTGTCGAGGACCAGTGTCGTCCGTTCTACGCGCCGGTGATGGGCCGGCCCAGCCTCGCCCCCGGCCGGTACTTCCGCTTGTTGCTGGTCGGCTATTTCGAAGGCCTCGACTCGGAGCGCGGGATCGCCTGGCGGGCGGCGGACTCGCTGGCGGTACGGCATTTCCTGGGGCTGGGGCTGGACGAGGCGGCCCCCGATCATTCGACGATTTCGCGCACCCGCCGGCTGATCGACATCGAGGCGCACCAGGCGGTGTTCACGTGGGTGCAGGAGCGCCTGGTTGAGGCCCACCTGCTCCGCGGCAAGACGCTCGCCGTGGATGCGACGACCCTCGAGGCCAACGCCGCGATGCGAAGCATCGTACGGCGGGACACCGGGGAGAGTTATTAGCAGTTCCTCACACGGCTGGCCGCCGCGTCGGGCCTCAAGACGCCGACGCGCGAGGCGCTGGCCCGGCTCGACCGCCGGCGCAAGAAGCGGACGGCCAATGCCGAGTGGGTGAATCCGTCGGACCCCGATGCCAAGGTCACGCAGATGAAAGACGGGCGGACGCACCTCGCCCACAAGGTCGAGCACGCCGTCGATCTGGAGACCGGCGCGCTGGTGGCGGTGACGCTGCACGGGGCCGACGTCGGCGACACGACGAGTCTGCTCGCGACGACGCTGACGGCAGCCGAGCAGCTGGCGGCCGTGCACGCGAGTGCCCCGACGAACCTCATCGGCGATCGGGGCTACCACAGCAACGACACCCTGCTCACCCTCCGGACCCTCGGCCTCCGGTCCTATCTCGCCGAGCCCGATCGCGGCCGCCGGTGCTGGACCAAGGAGCCGGAGGCCCAGCAACCCGTCTATGGCAATCGCCGGCGCGTCGGGGGCCCGCGCGGGAAGCGGTTGATGCGGCGCCGCGGCGAGTACGTCGAACGGACGTTTGCGCACGTCTATGACACCGGCGGGCTGCGCCGGATTCACTTGCGCGGGCATCCGAACATCCTCAAGCGACTGATCGTCCACGCGGGCGCCTTCAATCTCGGGCTCCTGATGCGGCACGTGTTCGGGCGTGGGACGCCGCGCGGCCTTCAGGGCCGTCGGCAGCCGTGTTTTGTGCTGTGGCTGGTGTCCTCGCTTCTCGGCGCCCTCGAAAGGGTCCTGGCGCGGCGGATCGGCGTCCCGCGATCTCTATCTCTCGGCGGCATCTCATTTCTCCCGCTCGCCGCAACGGGCTCATCGGAATGATTTCCACCACGGGCTGCTAAGCCTTGCGCCGTCACCATCGCGGGCTTAGGATGAAGCGCCCGAAGCCTTGCTCTATGCCAGTCGTGATGTCCATCTAAAGGAGCATACGCATTCAGAATATCGCCCCGACGGACCCGGTGGCGTTGCGGCTCGTGGACGCGGCCGGTTTGCGTGACGCCTGCGACCTCGATCTCTTGCTCTTCTTCTCGCGGCATCCGCGGGTCGTCCTCAGCAGCGAGCAGCTCGCAGCCTACGTCGGCTACGAGCTCCCGCAGGTCGCGCGCGCGCTCGACCGACTGCTTGGCGGCGGCTTCCTGAAACGGACGCTCAACCACGGCACCCCCGGCCGGATGTACGTCCTCGAAGTCGATCACGTCGAGGACTGGCTGGAGCCCCTGCGGCGCGTGTGCGCGATCCCGGATGGGCGGAACGCGCTGAAGGAATTGCTGAAGCAGCGACAGGCGCAGAACGGCGAGCGAAGCCAACGTGGCCTGTTCCGCGTGCGACCGTCATGACGATGGGGGACATCGACCATGCTTGAGCGGGATCTCGTCGCGACCGGCATCGCAGGGTTGGATGACATCCTGTCCGGCGGTCTCCTGCGTGGCAGCGTCATCCTGGTGGAGGGCGGGGCCGGGACGGGGAAGACGACCCTAGGGATGGAGTTCATCTACCGGGGCGTGTCCGAGTTCGGCGAGCCCGGCCTCATCGTGCTCTTCGAGGTGTCGCCCGACAAGCTCATCCGCGACGCGGCGCTGTTCGGCTGGGACCTGCCCGAGCTCGAGCGGCAGGGGCGGCTCAAGATCGTTTTCACGACGCGTCAGGTGTTCCAGCAGGAGATCCAGCAGGCCGACAGCCTCCTCCTTGAGGAGGCCGCGGCGATCGGAGCGCGCCGGATCTTCGTCGACGGCCTCGTCCGGCGGGCCGTGGGGGACGGCGACGCCGGATGGAACACGCCCGAGGCGTTCCACCTCCTCGCGGAAGGGCTCCAGCGCGAGCGGCTCACCGCGATGCTCGGAGTGGAGGTGGCTGCCACCGACGGCGGCCGAGTAGCGGCCGCGTTGCCCGAGGAGTTCATCGCCGACACGGTCATCCAGCTCCGGCTCGAACCAATGGAGCGCGCGGTGCAGCGCTCGATCGAGATCATCAAGGCCCGGGGACAGGACTACCGGATGGGGCGGCACTCGTTCGCGATCGTGGATGGCAAGGGGCTCGAGGTCTACCGCCGGGTCCAGGCCCCTCGTGACCTCGCGCGGGAAGAGGCGGCGGCCTATGACACCTCCACGCGTGTCACGACCGGCGTGCCAGGGCTCGACGAGATGATGAGCGGCGGCTATTTCCTCGGCAGCACGACGCTCGTGGTCGGCATCACGGGCTCCGGCAAGAGCGTCATGGCATTGCAGTACATTGCCGAAGGCGCCCGGCTGGGCGAGAGGAGCATCATGCTCACTCTCGATGAGCCGCGGGCCCAGGTGATGCGGAACGCGGCGAGCATCGGGATCGATCTCAAGCCGGCGATCGATCGAGGGCTGGTACGGCTCGTCTACGACCGGCCCCAGGAGATCGAGATCGACCGTCATTTCCTGCAGCTCGAGAAGATCGTGAAGGAATTCAAGCCTCGGCGCGCCATCATCGACAGCCTGTCGACCTACGGCTCGAGCCTGGGGCCCACCGGCCGGAGCTTTCGCGACTTCTTCCACGCCGTCGTGGCGCTCATGAAAGAGCACCAGGTCACGACGCTCTACAACCACGAGAATCCCGAGCTGCTCGGGATGTCGTCTGTCATGGGCCCCTTCGGCGTCAGCTCGCTCGTCGACAACGTGGTCCTCCTCAACTGGGTCGAGCTCGGCGACACGTTCCGGCAGGCGCTGACGATCGCGAAGATGCGTGCCAACGCCTTCGACCGGACGACCCGCGAGTGCGAGGTCGTGAACGGCCAGGGCATGCGCGTGCTGCCGCGGTCGATCCCACCCGGCGCCACGCGCCGGCTGGCGTTCTGGGAGTACTACAGTCTCGTGTCGCGCTCGCCCGAGCGCCACACCGCCCAGGGTGGGGGTAGCTGACCGTGGCCGAGATGGACGCGGCGGCGGTCCTTCAGCTCGATCGTGGCCGGGCGGCGCTCGAAAAGTACGCCGCAGCCAACCATCTGACCGTCCAGGTCTACAGCGCGGATGGACGCATCGTGTCGCCCGCCATCAATCGCACCCCGCTGTTCGATCTCTTCTCCCGCGGGCAGGGGCCCGCCCTGTTCGCGACGTGTGCGCTCAAGTGCCTGAGCCAGTCGGGTCCGACCCCGCCGATCGTCATCGAAGAGCAATACGGGATCGCGGTGGTCGGGGCCACGCTCGTCCTCGGCGGGGCGGTCACGGGGGCCGCGATCGCGGGATGCGCGCTGACCACGCATCTCACGCACCGCGAAGTCGTGAGACTCGGCCGCGATTTCGGCCTGCCGGCGGACGACATCTGGGCGGTGACCCGCAAGGAGCTGCCGGTGCCGACCTCCTGGCTGCTGCTGCGCGGCGAGCTGCTGGGGATCCTCGGGAACACCCTCCTGAGCGAGAACTACCGCTCGCGGCAGCTCGAAGAGACGTCCTTGCGGCTCGCCGAGGCGTCGGAGACGAAGGACCGGTTCCTGGCCGCCCTCTCGCACGAGCTCCGCACGCCGCTGACGTCGATCCTGGGCTATGCCTCGCTCGTCCGAAAGGGCAAGCTCGACGAGGACGGGGTGCGCCGGGCGCTGGAGGTCATCGAGCGCAACGCCAGGCTCCAGACGCAGCTAATCGAGGATCTCCTCGACGTGTCCCGGATCATCTCCGGCTCGCTACGGCTCGACATCCGGCCGCTCGCCCTGGGGCCGGTGATCGAGGCGGCCGTCGGGAACGCACGCCCGGCGGCCCATGCGAAAGGGATTCGACTCGAGCTCGTGATCCCAGCGTCGGAGGCGATAATCGCTGGCGATCCCGTCCGCCTGCAGCAAATCGTGTCGAACCTGCTCGTCAACGCGGTCAAGTTCACGGCCTCGGGGGGCAAGGTCGAGGTGCGGCTGGAACTGAGGGGTCTCGAGGTGCAGATCGCCGTCCAGGACACCGGCGTCGGCATTCGCCGGGAGTTCCTGCCCTACGTCTTCGAGCGCTTTCGCCAGGACGACGCCACCGAGGCGCGTGCCCAGGGGGGCCTCGGTCTCGGCCTCGCGATCGTGCGCCATCTCGTCACGCTGCACGACGGGTCCATTGATGCCGAGAGCGCCGGCGAAGGGCAGGGCTCGACGTTCACCGTCACCCTGCCGGCCCTGGCCGAGGCGGAGCCGGACCTCAGGCGGGTGCCGGCGATCGGCCCTGACTCGGCACTCCTCGACGATCCGCCGACGCTGAGGGGCTTACGGATCCTGGTGGTCGATGACGATGCCGATGCGCGCGACCTTTTTACCCGAGTGCTCGAGCAGTGTGACGCGCGCGTGAGGGCGGTGGCGTCCGCGGGAACGGCGCTGGCCACGCTCGAAAGCTGGAAGCCGGACGTGCTGGTCAGCGACATCGCCATGCCGCTCGAGAGTGGTTACGTTCTGCTGCGAAAAATCCGGCAGCTCACGCCCGAGCAGGGCGGCAGGATTCCCGCGCTGGCGGTCACGGCGTACGCGGGCGTGGACGACGTCAAGCTCGCGCTGACAGCAGGGTTTCAGGCGCACGTCGCCAAGCCGGTCGCGCCCATCGACCTCGCGGTGGCGGTCGGGAGTCTGGCCCGAAGCATCAAGCCCTCGTGAGCGCCGTCGAGGACCCCAGCTCCGCCGCGGAGTTGTTCGAACTCCTCTGGGAGTCGCTCGCCGACGTCCTCGGAACCGCCGCCGCCGCCACCCTCCTGCGTCGAGCGATCAAGCGGACCGCGGCGCATGGCTCGTCGGCGGAGCCCGTCGTCGTCACCCGCAAGGGCCCCGATTACGAATACCGTCTCCCCGACACGTGGAGGCAGCCGGGCAACGAGGAGGCCATGAGTGCGCTGCGCGGGGTGGCCGTCGAGTTACGCATGCTTCTCATCGAGCTAACGGGACCGGTCGTGGTCAGGCGGCTCGCACGCCTGGCCTCCTTCCGCAAGCTGGGGATCGACTTCAGCGACGAGGCGCCACAATGACTGCTCAGGGTTCGACCCTCGAGAGGTTGGGCACCGGATCCGCCGCGCTGGACGCGATCCTGGGGGGTGGAATTCCGGCGGCGTCGGTGACCGTCATCGCCGGCGAGCCGGGCGCGGGAAAGACCGTCTTCGCGCTCCAGATGCTCTTCCACCACGCCCGGCAGGGGAAGAAGTGTCTCTACTTCACGACGCTCTCCGAGCCGCCGCTCAAGGTCATGCGTTACATGCAGCTGTTCTCATTCTTCGACGCCCGCCTGATCGAGGAGCGTGTCATCTTCGCCGACCTCGGCTCCGTCCTGAGAAAGGACGGCGTCGACCAGGCGCTGGCGCACATGATCCAGCGTGTCGAGAGCGAGGAGCCCGCCTTCGTGGCCGTCGACAGCTTCAAGGCGCTCCACGACCTCCTGGCTGGCACCGTTCAGCGCCGGGCATTCGTCTACGACCTCGCGGTCAGCATGGCCGCGTGGGGGACCACGACCCTGCTCATCGGCGAGTACTCGTCCGAGGACATCAGCGTCGCCCCGGAGTTTGCCATCGCCGACGGCATCGTGCGGCTCACCACCGAGCGGCAGGAGCTGACGACGGCCCGGCAGCTCGAGATCGTGAAGATGCGCGGCGCGAACTACGTCACCGGGCGTCACTTCTTCGACATGGGCGTCGACGGGCTCACGTTCTACCCTCGCGTGCGAGGACCGGAGATGAACGGCGAGCCGCCGGTGGACCTCGCGGACCGGGTCGCCACCGGTGTGGCCGGGCTCGACGCGCTGCTCAGCGGTGGTCTGCCACGGGCGAGCGCGACGATGGTCCAGGGCGGCACCGGGACGGGCAAGACGCTCATGGGCCTCCACTTCCTCCTCGAAGGCGCCCGCCGTGGAGAGCCGGGAATCCTCTTTACGCTGGAGGAAACGCCGGCGCAGATCCGGGCGGTCGCGAGTAACTTCGGCTGGAAGCTCGCGCCGCTGGAGGCGCAGGGCCGGCTCCTCATCAGCTACACGTCGCCGGTCGAGCTCGTCACCGACCGCTTCCTCGACCACGCGCGCCGGCAGATCGAGAAGATCGGCGCGCGCCATGCGGTGCTCGACAGCCTCACCAGCATGTCGCTCGGGGTGCCGTCACCCCGCCGGTTCCGCGAGCTCGTCTACGCCCTGACCAAGCACTTCCGCGCCGTCGGGGTCACGCCGGTGATGACCATGGAGGTCGCCCAGCTGCTCGGCACCGCACAGCTCACTGGCCACGGTGTCTCGTCCACCGCCGACAACCTGATCTTGCTACGGTACGTCGAGATGCAGGGACAGCTCGAGCGCGCCGTGGCCGTTCTCAAGGCACGCGGGACCAGCCACATCACCGAGCTTCGCCACTTCCGGATCGATCGCCGCGGGGCCCACGTCGGCGAGCAATTCGCGGATCTGCGAGGGGTGCTGACGGGGGTCCCGCAGCCCTGGGGCGCGCCGAAGCCCGCGGCCTCCGCGCGCTCGTCCGGCAGGAGCCCGCGCCGGCGATGACGTCGTACCGTCCGGGCGCCTCGGACCCCGTGCAACTGGTCGCCCGCACGCTCTACGACATCGCGCAGGGCTTCGACTGGCTGCTCGATCCCGAGCCCCGGCTCCGGCGCGCGCTCCGGTTGCTCCGCCGTATCGTGCCGTATGACCGCTGCGGGCTCCTCGACATGCCGGCCGTCGGCGGCTCGCGAGTCGTCGTTGAGCCTGACGCCCCCGAGGAGCGCGATGGGGTGGCCCGGATCCTGCGGCGGTTCGTGGCCGTGCTGACCGACGAGGCGCATCGACCGTTCGTTCCGCTCTGGGCCTCGTCCTCGCACCTGGCCGTCCCTCTCGTCGGGATGGACCGCGTGATGGGCATCCTCTTAGTCCGCGGCACCGAGGTCTACACGGAGAACCATCTTCGACTCCTGTCGGTCGTGGCCGCCCAGATCGCCGCCTATCTCACCGCCTGCCGGCTCCGTGAACAGGAGGCGCAGATCGTGGTCGATCACGAGGCGGCTCGGGTGGCCGCCGACGCGGAGAGCCGCAGCAAGGACGAGTTCCTGGCGATGCTGGCCCGCGAGCTGGGCAAGCCGCTGACGCCGATCCGCCTCGCCATGCTGACGATTCGCGGCCAGGCCGAGCGCGATCCCGCCGTCCAGCGAGCGAAGGACGTGGTGGAGCGACAGGTCGAGTCCCTCGGCCAAGTGCTCGGCGCCCTGCTGGACGTGTTACGGCTGAGGCGGGAAAAGGTCGAGCTACGGAAGCAGTCGACCACGCTGCAGACGATTGTCACCGCGGCGCTCGAGACCACGCTGGGCTTGGCCGACGCGCGGAGGCATCGGGTGTCGGTGTCGCTGCCGGTGGACCCGCTCTGGCTCGAGGCCGATGCGGCCCGTCTCACGCGGGCCGTCTCCAATCTTCTCGACAACGCCGCAAAGTTCACCTTACCCGGCGGCGAGATCTTCGTGATCGGGTCTCGCGAGGGCGCCACGATCGTGTTGCGCGTGCGCGACACCGGCGTTGGCATGTCCCGTGAGATGTTGCCGCTCGTCTTCGATCTGTGCGCGCAAACCGATCGGCCCCTGTGCCAGGGCGAGGAAGGCCTCGGCGTGGGCCTCACGTTGGCTCGCCTCCTGATCGAGCTCCACGGCGGCAGCCTCGAGGCTCACAGCGAGGGCGAAGGCCAGGGAAGCGAGTTCGTGGTGCGCGTGCCCATCGGCGCGCCGTCCTGACTGAGCGCCGAGCCGCCACGGGGAGCCCGCACTCGACAATCTTGCGCAATGCAGAATAGCTGATCCGGAGCAGCCGGGCTGCCTTGACGCGATTCCACGCGACATCCTCCAGCGCCGCGCGACTGCGGGGCACGGTGAGGCGGCCATCTCGCGGGCCGTCTCGGTTCGACCCGACGTCATCATCATGGATCTTGCGATGCCGCGCCTCGGCCGGCAGTCGGACCGTGCAAGCGTGAGGGCGATGACCGGACCCAATGGAGTGGCACCCTGCTAACGCCGAGCGGGCGATATTGCGCGTGGCGCCCACCAGCGCATTCTGATCGTCGACTCTCGCAGCGGCAGTAGCCGGAGGCGCAGACTCCGAACGAGTCTGAGAGGCGCCAACGACCGGGCGTTTTCACCCTCGCCCGCTGTCCGGCGCTTCGCGCTGATGACCTAGACACTCCACAGAATCGGATAATCCTAGTTCGATTCTGGCTCGATGTTCACACCATGATGCAAACTTCAGACGATTGTAGCGATACTCTCCAAACACGCCGCCGGTTCGCGGCCGGCGGCACCCCATGTCGGGTTCTCCCCATCGCGGCTTTGGTAGTCTAGGCATAACGTACGGCTCGATGAGGCTCGCTCGCTCAGGAGCCCTCCAATGGCGTGGTCGAAGCCGGAGGGTCCATCGCTCATGGCATCGCTCGGTCGGGTGCTCCTCGTCGAGGATGAACGGCAAGTGGCGCTCCTGCTTCACGATGCGCTTCAGGACTTCGGCTACGAGGTCCGCGTGGCGGTCAATGGTCACGAAGCTCTTCGCGTGGTCGCCGACTATCAGCCGGCTGTCGTGCTGGCTGGATCTATGGCTTCCTGGGCTGCCAGCACCCGCGCTCGGTCGGCATCGCGGTGGTCACGTACGACCTACTGTCCCGGGGTGGCGGCGCCGCCTCGCTGCGCGACCAAGTCTCGAGATGGTGTGAAGATCACGGCTGCGAAGCCCGCCGTGAGACTGATGATCTCCAGTTTTGCGGTTCCGGATCATCGGCGAGCAGCAGATGGTGCGTCAGGCAGTCGGCATGATCCGCCAGTGGATTCGCGTCGCGGCCTAATTGAGCAGTTCCTCGGGGCTCATGCGGGGCACTTCTGCCCGACTGTGTGGCGCTCGCCCTCGACATCTCGTCGCGTCAAGTCAGCATGGCGCGACATCGTCTTCGCGGCTGCTGGAGCGTTGAAATCCGAGCGCGCTCTCTGTGCTCGATGTAACCAGGTACGTGTGGTCGTCGCCGCGACCGCTATGCCTCACGACGGGCCACCGGTCCTTCCTTCTTCCGCGGCCCGCTGAACGCTCAGACCTGTTGGCGACCTACGGCGGGTTCTTTCATCTCGCCTGTGCCTTGCCGGTGCTCCGTCGGTGTTGAAATGACTTCCAGGATGTTCCGCACAGCTTTGGAGGGCGGCCGTTGTGGCCTATAGGCGATGCCGCGGATGTCGAACGTCAGAGCTTGTCCCACCAGCCTACGAATCCCGTTGGGGAATCGAACCCGTGTTATCCCCTTCGGACCGCGGGCATAGCATGTCAGTGACACGGCCCGACCCTCGCACAACCAAACCTGGCCAACGACCGGGATGGTAAAGTGGCGAATATGCTGGGTGTCCCTGGGCCAGACCCGTTGGCGTCGGAGTCGAGCAGGGACTACGAATCCGAAGGCCAGAGGTCCGAATCCTCTAGGGCGCACCACTCTTTGCGCGACGACGAGGCGTGGATGCGCGAGGCGCTCGTCGAAGCCGCGCGCGCTCGAACGGCCGGCGAGGTGCCCATCGGCGCCGTGGTGGTGGCCGATGGCGCCGTCGTCGGGCGCGCACACAACGCCCCGGTCGCGCTGAGCGATCCCACCGCGCACGCCGAGGTGCTGGCGCTGCGTGACGCCGCCCGCAAGGCCGGGAACTACCGGTTGCCGGGCGCGACGCTCTACGTGACGCTGGAGCCCTGCGCGATGTGCTGCGGCGCGGCGATCCAGGCGCGGCTCGCGCGGGTCGTCTACGGCGCGGCCGATCCGAAGGCGGGCGCGGTGCAGTCGCTCCACCGTCTGCTCGACGACACGCGGCTGAACCATCGCGTGGCGGCGACCGGCGATGTGCTGGCCGCCGACAGCGCGGCGCTGTTGCGCGAGTTCTTCGACAGGCGCCGGCGCTGAGCCGGCCCGTCCGCGGGTGAGTCCGGCCGCGTCCGATCGCATGAGCATCCTGTCGCCGACGGGGCATCTGGGCTTCACGCCGATCGAGCGCGGCAGCTTCGACCTCGGGGTGGCGCGCGGCCCCGACGCCATCGTGGCCGACTCCGGCAGCTGCGACATCGGCCCCCAGCCGCTCGGCGCCGACGAGCCCTGCAGCCCCGAGGACTGGCAGCGGCACGACCTCGAGCTCATGCTGCTCGCGGCCCGTCGGCTGGGCGTTCCGATGATCGTCGGCTCGGCGTCCGACAGCGGCACCGATCGCGGCGTGAACCAGTACGCCGAGATCATCCGCGGGCTCGCGCAGCGCCACGGTCTGGCGCCCTTCACGCTGGCGACGATCTATTCGGAGGTCGGTCGCGACGAGGTGGCGCGCCGGCTGCGCCATGGCACGCGGATCGCGGGACTGGACGGCCGCGCCGACCTCGCGCCCGACGTCCTCGCGCGCACCGACCGGCTCGTGGCGGTCATGGGCGTGGAGCCGCTCGTGCACGCGCTGGATCAGGGCGCCGACGTCGTCATCGCCGGACGCTCCAGCGACTCCTGCATCTTCGCCGCCCCCGCCATCCGGGCCGGCTTCCCCGAGGCGGCCGCGTACTACCTCGGCAAAGTGCTCGAGTGCGCCTCGTTCGCGGCCGAGCCGTTCATGGGCAAGGAGAGCATCATCGGCACCGTGACGCGAGACGCCGTCACGGTCACCGCGATGCACCCGGGGCAGCGCTGCACGGTGGCCTCGGTGGCGAGTCACGCGATGTACGAGCGGGCCAATCCGTTCTTCGAGCACGTGGCCGGCGGCGTCCTCGACATGACCGACTGCCGCTACGAGCAGGTCGACGAGCGCACGACGCGGGTGACCGGCTTCACGTTCCGGCGCGACGCCATCTACCGCATCAAGCTGGAGGGCGCGGGCAAGGTCGGGGAGCGGGCCGTGGCCATCGCCGGCATCCGCGATCCGTACACGATCCGCAACATCGACGCGGTCGTGGGCTGGGCCCGGGCCAAGGTGGGGGAGCGCTGGGGTGAGCCCGGCGCGCGCTATCAGCTCTACTACCACCTCTACGGGCGCGACGGCGTGATGGGGCCCTGGGAGCCGGAGCGCACGGTCGGCCACGAGCTGTGCGTCGTGGTCGAGGCGGTGGCCCCGCGCTGGGAGGACGCGGAGATCATCTGCGCGCTGGGCACGCGCAATCTGTTCTACGCGCGCCTGCCCGAGGTCAAGGGGACGGCGGGCACGGCGGCGCTGATGATGGACGAGGTCCTGCGCGGCAAGCCGGGCTACGAGTGGACGGTGAACCACGTCCTGCCGCTGGCCGACCCGCTGGAGCTGTGCACGATCAAGACGGAGGTGGTCGGCGCGTGAGGACGAAGCGGCTGGTGGAGCTGGCGAAGACGATCCGGAGCAAGAACGCCGGCGTGGACCAGATCACGTTCGACGTCATCTTCGGCGACCGCGAGAGCTACGAGCTCGTCAAGCGCAGCGGCGCCCTCACCGCCGACGTGGTGAGCCAGCTCTACGCGATTCCCCGCGAGCGGATCACGGCGTTCGTCGAGTACGATCCGGCGCCGGCGATCAAGTTCACCATCCGGCGCGACCGGCCGAGCGGCAGCCCCGGCGAGCGCGACGTGTTCGGCGCCCAGCAATACGCGCCGCTCTTCGACCTGCTCGTCCCCCTCGACGCCTGAGGGGGCGCCGCCGCGAGCCCTCCGCTTCCGGTCTGGCGAGCGCTAGGGTAGACTTACCCACTGCGTAAGCGAGGCGAACGCAAAGCACTCGATGGTGATGCTGGCGCGGAGGGGTGGCCGAGCCCGGTTGAAGGCGTCCGACTCGAAATCGGATAGGGGCCCAGAAGGTCCCTCGGGGGTTCAAATCCTCTCCCCTCCGCCAATTTTCTCGCTCTGCCCGGAGGGGTGACCGAGCGGCCGAAGGTGCGGCACTGGAAATGCCGTGCGCGGGGCGAACCCCTGTGCCGTGGGTTCAAATCCCACCCCCTCCGCCATCATTGCGACGTGGCCGTGCTAGACGGGGAGTTAGCGGTGCCCTGTAGCCCGCAATCCGCTTCAGCGGGGTCGAATCCCCTCTCGAGGGCGGGCCGTGTTGAGTGAGCCTCGTGGGACGGCGTTGAAGGTTGGGCCCCACGCAATGAGAATCGTCGAACCCCGCCAGGCCCGGAAGGGAGCAACGGTAAGGCGACCCTCTCGTGTGCCGCGGGAGTACCTGGCTGGAGTCCTCGCCCGGAAATACCGGCCGGCCACCTTCGACACGGTGGTCGGTCAGGACGCGATCACCCGGACGCTCCGCAACGCGCTGGCGTCCGGGCGTATCGCCCACGCCTATCTCTTCGCCGGTCCGCGCGGCGTCGGCAAGACGACGACGGCCCGGCTGCTGGCCCGCGCGCTGCTGTGTCCCGAGCGCAAGGGCGCCGAGCCGTGCGGCGCCTGCGCGGCGTGCGGTGACGCCGCGGCCGGCGTCGACATCATCGAGATCGACGGCGCGTCCAACCGAGGCATCGAGGAGATCCGCACCCTGCGCGAGAACGTCAAGTACGCGCCGGCGCGCGGGCGCTTCAAGGTCTACATCATCGACGAGGTGCACCAGCTCACCGAGGCGGCGTTCAATGCGCTGCTGAAGACGCTGGAGGAGCCCCCCGCCCACGTGGTGTTCGTGCTGGCCACCACCGATCCGCGCGACATCCCGGCCACCGTGCTGTCGCGCGTGCAGCGTTTCGACTTCCGACCCATCGCGCCCGACCTGCTGGCGGCCACGCTCGAGCGCATCCTGGGCCAGGAGGGGATCGTCTTCGAGCCGGCGGCCCTGCCGGCGATCGTGCGGGCGGCCGAGGGCTCGCTGCGCGACGCCCTGTCGCTGCTCGACACCGCGATCGCATACGGCAACGGCAAGCTGGCGGCCGACACCACCGCCGCCCTGCTCGGCACCACGGCGCCGGCCGAGGTGCGGGCCTTCGCGCGCGCCCTCGTCGGCCACGAGCCGACCCCGGCGCTGGAGGCGATCGATCGCGCCGCCCGCGAGGGCGAGGATCTCGGCGCGTTCACACGCGACGTGATCGAGCTGCTGCGCCGCGCGCTGGTCCTCAAGGCGGCGCCGACGGCCAGGCTGGCCGACGTGCCCCACGCCGAGGCCAACGAGCTGCGCGCGCTCGGCGAGGCGACGTCGCTCGACGAGCTGCTCTACGTCCTGCGCGCATTTCTCGACGCCGACGAGGCGATGCGCGAGTCTCCCCATCCGCGCGTCGAGCTCGAGATCGCCGCCGTGCGGGCCACCCGGCGGCCGCAGCCGCGCGCGCTCGAGGACGTCCTCAAGCGCGTGGAAGACGTCGAGCAGCGCCTGCGCCAGCAGGGCGTGGCGGCGCCGGTGCGGACGCAGGAAAGCCTGCTGCCATCGGCCGAGCCGAGCGGGGCGGCGGCGCCGCCGCCTCGGCGAGCGGCCGCCACGGAGCGACCGGCGGCGCCG
>VBPC01000130.1 GCA_005887895.1 Candidatus Rokuibacteriota bacterium
GACAGCCAGGCCAGCGCGGTCGTCGCGTTGATCCACAGCAGCTCGCGCGGTCGGCGCAGGAGCGCGGTCAGCCCGGCGCGGTCGCGGAGGAGCGCCATCGGCAGGAACACGAGAGGACAGAGCGCGAAGGCGACGACGGCGACGACGAGCGGGTGAACGCGCTGGAAGAGACCGCCGAAGTACACGTCGCGCAGCGCGGCCAGGCCGACGAAGAGGATCGAGAGCAGGAACCCGGCGGCCTCCCGATTTCGCATGACCATCGCCGCACGGGTATACGTCCCAGCACGGCGATCCGGGCGGAATCGAGGGGCTAGACGACCTTGTCGCGCCGGAGGACGGCGATGTCCTCCCGGGAGTAGCCGAGCTCGCCGAGGATCTCGTCGGTGTGCTGACCGAGGTCGGGCGAGGGCGAGACGACCTTGCCCGGCGTGCGCGACAGCGTCACCGGCAGGTTCTGGACCTCCTGCTCGCCGAGCCGCGGGTGGCGGATCTTGACGGCCAGCTTCAGGTGTTTCACCTGCTCGTCCTCGAACACTTCATTCACGTTGAGGATCGGGCCGCACGGCACGCCGGCCTTGTTGAGGATCTCGACCCACGCGGCACTGGTCCGGGTGACGGTCGCCTTCTCCAGCTCGGCGTTGCAGGCCTGGCGGTTCTTCGAGCGATCCTGCGGCGTCCCGAAGCGCGGATCGTCGATCAGGTGCCGGACCTCCAGCGCCTCGCAGAGGCGGCGGTACATGTGCTGGCCGGAGGCCGCGATGTTCATGTAGCCGTCGGCGGTCTTGAACACGCCGGTCGGAATACCGGTCGGGTGATCGTTGCCCGCCTGCGGGGGGATCTCCTTGCCGATGAGCCAGCGCGTCGTCTGGAAGTCGAGCATGCGCACCATCGCCTCCAGCAGCGAGGTGTGCACCCACTGTCCCTTGCCGGAGCGCTCGCGCTCGAGCAGCGCCACCAGGACGCCGTGCGCCAGGAACATGCCGGCGGTGAGGTCGGCCACGGGGATGCCGACGCGCACCGGGCCCTGACCGGGCAGGCCGGTGACCGACATCAGACCGCCGAGGCCCTGGGCGATCTGATCGTAGCCGGGGCGGTCGCGATAGGGGCCGCTCTGGCCGAAGCCGGAGATGCTGGCGTAGACGATCCGCGGGTTGATCGCGCTGAGCGCCTCGTAGTCGATGCCGAGGCGGTGCTTCACGTCGGGCCGGAAGTTCTCGACGATCACGTCGGCGCGGGCGGCGAGCTTCTTGAGGACCTCGACGCCGCGCGGGTGCTTGAGGTCGAGCGTCATCGACCGCTTGTTGCGGTGCAGGTTCTGGAAGTCGAACTCGTCGCGCGTGAAGTCTTCCTGCTCCTTGGCCTCGACCTTGATGACGTTGGCGCCCATCTCGGCGAGCTGGCGGACGCAGGTGGGACCGGATCGCGCGCGGGTGAGGTCGATGACGGTGTAGGGCGCCAGCGGGAGGCTCATGGGCTGGATGCTATCACAGCGATGGTATTCGATTCGAACGTGGGGTAGGCTCCCGACGACCCGAGGAGGTGTTCTATGGAGCGCCGACAGTTCCTGCGGCTGGGGGCCGTTGCGAGTGGGGTGTTCGCGCTGGGCGGCATCAGTCGGGCCGCCCGTGGCACCGGAGCCGCGCAGACGCTGGGAGTTCCGACCGTGGACCGCCTCGTCATGACCAACGTTGTCGACAACGTCTACGACGCCTTCGCCAGGGGCGGCAAGCTCGACACCATCACCGTCCAGCGGGCGGCACTCGACCCCAAGGGGCTGCTGTTGTTCGAGCACGGCCTCGCCTACCATCTGGAATCCGTGCGCGGCGGTGAGCGGCGCGAGATCCTCCTCGACTTCGCCGCCACCCAGGGCAGTCTGCTCAACAACTACGGTCTCCTGAAGGTCGATCCGGCGCGGGCCGACGCGCTCATCGTGAGTCACGGTCACTTCGATCACTACGGCGCGCTGCCCGATCTCGCCCGCCTCACGCAGGGCAAGCTCAAGCCCGGCCTCACGCTCTATGCGGGCGGCGAGGATACCTTCTGCCATCGCGTCGTCGTCACCCCGGCCGGCTCCGTCGACTACGGCACGCTCGATCGCCCTGGCCTGGAGGCGCGCGGCCTCAAGGTCGTGCTCGCGACGCAGCCGGCCGTGGTGGCGGGCCACGCCTTCGTCACCGGCGAGATCGCGCGGGTCACCGACTTCGAGAAGCCGCCCGCCGTCGCTCGGCTCGTCGCCGGACCGATGGATTCCGCGTGCGGCGCGAGCCATTTCGGAGCGACGAAGGTCGAAGCGAAGCCGGGCGATCTGGTCGCTGACACCTTCCGGGGCGAGCATGCCACCGTCTACCACGTGCAGGACCGCGGGTTGGTCGTCATCACGTCATGTGGTCATGCGGGGGTGATCAACTCGGTCCGCCAGGCGCAGCAGGCCTCCGGCATCCAGAAGGTGCACGCCATCGTCGGAGGCTTCCATCTCGCGCCGGCGTCGGACGAGATCGTGGCCAGGACCGTGGAGGCCTTCAAGGACATCGACCCCGACTACGTCATCCCCATGCACTGCAGTGGGATGAACACGATCATGGCCGTGCATACGACGATGCCGAGAAAGCTCGTCATGCCGTCCACGGGGACGCGTGTGATCTTCGGCGCCTAACCAGGCTAGACCTCGAGGCGCGGGTCGAGGACGTCGCGCAGCCCGTCCCCCAGCAGGTTCATGCCGAGCACGGTGAGCATGATGCCGAGGCCCGGAAACGTCGAGATCCACCACGCCTCCCGCAGGTAGTCGCGCCCCTCGCTGAGCATCCGGCCCCACTCCGGCTGCGGCGGCTGGCTGCCGAGGCCGAGGAAGCTGAGCGCGGCGGCGGCCAGGATCGCGGTGCCGAGGCCGAGCGTGGCCGTCACCACGAGGGGCGCCACGACGTTCGGCAGGATGTCGCGGCGCAGGATCGCGGGGTCGCGACTGCCCAGCGCGCGCGCCGCCTCGACGTAGAGGTTCTCGCGCGCCGACAGCACGGTGGCGCGCACGAGGCGCGCGTAGGTCGGCACCGCCGAGAGCCCGACCGCGAGCATGACGTTGGTCAGTCCCGGTGTGAGCACGCTCACGATGGCCAGCGCCAGCAGGATGCCGGGAAACGCCAGCAGCACGTCGATGACGCGCATGATGAGCGCGTCGAGGCGGCCGCCGTAGAATCCCGAGACGAGCCCGATCGGCGCGCCCAGACCGACCGCGATCGACACCGAGATCAGCCCCACCGTCAGCGAGATCCGGGCGCCGTGCAGCACCCGGCTGGCCACGTCGCGACCGAGCTGATCGCTCCCGAGCCAGTACGCCCCGCCCGGCGCCTGCAACGCCGCCCGCGGCGCCGTCCGGATCGGATCCCGCGGGCTCAGCCACGGCGCCGCCAAGGCCAGGACGGCCAGCACCGCCAGGACCACGATGCCCACCAGCGCCCCCCGATGCCGCGCCAACCGCCGCGCCACGCTCACCGCCGTCCCCGGTCGCGGCTAGCCGAAGCGGATGCGCGGGTCGGCGTACGCGTAGGCGACGTCGACCAGCACGTTGATCAGCACGTACACCGTGGCGACGAACAGCACGACGCCCTGGACGAGCGGGAAGTCCTTGGACAGGATGCCGCCGACGATGAGCCGCCCGAGGCCGGGCCGGCTGAACACGGTCTCGACGATGACGGCGCCGGCCAGCAGGTTGCCGAACTGGAGGCCGAAGATCGTGATGATCGGGATCAGGGCGTTCTTCAGCGCGTGACGCACGACCACGGCGAAGCCGCCGAGCCCCTTGGCCCGCGCGGTGCGGACGTAGTCCTGCCCCAGCACCTCCAGCATGCTCGAGCGCGTGAGCCGGGCGATGATGGCCGCCGCGATCGTGCCCAGCGTCACGCTCGGCAGGACCAGGTGCGGCAGGTCGCCCCCGCCGGTGGCCGGAAACCACGCCAGGTGCAGCGAGAAGACGAAGATCAGCAGCAGCCCGAGCCAGAAGCTCGGCATCGACACGCCCAGCAGCGCGGTGCCCATCGACGCGACGTCCAGCCAGGAGTTCCGCGCCAGCGCCGCCAGCAGCCCCAGCGGCACGCCGAGCGCGACGGCCACCAGCATGGCGGCCACCGCGAGCTGCGCGGTGCTGCCGACGTTCTCGCCGATCTCCGTCGTCACCGGCCGCCGGCTGCGGATCGAGGTGCCGAGGTCGCCGCGCGCGGCGCTGGCGACGAAGCGTCCGTACTGGCGCAGCACGGGCTCGTCGAGGTGGAGCTGCGCGCGCATCTGGGCGATCTGGTCGGGCGTGGTGACGAACTCGGCGAGCATCATCTTGACGGGATCGCCGGGCACGAGGAAGAGCATGCTGAAGACGGCCAGGGTCACGCCGAACAGCACGGGCACGACGGCGAGGATCCGCCGGAGGACCCACGTCAGCACGCGCGGGCCTCGCCGGCGGCGCTACCGGCGCAGGGTGGCGTCGCCCAGGATCGGATAGGCGTTGAAGTTGTACTTGACCGACTGCACGCCGGTCCGGAACGCCCACACCGACAGCTCGTCGACCAGCGGCACCGTCAGTGCCTCGTCGAGCGCGAGCTGGGCGATCGAGAGATAGATCGCCCGGCGCTTCGCCGCGTCCGACTCGCGCCGGCCCTGCTCGAGCAGACCGTCGAGCTTCGCGTTCTTGACGCACGACCAGTTGAAGTTGGCGCCGACGAGCGAGGAGTGGAACAGCGAGAAGACGCCGTCGGGATCGGTCGCGCGCAGGAACATCACGGGCCCGTGGGTCGCGCAGCGATAGTTGTCCTCGTACCAGGGCGGGCGCGCCTGCGCCTTGATCTTGACGTCGATGCCGACCTCGTGGAGCGAGGACTGGATGAGCTGGGCGGTCGGATCGGGCCCGCCGCCGTACTCGATCGCGTTGAGCACGATCTCCAGGCGCTGGCCGGCCTTGCTCCGGAGGCCGTCGCCGCCGGGCTGCCAGCCCGCCTCGGCGAGCAGCGCCCGGGCCCGGGCCTGATCGAACGGATAGGCCTGCCGCAGCGAGGGATCGTCGAGCATGACGGCGGTGAGCGGGGACGACGCCTTGAGCGCGGTGCCCTTGAACACGGTGGCCAGGAACGCCTCGCGATCGACGGCGTAGTTGATCGCGCGGCGGACCTTCACGTCGTCCAGCGGCGGCCTGGTGACGTTCAGCAGCCAGATCCGCGGCACGCCCGGCCACGGCGCCTTCTCGATCCGGATCGCCGGGTTCTTCTCGAGCCGGGGCAGCGACTGGGCGGGGACGGCGTACACGCCCTGCGTCTCGCCGCTCTCGAGCGTGGTGACGCGCGTGCCGGCCTCGGGGATGAACTTCCAGACGACGGCCTCCAGCGGTGGCGGCCCGGCGTGCTCGCTCCCCGGCGCCTTCCGCGCGTAGGCGGGATTGCGGACCATGGTGGTGTGGTCCTTGGCGACGTAGTCCTTGATCATGAAGGGGCCGGTGCCGACCGGACGCGTGTGGACCAGATCGCCCGTCTCCCGCACCGCCTTGGGCGAGACGATGCTGAGCGTGCCGGCGGCCGCGTAGGTGAGGAACGGCGCGTAGGGCGTCTCGAACGAGACCTGCACCGTGAACTCGTCGAGCACCTTCGCGCCCGCGTAGCCGGCGAGCTGCGCGCGCGCGCCGCCGGCCTTGAACTTGGGATCGACGATGCGGTCGAAGTTGAACTTCACCGCGTCGGCGTTGAACGGCGTGCCGTCGTGGAACTTGACGTCACGCCGCAGCTTGAAGGTCACGCTGCGGCCGTCGCGGGAGGTCGTCCACGACTCGGCCAGCCACGGCCCCAGCTTGCCGTCGGGCCCCTTGAAGAGCAGGTTCTCCGTCACCGAGGCGATGATCTGGTAGGTGACCGCCGAGGGCGACGCGTGCGGGTCGAGGGTCGGCGGCTCCTGATCGAGACCGAGGACGAGCGTGCCGCCCGGCTGGGCGCCGGCCATCCGCAGGCCGGCGCCGGCGAGGACGAGCGCCAGGGCGGTGGCGACGGCGAGCCACACCCGGCCACGGTACGGTCGCATCACGACGCCGCGTCTTCCTCCAGCTCGAGCAGGCGCAGCGTGTCGGCGGTCGGCACGCCGGTGACGGGATCCCAGCCCTGCTCGACGTAGTAGTCGGTGACGACCTTGTCCTGCGCCTCGCGCGTCAGACCCACGTGCTTGGGGAGCGGATCGCTGAACCGCGGTGGCAGCCGGTCGGTCTCGCGCCCGAAGCCCTCGCGGAGGTTGAAGAGGCGCGCGAGCGTGAGGCCACGATGGGCGGCGGTCACCATCTCCTCCGGCGTGACGTCCCAGCCGGTGACCGTCTTGAGAATGGTCAGCGCCTGGTCGTCCTCGTAGGCCAGGAAGTGACAGAGCCCGACCTGGTTGCGCAGCCCGTTGCGGTTGCCGGTCTGGCGCATGTGGTCGCCGCCGGTGGGCGCGAGCAGATACGAGGCGCGCATGACCGGCATGTGCCGCGGGTCGTGCATCGCCATCTCCAGGCCCTTCACCGTCGTCAGGAACGCGTCGGAGCCGCGGCCCACGCGCTGCGACGCGCGCTGGGAGCCGTCGGCCAGCAGGTCGCCGACGCCGCGGCGGTAGGCGACCATCTCGATCAGCTTCACGACGGCGTCGGCGTCGTGGAACTGCAGCGGCACGCCGCCGGTGTCGTCCAGCGTCAGCAGCCCCTTCTCGAAGCACTCCATCGCCCACGCCAGCGTGGCGCCGAGCGAGACGGTGTCCATGCCGAGGTAGTTGCACATCTCGTTCGACTTGCACACGGCGATGAGGTCGTCGAGGCCGAGGTTGACGCCCAGCGAGGCCAGCGACTCGTACTCGGGCCCGCCGTAGCGCGGATCGATGCGATAGCGCGGATCGACGGCGACGCGCGCGCGGCCCTTGTAGACCTCCTGCTCGGCGGCGCGGGCCGCCTCCTCCTGCTGCTCGACGTGGACGACCTTCTTGCAGCGCACCGAGCACGAGTAGCAGGACGTCATCTTCACGCGCAGCTGGTCGCGCACGGCGATCGCGTCGACCTTGGCCACGCTGTCGGCGGCGCCCATCCGGTAGTTCAGCACGGGCATGCCGCCCTCGAGGTTCTTGCCCTGCATGGCGGCGCCGGTGCCGAACTCGTGGAACGAGCGGTGCTTCTCGTTCATCGTCGCCGACACCCACTTGGCGATCGCCAGCAGGCCCGGCTTGTCGGCGAGCTTCACCTCGCCGTGACCGCGCACCGCGATGGCCTTGAGCCGCTTGCTGCCCATGACGGCGCCCATGCCGGTGCGGCCGGCGACCTCGTTGAGGTCGTTGGCGATGCAGGCGAAGCGCACCAGGTGCTCGCCGGCCGGGCCGATCTGCGCCACCTTGATGCGCGGATCGCCCAGCTCGTGCAGGAGCGTCTCCTCCACCTCGCCGGTGATCCGGCCCCACAGGTGCGCGGCGTCGCGGAGCTCGACGGCGTCGTCCTTGATCCACAGGTAGACGGGCGTCGGCGACACGCCGTGCACGACGATCCCGTCCCAGCCGGCGCGCTTGAGCTCGGCGCCCCAGTAGCCGCCGGACTCCGATTCGCCGAAGGCGCCGGTGAGCGGCGACTTGGCGCCGACACTGTGGCGCCCGGCGCCGGGCACGGGGGCGCCGGTGACGACGCCCGGCGCGAAGATCAGGATGTTGTCGGGGCCGAGCGGGTCGGCGCCCCGCGGCACGTGCTTGAGCAGGTAGTGGGCGATGAGGCCGCGGCCACCGGCGTAGCGGCGGAAGAAGGCGTCGCCCGGCTCCTCGATCCACGTGCGTCGATCGGCGAGGCTGACGTGCAGGATCCTGTTCCAGTATCCGTGTCGGCTCATGGCAGCCGGAGTATACCTCCGACCCCTCCTTCCATCGGGCTCAGCAGCATGACGTCGGCGCCGTCGGCGAGCGGCGTGTCGGGCCTGGCCAGGTCGCCGTTCACCGCCGCCGTCAGCTCGGTGCCGGGCGCGATGCCGATGGCGGCCAGCAGGTCGGCCACGGTGGCGCCATCGCGCAGCGTGTAGCGCTGCGGCCCGTCGGCGCCGGTCGGCAGGAAGCGTCGCAGGTCGGCGAACAGCGTCACGATCACGGTCATGGACGCGCCGCCGTCACTTCTTCTTGAGGCGCACCTCTTCGAGGGGCGCGGCCCACGGGTACGGATCGATCAGCATCAGCGCGGGCTCCTCCACCCGCGGCCCGATGCCGCTCGGCCAGATGTATTCCATGATCGCCGCGTAGCGGACGCGCTCGTGAAGGAGCTGCTGGATCTGGTGCAGCATCGCCTCGCGCTTCTTGCGGTCGGTCTCGCGCGCCTGCTGCTTGTAGAGCGCCTCGATGTCGGGGTAGGCGCCGTAGGCGAACGCGCCGTCGCCCGGCACCGTCTCCGACAGGCGGGAGGCGGCGTTGCCGTAGACGGCATTGATGCAGACGCAGAGGCCGTGCAGCTTCTTGCTCTCGAGCGCCGGATAGAAGGCCGCGCGCTCCATCGTGCGCAGCCGCGAGCGGATGCCGACGGCGCCCAGGTAGCCGCCGACCGCCTCGCCCATCGAGAAGTACGGCGGCCACGGATAGAGGTCGCCGGCGTCGAAGCCGTTGGGATAGCCAGCCTCGGCCAGCAGCTGCTTGGCCTTCGCCGGATCGTAGGCGGTGGGCTCGATCGGCAGCGCGAACTCGAAGGTGCGGGGCACGACGTTGCCGGTGGGACGCGAGGCGCCGAGCGTCTCGGCCTCGCTGAGGGACTTGCGGTCGAGCGCGTGGCTGGCCGCCCGCCGCACGCGCCGGTCGTGCCATGGCGACTTGGCGTCCCACTGGTCGAGGAAATCGAGGTAGTACGTCCCGATGCCCCCGGAGAACGCCAGCCTCAGCGCCGGGTCGCGCTTGACCTCGAGCGCCTGCGGCGCGTCGAGCAGGTAGGCGACGTCGACCTCGCCGCGCTTGAGCATGGCCAGCCGGGTGGTGGCTTCGGGGACGCTCTTGAAGACGAGCCGTTTCACCGAGGGCCGCTTGCGCCAGTAGCCGTCGTAGGCCTCCATGACCAGCTCGACGCCCGGCGTGCTGCTCACGAATTTATAGGGACCGAGGCCGATCGGGTGCTTCTTGAAGCCGTCGGGCCCGACCTGCTCGACGTACCGCTTCGGGACGATCCAGCCCGCCCCGCTGGCGAACGTGCCGTAGAACGTGAGGAAGTCCGGCCACGGCTCGCGCAGCGTGAACCGCACGCGGGACGGCCCGACGACGGTGACCTCGCTCACCTTCTCGTGCAGCAGCTTGCCCTTGGCGCGCTGGAAGCTGAACTTCACGTCCTCGGCGGTGAACGGATCGCCGTTGTGGAACTTCACGCCTTCCCGCAGCTTGAACTCGTAGACGCGCTGGTCCGGACTCACCGTCCACGACTCCGCCAGGCTCGGCGCCAGCATCTTGCCGGGCATGGGCTTCACGAGGGCGTCGTGCAGCGCGTAGAGCACCCAGAACGGCGTGAGGACGCCGACGACCTCGGCCGGATCGAACCACACCGGCGCCAGCGTCACGTAGAGCGCGAAGCGCATCTCGCCCTCGGGCTCCGTCTGCGCGGCCGCCGGCGCCAACGCGCCGCCCAGCAGCGCGGCGACGAGCAGGCCGGCGAGGATCGCCATCGACGCGCTCCGGGTCTTCATCGCGAGGCGGAGTATACCGCGCGGCCGCGTGATAGGCTCCGGGCATGAACATCACGATCCTCGACGACTGGCAGGACACGATCAGGACGCTGGCCTGCTTTTCCAAGGTGGCCGGCCACGCGGTCACGATCTGGAACGACCACACCAAGGACGTCGAGACGCTGGCCAAGCGGCTGGCCGACACCGAGGCGCTGTGCCTGATCCGCGAGCGCACGCCGATCCGGGCGCCGCTGCTCGAGCGCCTCGATCGCCTGCGCCTGATCAGCCAGGTCGGTGTCTTCCCGCACGTGGACGTCGACGCCGCCACGCGGCGCGGCGTGCTGATGTGCGCGCTGACCGGCCCCGGGCGACCGTCCTATGCGACGGCCGAGCTGACGTGGGGGCTCATCATCGCGGCGTTCCGTCGCATTCCTCAGGAGATGGTGGCGCTCAGGGCCGGCAAGTGGCAGGCCCATCCGATCGGCGTCGGCCTGCGCGGCAAGACGCTCGGCATCTGGGGCTACGGCAAGATCGGCGCGGTGGTGGCCGGCTACGGCAAGGCGTTCGGGATGAACGTGATCGTCTGGGGCCGCTCCTCGACGCTCGACAAGGCCCGGGCCGAGGGCCATGCGGCCGCCGCCAGCAAGGAGGCGTTCCTCGAGCACGCCGACGTCGTCTCGCTGCACGTGCGGCTGATCCCCGAGACGCGCGGCATGGTGACCGCCGCCGATCTCGCGCGCATGAAGCCGGGCGCGCTGTTCGTCAACACCAGCCGGGCGGGCCTGGTCGCGCCGGGCGCGCTGGAAGCCGCGGTGAAGGCGGGGCGGCCCGGGATGGCCGCGGTGGACGTCTTCGAGGAGGAGCCGGTCGCCGGCAGTCATCCGCTGCTGAAGCTCGACAACGTCATCGCGGTGCCGCACCTCGGCTACGTGGAGCGCGACGGGCTCGAGAGCATGTTCAGCACGATCTTCGATCAGGTCGTCGCCTTCGCGGCCGGCAAGCCGATCAACGTGCAGAACCCCGAGGCGCTCAGCGCGCGCGGCGCCGGCCGCTAGCCTGCCGTGTACTTCGACCGGCGCCTGTGGGCGCTCACGGCCGGGGTGCGCGGCCGCATCGCCCTCACGGTCCTCGTCGGCCTCGCCGCCACCGCGGCCGGGATCGCGCGCCTGGCGCTGCTGGGCTGGCTGCTGGCGCGGGTGCTCGCCGGCGACTCGCCGGCGGCGCTCCTGCCGGCGCTGACCCTGACCGCGGCCGCCCTCATCGCGCGCGGCGCGCTCGACTTCGCGCGCGCCATGGCCGCGCACCGCACCGCGGCGCGCGTGCAGGAGCGGCTGCGGCGGACGCTCTATGCGCACGTGGCCGCGCTGGGGCCGGCCCATTTCGTGCGCGACCGCACCGCCGACGTGATGCTCTCGATCGTCGAGGGCATCCAGCAGCTCGAGGTCTACTTCGGCCAGTACCTGCCGCAGCTCTTCGTGGCCGCGCTGACGCCGGTGCTGATCTTCGCGTTCGTCGCCTTCCTCGACCTGCCGGTCGCGCTCGTGCTGCTGGCGGCCGCGATCCTCATCCTGCTGGCGCCCGGCCTCTGGCATCGCTGGGACAGTCGCGCCAGCCTCGCCCGCAACGTGGCCTACAAGGCCTTCGGCGCGGAGTTCCTCGACTCCGTGCAGGGGCTCGCCACGCTCAAGGCCTTCGGGCAGAGCACTGCGCGCGCCCGCCGGCTGGAAGAGAAGGCGCAGACGCTCTTCCGCAGCACGATGTGGGTGCTCGGCACCAACACGCTGGCGCGCGGGATCACCGATGCCGGTATCGCGATCGGGGCGGCGGCGGCCCTGGCGCTCGGCGCCTGGCGCGTCGGCGCCGGCGCGATGTCGCTCCCCGCGCTGCTGGTCCTCCTGATGCTGGGCGTCGAGGTGTTCCGGCCGCTGCGCGAGCTGCGCGTGCTCCTGCACCAGGGCATGCTCGGCTTGTCGGCCGCGCGCGGCATCTGGACGCTGCTCGACGCCACGCCGGCCGTCCACGATCGCCCGGCAGGGCCGGCGCCGCGTGACGCCGGCGTCGCGTTCGAGGACGTGACGTTCGCCTACCCGGGCAGCCGCCGGCCCGCCCACGCCGGCGTCAGCTTCACCGTGCGGCCGGGCGAGCGCGTCGGCATCGTCGGCCCCAGCGGCTCCGGCAAGTCCACGGTCGCGCGGCTGCTGCTACGCTTCTACGATCCCGCCGGGGGCCGCGTCCTGATCGGCGGCCGCGACCTGCGCGAGCTGAGCCTGGCCCAGGTGCGCGAGCGCATCGCCGTCGTCAGCCAGGACACCTGGCTCTTCCATGGCACCGTCGAAGCGAACCTCAGAATGGGCAAGCCGGACGCCACGGTGGACGAGCTGCGCGCGGCGGCGCGCGCCGCCAACGCCGAGGACTTCATTCTGAAATTGCCGCAGGGCTACGCCACCGTCGTCGGCGAGCGCGGCGTGCGCCTCTCGGGCGGCCAGCGCCAGCGCATCGCCATCGCCCGGGCGCTCCTGCGCGACGCCCCGATCCTGGTCCTCGACGAGGCGCTCTCGTCCGTCGACGCCGAGAGCGAGGCCCTGATCCAGGCGGCGCTCGATCGCCTGATGGTCGGCCGCACCACGCTCGTCTTCGCGCACCGGCTCTCCAGCGTGGTCGGCGCCGACCGGATCCTCGTGCTCGACGAGGGCCGCCTGGTCGAGGAGGGCACGCACGCGACGCTGATCGGCGGCGCCGGCGTCTACGCGCGGCTCATGGCCGCCCAGGCGCGCGATGTCGGCGGCGCGGTGGCGGTCGGCGCGCGCGCCACCGCCAGCCTCGACGGCGCCGGCGACGGCGAGGCGGAGGGCGAGGGCGAGCCGGCCGATGCGATCCTGCGTGCCGACGACGTCGGCTGGCGCGCGGTGGCGCGCACGCTGCTGGACAAGACGCGCGGCTATCGCGCGAGCCTCGCCCTGACGTTCGTCCTTGGCATCGCGCGGGTGGCGGCGCTGATCGGCGTGGGCGTGCTGAGCGCGCTGGCCGTGCGCGCCGTCAAGCGCGGCGAGCCGGTCGCGCCGCTGCTGATCGCGCTGGGGATCGTCGCGCCGCTGGCCGGGCTGCTGCACTGGGTCGAGTCGTGGCTCGCCCACGACGTCGCCTACCGGCTCCTGACCGACATGCGTCTCGACGTCTTCCGCAAGCTGGACAGCCTGGCCCCGGCCTACCTGACGCGTCGCCGCACCGGCGACCTCGTCGGCGTGGCCACCCACGACGTCGAGCTGATCGAGTACTTCTTCGCCCACACGGTGACGCCCGCGCTCGTGGCGATCCTGGTGCCACTGGCCGTCCTGGCCACGCTGGCCGCTGTCGGCGGCTGGCCGCTGGCGCTGGTGCTGGTGCCGTTCCTGCTCTACACGGCGCTGGCGCCGGTGCTGGGCCGCGCGCGCATCGACCGCCTCGGCTCGCGCGCGCGCGAGGCCTCCGGCGACCTCAACGCGCACGTGGTCGACACGGTGCAGGGCCTGGCCGAGATCGTGGCCTACGGCCGCGTCACGGGGTGGGGCGAGGCGCTGGCCGTCAAGGCGCGCCGCTTCTTCGACCTGCGGCTGCCGTTCCTGCGCGACCTCGCGCTGCAGACGTCGCTGCAGGAGATCGCCACCGGCCTCGGCGGCCTGGTCGTCATCGTGACCGGCGCCTGGCTCGCGCGAGCGGGCCGCCTCGATCCGGCCGCGCTGCCGCTGCTGACGCTGCTCGCGCTCTCGGCATTCGTGCCGCTGTGGGAGGTGGCGCAGGTCGGCCGCCAGCTCGCCGACACGCTGGGCGCGGCGCGGCGGCTCCACGCGGTCGAGACCGAGCCAGTCCCGGTGCGGGACGGTCGTGGCGTCGACCCACGCTCGGGCAACGGCGGGGGCATCGCCGTCGAGCTGACCGACGTGCGCTTCACGTACCCGGGGCGCACGCGCCCCGCGCTCGACGGCGTCTCGCTGCGCGTGGAGGCGGGGAGCACCGTCGCCCTCGTCGGTCCGTCCGGCGCCGGCAAGACGACGGTCGCGAGCCTGCTGCTGCGCTTCTGGGACCCGCAGGCCGGGATGGTTCGGCTGCTCGGCCACGACCTGCGCGATTACCGGCTCGACGATCTCCGCCGACGGATCGCGCTGGTCGCCCAGGACACCTATCTGTTCCACGATACCCTGCGCGCGAACATTCTCCTCGCCCGGCCGGAGGCGAGCGAGCGGCAGGTGCGGACGGCGATCGAGCACGCCGCGCTGGCCGACCTGGTGGATGCGCTGCCCGACGGGCTCGACACGATCGTCGGCGAGCGCGGCGCCCGCCTGTCCGGCGGCCAGCGCCAGCGCGTGGCGATCGCCCGGGCGTTCCTGAAGGACGCGCCGGTGCTGGTCCTCGACGAGGCGACGTCGCACCTCGACGCGGTGAGCGAGGCGGCGGTGCGCCAGGCGCTCGAGCGCCTCTCGCGCGATCGCACGACGCTGGTCATCGCGCACCGCCTGTCGACCGTGCGCGACGCCGACGCGATCGTGGTGCTCGACGAGGGCCGGGTGGTGGAGACCGGCTCGCACGCGGGGCTGCTGGCGCGCCGCGGGCTCTACGCCCACCTCGTCGCCCGCCAGATGGCGGCGGGCGCCGCGCTCACGGCGTCTTAGGGCAAAAGGTCCGCGACTCTGAGCGACGCCGCCGGCGCGATACAGGCCCTTTGCGCAGTCGGCGGCCTCACACGACCGGCCAGCGCGGCGGCGCCGGCGTGACGCCGGTGCGCGCGAGCAGCTTCTCGCCGACCTCCTGCACCTTGGCGTAGAGACGCGGCTCGTCCACGAAGGACTGGCGGTAGGCGTCGACGACCACGCGGCCGTCGATGACGACGGTGTGCACGCTGCGGCCGTCGGCGTTGTAGACGAGGTTGCTGATCGGGTTGAAGAGCGCCTGCCACTCCGGGCGCTCGGTGTCGAACAGCAGGAGGTCGGCCTTCTTGCCGGGCTCCAGCGAGCCGATCTCGTCGCCGACGCCGAGCGCCTGGGCGCCGGTGAGCGTGGCCAGCTCCAGCGCGGTCTCGGCCGGGATCATCTTCATGTCCTGGCGCGCGTCCTTGTACTGGAGCGCGGCCATGTTCATCGCGCGGACGATGTCGAGGTGGTTGGAGTTGTTGGGTGAGTCGCAGCCGAGCGCGACCTTCACGCCCTTGGCCAGCAGCTCCGGCAGGCGCCCGTGCGTGGGCACGCCGCGGCCGCCCTTGGCGGCGGTGACCGGGCACATCGCGGCGGTCGTGCCGTTCCGGGCCATGCAGTCGATCTCGGCGTCGTCGATGCCGAGCACGTGGGCGAGGACGACGTTGGGTCCGAGCACGCCGAGCCCCTCCAGGTATTGCGTCGGGCTGGCGGCCCCATGGGGCTGATAGTCGGCGCGGACCTTCGGCCCGCTGTTGTGGTGCAGCGTCAGCGAGGTCCCATGCTCGTCGGCCAGGCGCTTGAGCGCGCGCAGCAATTCGGAGCTGCACGTCTCCGGCGAGAACGGCATGGCCCACGCCCGCAGCCGTCCGTCGAGCCGCCCGTGCCACTTCTTGAGGAAGGCCGCCGTGCGGCTGATCGCCTCGTCGGCGGGATAGCGGGGCAACGGAAACGGCGCGTCGCGGTCGGTGACGCACTCGCCGAGGATCACGCGGATGCCGGAGTCCTGGTAGGCCTGCAGACACGCGTCGGGAAACTTGGTGCTGCCCGGATCGACGAAGCACACCGTGCCGTTCCGGACGAGCTCCACGATGCCGAGCAGGGAGGTGAGGTACTCCTCTTCCTCGGTCATCGCGCCTTGCAGCTTGAAGACCTGCGGCAGCGGGCTGCCGACGTCGTCGGCGAAGATGCCGCGCACCGCGTGGGCATAGCTGATGTGCATGTGGCCGTTGACGAACCCCGGGGTGACCACCATGCGCCGCGCGTCGATCACCCGGTCGGCGCCGACCGCGGCCAGCTCGGCCGCCTTGCCGACGCGGGCGATGCGGCCGCCCTCGACGAGGACCGCGCCGTCGCGGACGATGCGCCGTTCGGGATCGAGCGTCACGACGTAGCGGGCGTTGTCGATCTTGAGGGTCGGATGGGCCATGGCGCTCATGGTAGCCTATCGTTCATGAACGATACTCCGCGGATCAAGGGCGTTCTCTCGCCGGTCGTGACACCGTTCAAGCCCGATCTCTCGCCCGATCCCGAGCGCTTCGTGCGCCAGTGCCGCTGGCTGCTCTCGCAGAACGTCGGCCTGGCCGTCTTCGGCACGAACTCCGAGGCGAACTCGCTGTCGGTCGAGGAGAAGATCGAGCTGCTCGACCGCCTGGTCGGCGCCGGGCTCGACCCGGCGCGCATGATGCCGGGCACCGGCTGCTGCGCGCTGCCCGACTCGGTGCGGCTGACCGCGCACGCGGTCAAGCTCGGCTGCGGCGGCGTGCTCATGCTGCCACCGTTCTACTACAAGGGCGTGAGCGACGACGGCCTGTTCCGAAACTTTGCGGAGATCATCGAGCGGGTTGGTGAATCACGGCTGCGCGTCTACCTCTATCACATCCCGCCGGTGGCCCAGGTGCCGATCACGCTCGGCCTCGTCGAGCGGCTGCTGAAGGCCTACCCGCAGCAGATCGCCGGCATGAAGGACAGTGGCGGCGACTGGAAGAACACGCAGGCCTTCCTGGAGGCGTTCGCCAAGGGCGGCTTCGACGTCTTCCCCGGCGCCGAGACCTTCCTGCTGCAGGGCATGCGCCACGGCGGCGCCGGCTGCATCAGCGCCACCGCCAACGTGAACCCGGCGGCGATCGCGCGTCTGTTCGAGACGTGGCAGGCGGCCGACGCCGACGCGCAGCAGGCGCGCCTGGACGAGATCCGTGGCACGTTCGCGAAGTTCCCGATGATCCCCGCGCTCAAGGCGGCGGTCGCCCATTACGGCGGTGACGAGGCGTGGCGCCCGGTGCGGCCGCCGCTGGTCGCGCTGACGAGGGAGCAGAGCGCGGCGCTGGTGGCCGAGCTCGACGCCCGCCAGTTCACCATGCCGGGGCTGCGCCGATGAGCGCAAAGCCGGTCGTCCTCGAGTTCGGCATGGGCGTCGACGTCCACGGCCTCGACTGCACGAAGGCGGCCTGCCGGGCGGTGTCCGACGCCATCCGCCACTCGAGCCTGCCGCTGTTCGCCGATGCCCGCGAGCGGGGCGGCAAGATGCTGGTCGCCGTCACCGTCGGCGTGCCGGATCCGGCCGCGGTCGACGTCGAGCGCGTGCGCAAGGAGCTGCCGCACGGCGAGGTCACGGTGACGCCCGTCGCCGGCGGCCTGCGGGTGCCGGGCTCCGACACGCTCATCGCCTGCGTGTCGATCACGGTCAGCATCGAGTACCCCGATGGCAAGTGAAGGGCTCGGCCTCAAGCGCCTGCAGCACCTGGTGCTGTGGGTGGGCAACGTCGATCGCAG
>VBPC01000131.1 GCA_005887895.1 Candidatus Rokuibacteriota bacterium
GAGGGTCACGACGGCGCGCTCCGGATCGAGCTGCTCCTTGAGGATGACGACCTCGCCCTGGATCTCGTAGCCGGCGGCCTCCACCACGTTGAGGCCTTCGTTGAGGATCAGCTCCTGGCCGGGCTTGAGGGTGTCCAGCTTGATGGCCGGGTGAACGCTCACCTTCACCTTGCGGCCCTGGGACAGGATATTGACCGTTCCATCCTCGTTGGCGGACAGATAGACGCCGTAAGTCGAGGGCGGCGCGCAGAGCTTGTCGACCTCCTCCTTGAGGGCGGTGATCTGGTCGCGCGCCTCCTGGAGCGCGCCCGCCAGGCGCTCCTTCTGGCCGACCGCCTGAGCCGCCCGCTCGTGCGCGTAGGCGAGCTCCTCGGTGAGCGTGCTCAGTTCCTTGCGGGATGCCAGCACCTCTTCGAGGAGCGTGGCATCGCTGATCCGAGCGCCCTTGCCGGCGGCGTCCATTGGCTCTCCTCCCGGCGTCCGCCTGACCCTCGGGCGTTGACGCCTATAGAGGTGACGAGCAAGAGTGACGCCACATTCAGGGGGCGTGTTAAATGCCCGCAGACCGGGGGGTTCGGTGCCCGGCGGGCGCGCAGCACCGGACAGAATATCGCCGCGCATTTGGGCGGCTTGGGCGGCGCGATGCCTAGAAGATGGGCGTCGGCTTCCCCCGAACCCCCGGATGGGGGGTTCATGCGGAGGAGCGCCGGTTGTCGTCCCCACCGGGTCGATCGTTCCCTACAGATAGTGCGTCGCGCGGATGACGGCGTCATCGACACCGTCACGGTGTCCTCGCTGCCGAGCGCGCGAACCGCGACGTCGACGCTGCCTCGCCGATCGTCGCCAACTGCACGTCGAGGTCGTTCTTCGCGATTGGTCTGTCCACAAGTGCGAGGCGCCGCGCACCGTCGCTCGTTCGGACAATCCGGCATGAGAGCCCGGACGCCACCGGCAGAATCTCCCAGACGCGGGCCGAGATCTCTCAGGCGCCGGGAGCCTCGGGAGCCGTGGTTTCGGCGGGGGCGAAATCTGCGCGCTCGAGGATGGCCGCCGTCAATGGCCGCCCGCCGAGAACGGCGCTGAGCTGTTCCCCGTCGGCGATCGGACCGTGATCAGACCGGAACCGGATGATCGTCTCGACCTCGGCCTCGCTGACACCGCCCAGCTCGAGCAGCTCGCCAGCATTGGCCAAGTTGATCCGGACTCTGTTCGTCATGGAGACCTCCCGGCGAACGCGATCGATCAGAAGGTCGCCAGCCTACCAGCGCGCGGCTGGCCTGTATAGTGGACCACCGTCCGATGGGCTAGGGCTCGGCGGCGAAGCGGTCGCGTTCTCGGGTCCAGATCACCAGGCACCCGTCGTCCAGGCGCAGGCGAACAAAGCTGGTGGTGACGATGTGCTCGGTCTCTCCGACGCGGATCTCCGTGCGGCACACGTCGCAGCGTCCCCCCGGGCTGGTGTCATGGTGAACCGTCGACGGAGATTGCACCCGAGCGAGCGCGCGAAGAGCGTCGTGAACTTCGCGCGAACGTTCTTCCACCATGGATGTTTTATATCTCGCATACCTCGTGGTATTCGTGCGCGGCGAACTTGATGACGCGTTCGGCGTGACTCGGATGCACGGAGAGCTGAGCCGCCAGCAGCGCCGCCGTCGCGTTCGTACGGAGCGCCAGGGCCGCGAGCTGGATGAGCTCGGCACCGGCATAGCTGACCATCTGCACGCCGAGCAGGCGCTCGCTGCCCGGCTCGAAGACGAGCTTCAGATAGCCGTCGTCTTCGCCGGTCGCGCGGCCGTTCGACGATCCTCGCAGATCGTGCTTCACCTCGTCGCAGCGGACGCCGCGCGCCTGCGCCTCCCGGTGGGTCAGGCCGACCTTCGCGACCTCGGGGGTCGTGAACACGGCGTGCGGCACCAGCGCCTCGTCGGTGACGACGCGATCGCCCTCCAGCGCGTTGCGCGCCGCGATGCGTCCCTCGTAGGCGGCCACGGGCGTGAGCTGCGCGTTGCCGGCGGCGTCGCCCGCGGCATAGATGTGCGGGACGGACGTCCGAAGATAGGGACTGACCTTGAGGCCGAGGCGTCCCATCTCCAGCCCCAGATGCTCGGCGCCCAGCGTCTCCGCGCGCCACCGGCGGCCGACGGCGAGACAGACCTGGTCGGCGCGCACGTCGCCGGCCGCCCCGTCCTTCGTGAACCGCGCCGTCACGGCGCCGGGCGCGCCGGAAAATCCCGTGACCGACGCGTCGAGATGAAAGGTGACACCGCGTGCCTCGAGGACCTTGCGCGCGTATCCGGCGACGTCACGATCGAACGCGGGAAGGATCTCCGGCTCGTTGGCGATGACGGTCACGTCGGCGCCGAGGTCGTTGAACGCTCCGGCCATCTCGAGGCCGATCACGCCGCCGCCCACCAGCACCAGGCGGCGGGGAAACTCGGGCAGGAAGAGCAAGTCGTCCGACGTGATCGTGGCCTCGCGGCCCGGCACCGCCGGAATCACCGGCGTGGAGCCCGCGGCGATGACGATCCTCTCCCCGCGCACCGCCGTCCCGTTCACGGCGATGGTGCGGGGATCGCTGAAGCGCGCGTCACCGAAGAAGACGCCGACCCCGGTCTCCTCGAGCGCCGACGGTGACGGCTGGAACTCCCGTTCGGGATTCAGCCGCGGTTGACGCAGGTGCCCCCCAGCGGACCCCGGTCCACGAGTGCGACCCGGGCCTTCAGCGCAATCGCGGCCTTGAGGGCATTGATCCCGGCGGCCCCACCTCCGATGACGACGAGATCGTAGCTATTCACGTGCGGAGCTCCTTCTCCCGGCGCGCTACCGCTGGAGCCGGGGGTTCAGCGCATCGTTGAGACCCTCGCCGAGCAGGTTGATCGCGAGCACCGTGAGGAGGATCGCCGCGCCGGGAATCGTGCACAGCCACCAGGCGCTCCGGAGAAACGTCCGCCCGGCCCCGATCATGAAGCCCCAGCTCATCACGTTGGGATCGCCCAGCCCCAGGAACGACAGCGCCGACTCGATCAGGATGGCCGTGGCCACGCTCAGCGACCCCGTCACGATGATCGGCGACAGGCAGTTGGGCAGGATGTGGCGGAAGATCACCCGGCCGTCGGTCATGCCGAGGCACACGCAGGCCTGGACGAACTCCCGCCCGCGCATGGCCAGGAACTCCCCGCGCACCAGCCGGGCCACCGCGGGCCAGTTCACGACCGCGATGGCGAACACGATGCTGGCGACCGACGGCGCCAGGATGGCGACCAGGAGGATGGCGAAGAGGAACGTCGGGATCGTCTGGAAGAACTCGGTGGTGCGCATGAGCAGGTCGTCGATCCAGCCGCCGTAGTAGCCGGCCAGGGCCCCCATCACCGTGCCGACCAGCACCGCGACCGAGGTGGCCAGCACGCCGATCGTCAGCGACGTCCGGGCGCCATGGGCGATGCCGGCGGCGACGTCGCGGCCGAGGACGTCCGTCCCGAAGAGCTGCCGGCCGAACGGGGGCGCGAACGGCCGGTCGACGCGCCGGAACGGGCTGCCCGGGAAGAGGACGGGCGCGGCCGTCGCCACGGCCAGCACGACGGCGAGGATGGCGACGCCGAGCACGCCGCCCCGGCTCCGCACGAACCGTCGCCAGAAGCGCTTCATGCCCGGCCCTTCACGCGTGGATGCGCGGGTCGAGCAGCGTGTAGAGGACGTCGACCATCAGGTTCACGACGACCACCAGGCACGCCGAGAGGAAGAAGATGCCGAGCAGCAGGTTGAAGTCGCGGGCGAAGAGGGACTGGAAGGCGAGCAGCCCCAGGCCGGGCCAGGCGAAGACCGACTCCACGACGACGGAGCCGCCGAGCAGGCTGCCCACCTGGACGCCGGCCAGCGTGACCACCGGCAGCACGGCGTTGCGCAGCACGTGCGAGAGCGTGATCCGCGTCTCGCTGAGGCCCTTGGCGCGCGCGGTGGTCACGTAGTCCATGCCGGCCTGCTCGAGCACGGCCGCGCGCATCAGCCGCACGTAGAGGGCCATGTAGAAGAGCGACAGCGTCAGCGCCGGCAAGACCAGGTGGCGCGCGATGTCGACCACGCGCGGCCAGCCCTCGTAGAACGCGGCCACCGTCTCCATCCCGCTGGTCGGCAGCCAGTCGAGCTTCAGCGAGAAGACGACGATCAGCATCAGGCCCACCCAGAAGAGCGGCGTGGCGTAGGACACGAGGGCGAGGATCGAGATCAGCGTGTCCCGCCAGCTCCCGGCGCGCGCGGCCGCCAGCAGCCCGAGCGCGACGCCGGCGACCACCGAGACGACGAGCGTCGTCCCCATGAGCAGGAGGGTCGGACCCAGCCGCCCCAGGATCAGCGCGAGCACCGGCAGGTTGTGGCGAAACGAGAACCCGAGGTCGAGCGCCAGCATGTTCTTGAGGTAGAGCACGAGCTGAAGCGCCAGCGGGCGGTCGAGGCCGAAGCGCTGGCGGAGCTGGGCCATGTACTCCGGCGTCGCCGAGCCGGCCTCACCGGCCAGCACCTGGGCCGCGTCGCCGGGGGCCAGGTGCAGCAGCAGGAAGTTCAGGACCAGGATGGCGAAGACGACGGGCACCGCCTGCAGCAGCCGGCGGAGCGCGTAGCTACTTGTCGAAGTACGCCCGGTCGAAGGAGGCATAGAGCCCGAGCGGGCTCACGATCAGGTCCTTGAGCTGCTTGCTGTAGACGGTGACGAACTGCAGCTCGTGGACCCACACCAGCGGCGCGCCCTCGACGACGAGCTTCTGAAACTCCTGATAGAGCGCCGCCCGCTTCCGGGGATCGAGCTCGATCGTCGCCTGGTCCATGAGCTCGTCCGTGCGCGGCGAGGACCACCCGGTCTCGTTGACGAAGACCGTGCCCGGCCGGATCTGCCTGGAGTGATAGAGGCGATGGACGCCGATGACGGGGTCGGCCAGCCCCTGGATCCAGTTCGAGCTCAGCTGGAAGTCGTAGTCGGTGTACAGGCGCTTCAGCCACGTCGGCACGTCCTCGTAGCGCAGCGTGGCCTTGATGCCGACCTCCGCCAGCACCTGCTGCACGTACTCGCCGTAGCGCTGCCACTCCTCGCCGTAGGGGGTCTGGTCGTGGACGATCTCGAAGCGGAGGCCGCCGGCGCCGCGCTTGAAGCCGGCCTCGTCCAGCAGCTTGTTGGCCGCCTCGACGCCGTTGGGCACGTTGTAGTTGCGGACCTGCGAGGTGTAGAAGCCGACCGGCGCGAAGTTGGAGCTGATCGGCCCGGTGGCCGGCTTGCCCCACCCGAACCACACGTTCTCGATGACGGCCTGGCGGCTCACCGCGTAGGACACGGCCTGGCGGACCTTCAGGTTGTCGAACGGCGCCTTGCGGGTGTTGAAGTCGAGCTGGACGATCGGCGAGGACATCTCGTAGCCGCGCGTCGTCGTCTCGATCTGGGGCAGCCGGGCCAGCGTCTTGACGTCGCTCCACGGGATGGCCGCGAAGCCGCCGACCTGGGCCTCGCCCTTCTCGATGGCCGCCGTGCGCGTCGCCGAGTCGGCGACGAAGCGGGCGACGATGCGGTCGAGGTAGGGCCGGCCCTTCCTCCAGTAGTCGGGATTGCGATCGAACCGCATGAACTGGCCGCGCTGCCACTCGACGAACTTGAACGGGCCCGTGCCCACCGGCGCGTTGGCGTACTTGCTCGCCTTGATGTCGGTCCCCTCGAAGAGGTGGCGGGGGAGCATCGGCGACTCGTAGCCCGAGAGCGCCATCATGAGGTACGGGGCCGGCGCCGCCAGCTTGAAGACGGCCGTCTGCGCGTCGGGCGTGTCGATGTCGGTCAGCTCGCGGAAGGTCGCCGCCCCCCGCGGATGGGCCTTCTTCAGCACCTCGAGGACGGAGAACTTCACATCCGCGCTCGTGAAGGGATGGCCGTCGTGGAACGTGACGCCCTTCTGCAGCGTGAACGTGATGGTCTTGCCGTCCGGGCTCACCTTCCACGACTGCGCCAGCCCGGGGGTCGGCTTCAGGTTGAAGTCGTACTCGAGGAGCCCTTCGTAGACCTTGCTCGAGACCTGCCCGATCGGCCCCGACGTGCTGATGTAGGAGGCGAGCGTCGGCGGCTCGGGCTGCACGAGCATGACCAGCGTCCCGCCACGCTTCTGGGCCGCGGCCTCGCCGGCAGCGAGGACGAGACCGACGGCGAGCAGGACCGTGAGGCCCAGCGTGAGCGACCGGAATCTCATGGCAGCCGATGGTAGCGGCTCGCGCGAGGGCGCGCAAGGCACGGGCCGCACGCCGCCGGCGCCCCGGTGTTATCGTACCGTCGCGGCAACGGGAGGCGCGTCTGATGGAACTCTGGTACCACCTCGCCAACGTCCTGTACGTCGTGTCGTATCTCGTCACGGATATCCTGTGGCTGCGCGTGCTGGCCGTGCTCGGTGGACTCAGCTCGCTCACGTGGACGCTGACCGCGTCCACCCCGAGCCTGACGTTCATCGGCTGGACCCTGGTCTTCAACACCATCAACGTGGTGCAGATCGCGCGGCTCTGGCGGGAGCGTCGGCCGGTCCGGCTCACCGCCGAGGAGCAGATGCTCTACGCGGCCGCCTTCCGCACGCTCACGCCGCGCGAATTCCGCCGGCTGCTGGCGGTCGGGCGGTGGGAGGAGGCGCCGGCCAGGCAGGTGTTGATCGAGCAGGGCTCGCGCTCCCGGCGCGTGCTCGTGCTCGCGTCGGGATCGGCCGCGGTGAAGGCGGACGGACGCGACGTGGCGACGTTGCGACCCGGCCAGTTTGCCGGCGAGATGAGCTTCCTGACCGGTGCGGACACGACCGCGGCCGTCGAGGTGGTCGAACCGGCCCGTCTCGTGTCGTGGCCGACCGAGGAGCTGGAGCGCTTTCTCGGCAAGCACCCCGAGCTGCGCGCGGCGCTCCAGCTCGTGCTCGGCAAGGATCTGGCCGTCAAGCTCGCGAGGGACCGAGACCGGCCCTGACCCCCTCGCCGGCCGCGGACGTCGGGCTCAGCGGCTGACGAAGGGAGGCGCCGCCCAGCCGCGCGCGGCGCGCAGCTCGCGGCGCCGTCGCGTCGTGGCGGCCTCGTCCACGGCGAGCGTGGACGTGTCGAGCACGACGCCGTAGTCGTCCCGCGCCGACGCCGGGCTGACCAGCTCGTTCTGCACGTCGCGCAGCACGCGCAGCGGGTCGCGCTCGAGCGGATCGCCCCAGCCGCCCGGCCCCGGCTGATCGTGGATGAAGACGTCGCCCCGGCGCATCGGCGTCATCGTGACCTTGGCCGTGAGCTCGCGCGTCGCGCCGTCCGAGATCAGGCGATTGCGGGACGGCTTGCCGGGCGAGCCACCGTAGAGCCCGTACGGGCGGAACGTGTGACGGTCGGCGCGCACCTGCAGCACCGCCTCGTCTTCCCGCAGCCGGTAGGCGCGGCGAATCGACATGCCGCCGCGGTGCTTGCCGGGCCCGCCCACGTCGGGGATGAGCTCGCAGCACAGGACCTCCAGCGGCTGCTCCGTCTCGGTCACCTCGGCCGACGGCAGCGACATGTTCGCGAAGAGGTTGGCGTTGCCGTCGAGCCCGTCGGCCCACGGGCGGCCGCCCCAGGCCGAGCAGATGAACTCGACGAAGATGAACGGGGTGCGATCGGCGTGGTAGCCGCCGATGCTGACGCCGGTGTTGCCGCCCTCCGAGGCGGCGATGACGCGCTCGGGCAGCATCTGCGCGAGCGCGCCGAAGACGGTGTCGACCATGCGGAAGCCCGTCAGCCCGCGGGCCGCGCAGGCGGCGGGCGGCACGGCGTTGGCGATCGTCCCCGGCGGCGCGATGACCTCGATGGGACGGTAGAAGCCGGCGTTGCAGAGGATCTCGTGGGGCAGGACCGACTTGATGCAGGTGTACGTGGCGGCGCGGGTGAACGACAGCGTGTTGTTGATGGCGCCCTTGACCTGCGGCGACGTGCCCGTCCAGTCGGCCGTCATCCGGTCGCCGTGCTTGGCAAGGGTGACCGTGAGCGGGATGGGCTTGCCGAACTCGATGCCGTCGTCGTCGATCCAGTCGGTGAAGCTCCACTCCCCGTCGGGCAGCTCGGCCAGCGCCGCACGGGTCAGGCGCTCGGTGTAGTCGAGGATCTCCTGCATGTAGGCGGACACCTGCTCGATGCCGTGCTTGGCGATCAGGCGCAGGAACGCCTCCTCGGCGATGTGGCAGGCCGCCAGCTGCGCGCGCATGTCGCCGAACACGCGCACCGGCAGACGCACGTTCTTCTCCAGCAGCCGGAAGAGCGTCTCGTTCGGCTCACCGGCGTCGTACATCTTGACCGGCGGGATGCGGAGGCCCTCCTGGAAGATCTCCGTCGAGTCCGAGGCGTTGGAGCCGGCCACCCGGCCGCCCATGTCGGTCTGGTGGCAGATGGTCGCCGCGAAGGCCACGCGCCGGCCCGCGTGAAAGATCGGCTTGAGGATGAACACGTCGGGCAGGTGCATCCCGCCCTCGAACGGATCGTTCAGCGCGTACACGTCGCCCGGGCGCATCCGGTCGTCGTAGCGCCGGATCGTGGCGGCGAGCGCGTCGGGGAAGGAGGACAGATGCGCGGGCAGCGTCAGCCCCTGCGCGACCGTCCGGCCCTCGGCGTCGCAGAACGCCGTCGAGTAGTCCATGTTGTCCTTGAGGACGCCGGAGTACGCGGTGCGCAGGATCGTCAGCGCCATCTCGTCGGCGATGGACAGCAGCGTGTTCTTGAAGAGCTCGAAGCCGATCGGATCGGAGAGCCGGGAGGCCATGGCTCAGACCTCCATCACGATGTTGCCCCACGCGTCGAGCCCCGCGCGGGCGCCCGGCGGCACCACGCACGTCGCGTCGTACTCCTCGATGACCGCCGGGCCCTCGCGCGGCGTCGCGAGGTCGGCGCGCGACAGGATGGGCGTCACGATCCAGCCCGCCTGCGGGCCGAAGTAGACGCGCCGGTCAGCGGCCGACCTCGAGGGAGTCCGGGGGGCCAGGTCGGGGCCCCCCGGTCGGTAAAACACGCGGGGCCGATCGGCCAGCCCCTGGCCGACGACGCGGAGGCTCACGATCTCGACGGGCTCGTCGGCGCCCGCCCGGTGCCCGTACGTGCGCTCGTGCTCGCGCCCGAACGCTTCCTCGAGCGGCACGTCCGCCGTCACCGGGACCGTCAGCTCGAAGGACTGGCCCTGATAGCGACAGTCGGCCGAGCGCTCGATGCGCACCGCGGCGCCCGCAAATCCCTCGGCGGCCAGCTGCTCGCGCGCCTCGTCCTCCAGGCGCCCGAACGCCTCGGCGAGCTCCATCGGGTTCAGGTCACGCGTGCGCCGCCGCCAGGTCCTGACGTAGTGGTGCTCGACCTCGGAATAGAGGAGGCCGAAGGCCGAGAAGAGTCCCGGGGCCGGCGGCACCACCACCCGCGTCATCTCGAGCGCGCGGGCCATTCCCGCGGCGAACAGCGGGCCGTTGCCGCCGAAGGCGAAGAGCGCGTACTCGCGCGGGTCGCGCCCGCGCTCGCTCGACACCGCCCGGATCGCGCGCATCATGTTCGACGCCGCGATGAGGTGCGCGCCGTAGGCCGCCTCGGCGAGCGGCAGGCCCAGCGGCTCGGCGACCCGCTCCTGGAAGACGTCGTGGGCCCGGGTGGCGTTGAGCTTGACGGCGCCGCCCGCCAGTGCGGCCGGGTTGAGGTAGCCGAGGACGACGTTGGCGTCGGTGACCGTCGGCTCCGTGCCGCCGAGGTCGTAGCAGAGCGGCCCCGGCGCAGCGCCGGCGCTGCGTGGGCCGACCTGCAGGGCGCCGCCCGCGTCGCGCCACACGATCGAGCCGCCGCCGGCGCCGACCTCGGCGAGGTCGATGGCGGGGACGCGCAGGAGGTAGCCGGCGCCGGTGAGCAGCCGCGAGCCGTGCATGATGCCGCCGCCCACCTGGTACTCGGTGGCCCGGCTGATCGCGCCGTCCTCGACGAGCGAGGCCTTGGCGGTGGTGCCGCCCATGTCGAAGGTGATCAGCTTGTCGAAGCCGATGCGCCGCGCCAGCGCCTGGGCGCCGACGACGCCGGCCGCGGGACCCGACTCGATGATGTGCATCGGTCGCGCCGCCGCCGCCTCGGCGGTCATCAGGCCGCCGTTGGACTGCATGATCAGCAGCGGGCCTCGCACGCCGATGCCGTCGAGGCCGGTCCGCAGGGTGGCCAGGTAGCGGCGGACGATCGGCAGCACGTAGGTGTTGATCACCGTGGTGGAGGTGCGCTCGTACTCCTTGATCTCGGGCAGCACCTCGCTGCTGATGCAGAGCGGCAGGCCGGGGACGCGCCGCTGCACGAGCGCCTTGATGCGCTCCTCGTGCACGGGGTTGGCCCAGGCGTTGAGGAGGCAGACCGCGAGCGCCTCGATCCCCTGGCCGAGCAGCCGGTCGAGCGCGCGCTCGACGTCGGCGTCGTCGAGCGGCTGCAGGATCGCGCCGTGGGCGTCGATTCGCTCGTTCACCTCCATGCGCAGCCGACGCTCCACCAGGGCCGGCGGCTTCTCCCACGTGAGGTCGTAGAGCCGCGGCATGCGCAGGCGCCGGATCTCCAGGACATCGCGGAAGCCGCGGGTCGTGACGAGCCCGGTGCGGGCGCCGCGCAGCTCCAGCAGCGCGTTCGACGCGACGGTGGTGCCGTGGAGCACCTCGACCACGTCGCGCCCGCCGAGCCCGGTCTCGTCGAACACCTCGCGGAGCCCGTCGACGATCGAGCGGGCGTAGTCGTCGACGCTGGAGGACACCTTCTTGATGTGCAGGCGGCCGTCGGCGTCGAGGAAGACGATGTCGGTGAAGGTGCCGCCGATGTCGATCGCGACCCGGAAGCGGCTCACGCCCCGCGCTCCATCTGGAGGACGGCGGCGAAGGTCTCGACGAGGCCCTCGAGCTCGGAGTCGCCCATCGGCGTGGAGAGGCAGCCGAGCCCGGTCACCGACATCAGCACGCCGTGCTCCATCAGCCGGCGCACGAGTCGCACGAGCCGCTCGGCCTCTGCCGGCGTGGCGCGCGTGCTCCGGTAGTCGCTCAGCGCGCGATCCATGGGATGCAGGCGGAACAGCGAGCCCAGGCCGGTGACGCGCCCGGGCAGCCCGGCCTGCTTGAAGCAATCGTCGAGGCTCGCGCGGAGCTTGTCGCCGAGGTCGGCGAGGCGTCCGTAGGCGTCCGGCGTCAGCAGCCGCATCGCCGCCAGGCCCGCGGCCATCGTCACCGGGTTGGCGTTGAACGTCCCGCCGTGCGGCGCCGCCGGCGGCCCGCCGCGGGTCGGATCGAACACGGCCATGACGTCAGCGCGGCCGGCGACCGCGCCCACCGGGAAGCCGCCGCCGATGATCTTCCCGAGCGTCGTCATGTCGGGCGTCACCCTCAGCGCGCCCTGGGCGCCGTGGTAACCGACGCGGAACGCGATGACCTCGTCGAAGATCAGCACGATGCCGTGCGCGCGCGTCACCTCGCGAACGGCCTGCAGGAAGTCGCGCTGCGCCGGGATGAGCCCGACGCGGTTGGGCACCGGGTCGACCAGCACGGCGGCGAGGTGGCGCGCCTCGCGCTCGATGCGCGCCACGGCCTGCTCGGTGTGGTTGAAGGGCAGCACGACGACGTCCTCGAGCACCGCCGGCGGCGTCCCCCGCGAGTACGCGGTGCTGGCCGGCGCGGCGAGGCTCCCCCACGTCTCCGGCGTCGAGGCGAGGCTCACCTCGGCGTAGTCGTAGGAGCCGTGATAGGCGCCCTCGAACTTGGCGATCTTCGGCCGGCCCGTGAAGGCCCGGGCGCCCTTGATCGCGACCATCACCGCCTCGCTGCCCGAGTTGGTGAAGCGCACGCGCTCGGCCGAGGGCACGCGCTCGCAGAGGAGCGCGGCCAGGTCGACCTCCTCGGGTGTCGGCAGCGGGAACGACGCGCCCTGGGCCAGTCGCCGCGTCGCCGCCTCGACGATGGCCGGATGGGCGTGGCCGTGGATCAGCGCGGTGTAGTTGTTGAGGCAGTCCAGGCGGCGGTCGCCCTCGACGTCGGTGATCCAGCAGCCGTCCCCGCTGGCGGCGTACGGCGGGTACGGCGTCATGTAGACGGTCGTGCGCGAGTTGCCGCCGGGCAGGACGCCCTGCGCTCGGGCGAAGAGCGCCGCCGACCTCGAGCCGGGCTCGGCCCACCGCCCGGTCCGGGCGAGCGTGCGGGGCGACTTCACCTTGGAGGCCGTAGCCATCACGTGTCTCCTCTCGGCTCCTCCCGGAGCCTGGCGCGCCTGTGCCGGCCACGCTCGCGGCGCCGCCATTATATGCAAGGAGCCGTGGTCACGGTGGGAACGGAGATGACCCGAACGAACAGCGAACCGGGGCCGGGACTATCGGCGCACGATCGACGAGGCCTTGACCGTTCTCACTCGCCCGCGACAGGCTCGAAGAGGATCGCGGGCCCGCCGGGGGCATCGACCGTGTGGTACCTGACCCAGTGAATCTGGGGGCGGGTGATCTGCCGCGCCACGCTTCTGAGCAAGGGCGAAAACTGGGGCGCGAGGAGAAACAGCCGGGGCGGAAGAGAGAAGTTGACGGCCTGCTCCCGATACATGCGCTGGACGTTCGGCATGTTGCGCACGATCCAGTCGAAATGACCCATTCCGCGGAGCAGCAGGCCGTCGTCGAAGGTCACGTCGAAGTCGATGATCGTGAGCTGGCGCGCGCGATCCACCGCGAGCACGTCGATCTCCCCGCTCGGGTGGCACGGGATCTTTGTGTCGAACGCTCTGAGCCCCTCCTCGAGCGCACCGTCGAACTCCATCAAGACGAGGGCAAGCCGGTCCCGGGTGACCGACGCCGGTCGCAGAAGGGCGACGCCTCCCCGGGATCCGGAGGGAGGAGATGAGCGCTCGGGCGAGCGGACCGCCGCGCGATCGCTTGCCGGAGCCTCACCGGTCTTGCGTGACGAGAACAGATGGGAGACGTCCTCCAAACCCCGTCCAAGCGGCTTGTCTGGAGCGTCCGCCGAGCTACCAGTTTCGTTCTGATCCATGCTGTCCAGACCCCCGCTAATGTCTACGCGTCATCAGCACCTCTCACGTCCGTGACGAGAACGGAGTCGTCTCCACCGTAGGGGTTCGGCTCGGCCGCGGCACTCAGCGGATCGTTCTGCCACCGCCCATCGACCACATAGCGATACCGATAGCGCCCGGGCGGTAACTTCACGACCTTCTGCCAGATCCCCCCGGTGGGTTCCATCTCGTTTCCGTCCACGGTCCAGTCGTTGAAGTCGCCCGCCAGTTGAACTCGTGCGGCGTGGGGGGCGTCGATGGTGAAGCGGACTCCCTCGGCCGTCACCACGGGCGCCATGGCGAGGCGCTCGCTCGTGGGCGCCGCGGCTTCCTGCTGCAGGACTTCGGCGGCGAGCGCCTGGTAGTCGTCGAATCCCGCACAGTCTTTGCAGTAGTGGGCGATTGGCACGCCGTGGCTTGCCGCCTCGGCGAGCTTCACGCTATACCTGATCACGGTTTCGAAATGCCGGCCGGCGAGGTGACGGCGAACCTCATCGACGACCGCCTTGACGAAGGGCGAACGGCCTGGATAGAGCGTCACGAGCACGCGAGCGGCAACGTGGTGATCGGTCTCCTTGGCCAGCCCATCGAGCGTTTCGAGCAGCTTCCCGATGCCGTGCAACGAAAAGAAACTGGGATCCATCGGAACGATCGCTTCCGAGCAGGCCTTCAGCGCGTTGAACGTGAGGAGGCCGACGTTCGGCGGGCAATCGACGACGACGTAATCATAGTGTCCCCTGACGCTCACGAGGGCATCGGACAGGATGTCCTCCCGGCCAACGCGCCCGGCGAGTGTTTCTGGGATCGCACTCAGCTGAATATCGGCAGGAGCCACATCGAGGTTCTCGCGAACAACGCGGATGACGTCACCAAGACCGGTGGGGGGTCTGCCAGCGTCCCGTAAGAACACTTCGTACATCGTGCGCGAAGGCTGAACAGTATCGGCGAGGAGTCCCAGGGTGGCATGGCCCTGGGGGTCCATATCCACGAGCAACACTCTGCGCTGCTCGCGCGCGAGAAAAGCCGCGAGGTTGGTGGACGTGATGGTCTTCCCGCATCCGCCCTTCTGGTTCACGACCGCTATCGTCCGCATGCACGCTCCTTCTTGTTCGGTGTCCTCCTTCGTCGGCTCAGGCCAGCAACCAATGAAACCAACAGTATCAAGGGTGCCAGGCAAATGGCAACAATTCGTGGGGTAGAGACCGGGGTAGCGCCCCCACCCGTAGGGGCCAGCGGAGCGCTCCGGCTCGGGTGATACGATCGCTGCGATGAACCAGCGCGGCTTCGGCTTGATCGAGATCGTCCTCGTGTTGGCGGTGGTGGCGGCCGCCGGCTATCTGCTCATGCAGTACGCCGGCTCGACGGCCAAGACCGTGGAGAAGCTACAACAGGACAGGCCGCTCGCGCGCAGCCGGCTCGCCGCCGATCAGGCCACCCTGGGGTCGGTGCAGGGCCTGGTGCGAAGCTATCAGGCCGAGAAGGGCCAGTGGCCGCCCGACAAGGCGACCGTGCTCGGCCTCCTCATGGCCCCGCCCGCCTTCCAGTGCCCGGGCAACGATCTCCAGTACGATCCGGCCTCGGGCACGCTCGGCCTCGCGATCACCGACGACTCGCGCTGCTGATCTCCTGCGACCCCCCGCCAGGGCCCCGGTCGAACTCCTCCCGTGGGACCCCCGAGATGCTATAGAGTCGCAGGAGCGCATGCGGATCCGCTCGACGCTCTCAGCCCTTTGAAATCTTGCTCACTGGGGGGACCCATCGGATGCGGGCAGCAATCACCGCGACGGGCCACTACGTACCGCCGGACGTCTATCCGAACGCCTACTTCGAGCGGAACCTCGACACGACCGACGCGTGGATCCAGTCGCGCACCGGCATCGCGGAGCGCCGCTTTGCCGCGACGGGCGCGACCTCCGACCTGATCGTCCCCGCCGCCCAGCGCTGCCTCGAAGGGCGCGGGATCTCGCCCGCGGCCGTCGACTGCGTCATCGTCGCCACGATGACGCCGGACCGGCTGTGCCCGTCGACCGCGGCCATCGTCCAGCGCAAGCTCGGCGCCGTGAACGCCTGGGGCTTCGATCTTGCCGCCGCGTGCTCGGGGTTCGTCTACGGCCTCGTGGTGGCGACGAAGATGATCGAGTCGGGCGCCGCGCGCTCGGTGCTGCTGTGCGGCGCGGACCGGATGAGCAGCGTCGTGGACGCCCAGGATCGCGCGACCGCCGTGCTGTTTGGCGACGGCGCCGGGGTCGTCCTCGTGGAGGCGGCCGACGACGAGTCCCTCGGTATTCTCGATCACGTCTGCCACATGGACGGCGAGGGCGAGACGGCGCTCCACATTCCGGCCGGGGGAAGTGCGCAGCCGGCGAGCCAGCACTCCGTGACGCACCGGCAGCATTACGTGGTCCAGGACGGGCCCGCGGTGTTCCGGGCGGCGGTCGTCGGGATGGCCGAGGTCACCCAGGAGATCCTCAAGCGCAATGACCTCCAGCAACAGGACATCGCCTGGCTCGTCCCTCACCAGGCCAATCGTCGCATCATCGAGGCGGTCGCCAAGCGCCTGGGCGTGGGCCTCGAGCGGGTCGTCCTCAACCTCGATCGGTACGGCAATACCGTCGCCGCGACGATCCCGATCGGACTCTCGGAGTGGAACGACGCGGGGCGCTTCGCCCCTGGCGACCGGATCGTGTTGTCCGCGTTCGGCGCCGGCTTCACGGCGGGCAGCGTCTACCTTCGTTGGGCCATGAAGCGCCCCTGAGGATCCGACGCCGACGTTGTCAATGTGGCGCACGGGAGCCGGACGACTGTCCGTGCGTGGACGTTCTGTCGCGTCGTCGTGAATCGTCGGCGCGCGCAAGTCGGCCCACTGCGGCCGATTTCCGATCGGGCGAGGACATGGCACGTCGGCTGCTCCTGGCCCCGTCGGCCTGAGCATCGACGATGGACTTCACTCACCTCATCGGCTCCTGGGGCTATCCGGGAATTTTTCTCGTCGTCGTCCTGGGAAACATCGGCTTGCCGGTTCCCGAGGAGAGCGTGCTGGCTCTCGCCGGCTACCTGGTGTGGGCAGGGCAGCTTCGCGTGCTCCCCGTTCTCGTCGTCGCCATCGTGAGCGCGGTCGCCGGCGACACGCTCGGCTACTGGCTCGGACGGCGCTACGGTCGGGCGGCGGTCGACCGCTCCGCGATCTGGCTGAGGCGGCCGGGACACGTGGCGGCCGCCGAGCGGTTCTTCCGCCGGTACGGTGTCCTCGCGGTCGCCGCCGCCCGGTTCGTCGGCGGCTTGCGATTCCTGGCCGGACCGCTGGCGGGAGCGATGCGATTGCCGCTCCGCTCGTTTCTGCTCGGAAACTTTCTGGGCGCCGTGCTCTTCGTGCCCTACGCGGTCGGAATCGGCTATGCGATCGGTTACGGTCTCGGGCCGTACGTGGCCCGCGTTCAGCACGTCGTCGCGGCCCTCGTGATGGTCGCGGTGATCCTGGCCCTGCTCTCGGTCGCGTTCCGCCTGGCGCGTCCCGCGGCTGAACAGCCCTCTCCCCCGGCCGTTTCCTGATCAAGTCGCCGTCGACGACTGGCCGCTTTCTGGTCGAGTCTGCTCGCCGCCGTCCTGGGCGGGTCCGCTGGTGACGACGGCGGTCACGAACTACGTGCTGCCGCTCAAGCTGGCCTTCCTCAACTTCTACTTCCTGCCGATCGTGCTGGCCGGCTACTTCCTGGGGCGTCGCCGGGCCGTGCTGGGCGCCGTCCTCTGCGTGCTGATGGTCGGCATCTTCGTCGTGCTGTTCCCGGCGTCGTTCGCGCCGAGCGGGCGATCGCTCGATCTCTATGCCCACATCCCCATGTGGGGCGGGTTCCTGATCCTGGCCGGCGCCGTCGTCGGCCGCCTGCACGAGAAGCTCGCCGACGAGGTGGCCGTGGTCCGCCGGCTCAACGAAGAGCTTCAGCAACGCCACGTCGAGCTGCAACGGGTCAACGACGAGCTCCGTGACCACGGGGAGAACCTGGAATCGCGCGTGCGCGAGCGCACCGAGGAGCTCGAGGATTCCAAGCGCGCCGTCGAGGCGATCAAGACCAAGGTCGAGGACACCCTCTACGCCACCATGGACTCCTCGGTGGTCAACATGATCATCGAGGGCCGCTTGCGCAACGAGAAGCGCACGATGACGGTGCTCTTCTCGGACCTGGCCGGCTTCACCCCGTACTCGGAGGACGTCCCGCCCGAGGTCGTCATCCGTGACCTGAACCGCTATCTCGGCGACATGGAACCGGTGCTGCTGGCCTACCGCGGCCACATCGACAAGTACATGGGCGACGGCATCATGTGCGAGTTCGGGGCGCCGCTGCACTTCGAGACCCACCGGCTGATGGCGGTGGTGGCCGCGCTCAAGATGCAGGAGAAGCTGACCAGCCTGCACTATCCCTGGCACATGCGGATCGGCATCGCGTCCGGCTCGACGATCACGGGTCTCATCGGCAACAAGCGCCAGACCTACACCGCGATCGGCGACGTGGTGAACCTGGCCGCGCGCCTGGAGAAGCTCTGCCCGCCCGAGCGGGTCCTGGTCGACCGGTACACCTGGGAGGACGTCAGCCGATTCGTGGACGGCCGCAAGCGCCGCGACGTGCCGGTCAAGGAAGTCCGCGACACCGAGCGCGAGCGTCAGCTCGAAGCGCTGCACGAGCGCCTGGCGGTGGCCGAGGACGACGCCGAGCTGCTCCATCAGATCGGCCGGGTCCATCTGGCCCTCGACGAGCCGGTCGAGGCATTCCAGTACCTGGAGCGGGGGCTCAAGAGCGATCCCAAGCACGTGCAATGCAAGGTCGCCTACGCGGAGGCGAGCCTCCAGCTCCAGGAACAGGGGCGGATCAGCATCAAGGGCAAGCGCCGGCGGGTGGAGGCGTACGAGATCACCGGCCTGCGCAATCCGCTGGACGATCGCCACAAGATCCCGGCCGAGCTGGCCGCGGAGCTGGCCCACGTCCCCGGGCTCATCGCGATTCCCGTCGACGTCATGCTGCCGGTGGAGGCGCTGAGCGCACGCATCGGGCATTCGACGGTCGTCGCCGCGCTGTCCTACGCGATCGCCACCGTGCTGGGGCTGTCGGACCGCGAGCGGCTCGACGTCCTGCACGCCGGCTTCGTCGCCGACATCGGCATGGAGATCGTGCCCCATCACCTGCTCAACCGCCGCGGCGCCTTCTCGAGCACCGAATTCGAGCTGGTGAAGCAGCATCCCGCCGAAGGGGTGCGCCTGCTCCGGAGCATGGGCTACGAGAGCGAGCCCCTGCTGGCCATGGTGCGGGACAGTCACGAGGCGTGGGACGGCTCCGGTTATCCGAACGGCCTGCGCGGCGAGGACATCCCGCGCGGAGCAAGGATCGTGGCGGTGGCCGACACCTACGATGCGCTGACGTCGTGGCGCCCCACCCGCGAGCCGTGGGCGCGGGACGCCGCCCTCGACGAGATCCGGGAGGGCGGCGCGGTCGGACGCTACGATCCGGAGGTCGTCGCGGCGCTCACGAAGCTGCTGGGCTGACGGGACGGTCCGCCGTCAGCTGCGGATCAGAGCTCCGCTTCCCAGGTCGCGAAGCACTTCTGATGGAAATGCAGCGGGCGCCCATCGGGGAGCACGTCCGTCTCGTACTCGAGCTCGGCGGCGGTGATGGCCTGATCGCAGGCGTCGCAGGCGCGGCCGTTTCCCCATCCGACGAACACCTTCTCGGGCGGCGTGGCGGGGGTCGGCAGCGCGCCGCCCCGGGCCGGCCCCGATGCTGCACTCTACCCGCGCCGATGTTACGGCCGCGTGAAGTTTCCGGGCCCGGCTCAGGCCGTCAGGCGCCGGCCTCGACGCCCTCCGCCAGCTCGCGCAACGCTTTGGTTCGGGCGCGGTGGGCGATCTCGTGCCCGACGGCGATGACGATCGCGATCGGCCAGTCGATGATCTCGAGCGCCGCCATCAACGCGAGCCCGCCGTACCAGGCCAGGCGCTGGTGCCTCGCCCGCTGGCCGCCGGCCAGGCGATCCGCAACTCGGCGCGTGCGCTTCGCGTGACCGGCGGCCGCCGGCCGGCGCTGGCGGCTCGGTCGTGTCGTGGGAGCCATGGACGGATTGAAACGCCCCGCCCCTCAGTGCCCGACGGTCGCGCGGATGCTGCCGAGATGCTCGTCGACGTGGCTGATGAGAATCCCGGTGATGATCTGCTCCACGCTCATCGCCGGCATGCCGGCCAGCACGGTTCCGGTTTTCGTCAGGACGGTATCGTCGAGGCCGCGCACCTGCGAGGCGGCCGCCGCGGCGTTCTTCTTGTGCAGCGCCAGCGTCTCGGCCTTCGTGCAGCCGGCGTGCTCCTGCGCATGCTTGGCGTTCATCGCGTCGAGCATCTGCATCGTGAAGTGGGGCATGGCCTGCCCACTGGAGATCGTCTTCACGATGCCGCCGATGCCCTCGTGGCTGGCGGCGACGTGGTGGGCGACCACCCCCACCGACCACTTCTCGGCCGACGTCAGCTTCTTCCAGTCGGCATCGCTCAGTCCGTCGAAGACCTTGGTCGCTTCCTGGGCCTTCTGCTCGAACTGCCTGGCCAGACTCTCGGCTTTCGCACCCATGTCGCCCTCCTTGGTCTCGGAGCTCGGGTCAGCTCGCGCGGTCGAACTGGAGAAGCTGGACCAGATTGCCGTCGGGATTCCCGCGTCCTTCAGCCGCTTCCAGTCCGCCGTGATGTCATCCGTCGTCAAGCCTACCATGTGGCGCGCCGGGTCGGCGTTGCGGCCATGCACCTGGCTATGCGTCCCGAGCGCAAGCACCGGCGCCTCACCCCGGCCGAGGACGACGAATCCCGGCGTCTCGCGTGCCACCGGAAGGCCGACGACATCCCGATAGAACGGCAACAGGTTGTTCAGGTCTTCGCTCCAGATACTGTCAGCGCGCCAGCACGGGCACCCACGCGTCGAGGCAATACGTGACGTAGGGATAGTAGGCCTCGGCGCTCGGGCAGTAATACCAGTACCCGGGCGTCGACGCATAGTAGGGGTAGTAGTTCCAGTAGGTCACCGGACCGCGCCACTCGCCGGGGCGGTGATCGCGGTCGCCGTCGTGATCATGCCGTCCGCCGTCATGACGTCCGGCTCCCTCGCCACGGTGCTCGCCGCCAGGGCCGTGGCCCGCCGTCCCCTGCGCGTTGCCGGGTGCGACAATCGCGAGAACCAGCGCGGCGGCGACGACCGCGATCGATGCATACCTCTTCATGCTGTTCTCCTTTCTCACCTCGGCCGTTTGGACGGCTCTCACCGCATGGCGATTCGCGAGGGTCGTCTTTTCAGCGGACGGGCCGGTGACCTCGACGTCTGGCCTGGGGCGACCGGCCTGACGGGTTCAGGCTTCAGCGGAGATTGCTGGCGCTCTCGAGCGTCGTGTAGTCCCAGACGGTGACCCGGTAGTCGTCGGCGATCGGCATCCCCGGGACCTCGAAATACGCGCGGCCGGGGCCGGAGACGCCGGTCGGCAGCCAGACGAGGCGCTGCGCGAGGACGTGACCGGAAGCATCGGAGGCCTGGACGAGCAAGCGCATGCGATCGGCGCCCGACCCCGACCGGTTGGCGACGGAGCCCCGGACCACGCGCGTCTGCGCGCTCTCCGGATCGGCGGTCCATTCGACGTCGAAGCGATTCTCCCAGCCATACATCAGCGTCGTCTTGTCCCCGACGGACACGGCGTAGCCGGTGGCGCCAGCGCAGCCGCCGATGGCAGCCGCCAGGAGTCCGACGAACACCGCGCGGGACATCGCTCTCGGCATGCTCGAACGTGCCTCCCCCGTCTGTTGAGACGCAGGAAGGCTCGCGGATGATTCGCACGCGACCGTTCGACGGGTCCGACCCGACGCCGGCTATCGATTCAGGAATTTTCTGATGACGTCGCCGGCCTTCGTGACCGCCAGCACCCCGTCCAGGTGGCCGCCGTCGCCCTCGATCTCGAAGTAGTCGACGTCCCGCCCCTGGGATTTCAGGATCGCCATCGCCCGCTTCGAATACTCGGGAAACAGCAGAAGGTCGGACTGCGCCGGGACGAGCAGCACCTTCGCCCGGACCTGCCGCAGCCCGTCCTCGAGCGTCCCCTTGTGCCCGGTCACGAAGAGCTGATTCGCCCGGGCAAGATAGAGGAACGAGTTGGCGTCGGAGCTCTTGGCGCGGGCCAGCGCGACCTTGTCGAGCGTGTTCTCGATCGCAAACTTGCCGTCCCAGCTCCGGGCGGGATCCTTGTCGGGCGCCGCCCACTTGCGACCGAACGTCCTGGCCGCCCACCCGTAGTGGCGCGCGTGCAGGGTCACCGTCTTGAGGGCGAGCGCCAGGCCTTCGACCGGCTCGTCCTTGCCGTAGTAGTCGCCGTTGTTCCACTTCGGGTCGAGCGTGATCGGGGCGGCCCAGACGTTGAGCCAGCCGATGCTGAAGGCGTCGATCTCCGCGGCACCGATCACGGGAACGATCCGCTGGACCATGTCGGGATAGGCGGCCGCCCACTCGTAGCTCTGCAGCGCGCCCATCGAGGCGCCCATCACGGCGTGAAGCGTCTTGATCCCGAGCGAATCGAGCAAGGCCTTCTGCACGTTGACGAAGTCGCGCATCGTGACGATCGGAAAGCTCATGGCGTAGGGACGGCCGGTGTCGGGATTGATCGAGGCCGGCCCTGTGGTGACGGTCGTCGGGTCCTTGACGTTGAGGTTCACCAGCGTGTCCGAGCTGACGACGAAGAACTTGTCGGTGTCGATCGGCTTGCCGGCCCCGATGATCGCGTCCGAGCGTGCCATACGTCTCGTAGCCGACCCGGACGTTCCGGATCGCCCGGCCGCCGACCGTGGTGTACGACGGCATCGCGAACGTCTTCTTCTCGACAGGGCCATCGTACGCGCCGCCGGGGGCGGCGCTCAGCAGCAACGCGAGCAGGGCGAGACCACCGGCCAGGTGCCTCATCGCGGGATCCTCCGTGGCAGTTCTATCACGTCCGGTGCCGACCCTCTCTGCAGCGGACTGCAGTCAGGCCGTGCGGAAGATGCGCAGGTAGAGCGGATGAACGCGATCCCAGAACGGCTTCAGGCACCAGTCCTGGAACGCGGCCCTCGTCGGGGACAGCACCACCTGCGCGCTGGGGACCATGACGAGACGGCCGCCCCAGCGCCGCTTGAAGTCGCTCAGGGAGAACTGCGCGTCGGCCCGGTCGGTGGTCGGGCTCGCGCCGCCGAAGTCGAAGATGCCGATGTCGCGGTCGCGCGCCAGGCGCAGGGCGTGCCAGAACGCCGCCGTCGATCCGTGCTTCGGCGTGAGCTGGCGGCACCGGGTCGATCCGCCGTGATAGTACGTGAGCCGGTCCTTCGAGACGAGATACATCTGGCCGGCCAGCGGCTCGCCGTCCGCCCGCGCCAGGAGGAACAACGCCTGTCCGCGCGGCACCATGGACCGGAAGGCCGCCACGAAGAACTCCGCCGGGTACACGGAGGCGACGCGACGGGCGCGGATGCGATCGGAGGTTTCCTCGATGAGCGTCGTGAACGCGCGCAGGTCGTCCTCGGACCGGATCTCGTCGACGACCACGCGCGCCCGCCCCGCCTTGCGGATGTTGCGGGGCACCGGATCCTCCATCGCCTTCAGCAGATCGTCGTCGCTCCGGCCGGCCGCGTCGATGAGGAAGGCGTACCGCCGCGCCGCCTTGACGTGCGGCCAGTTCCAGAGGCTGGTGTCGCCGAGACCGTGACGTTCGTCGTTCACCCTGACGTGGGCGACGCCCAGCCGTCGCAGCCGGGCCAGCAGCGCCTGCAGGAAGCGCGGGTCCCCCCGCTCGACGTAGATCTTGGCCTGGAGCGTCCACCGCCAGGCCATCGGCAGCGGTACGCCGCGCAGAAAGACGAGCGCCCGGTCGCGCGAGTCTTCCACGAACCGCGGCCGATAGCCGACGGTGCGCGAGGCCTCGGCGAAGCCCTCACTGAGGATGGGAAGACTGGTGCGGGAGTCCCAGCCGTCTGGCGCCTCTCTCCTCAACTCCACGCCTGATGGGTTTGCAAAACATGTACCGACCCGGCGATTGTGCAGCCGGTTGCGAACTCCGACGCCCCGTCCGCGGCAACGCTCACGGACGGACCGGTGGCTGGCGCCGCAGCTCCTCGAGCGGGATATGGCACGCGAGCACGTGGGTGCCGCCGGCGGAAAGCAAGGGTGGCTCGATCTCCTCGCAGATGCGGCCGAGCTTGCTCGGACAGCGGGTGTGGAAGCGGCATCCCGCGGGCGGGCGGCGGGCGCTCGGGACCGTGCCCTCGAGCGGCACGGCTGCCGATGGTGCCGAGGGATCCGGAACCGGGATGGCCGAGAGCAAGGCGCGCGTGTAGGGATGGTACGGGGGGCGAAACACCTCGTCGGCGGTCCCCAGCTCGACCAGCTTGCCGAGATACATCACGCCGATCCGGTCGGCGACGTGCCGGACGACGCTGAGATCGTGCGCGATGAACAGATACGACGCCGAGAGACGAGCCTGCAGATCCATCAGCAGCTCGACGACCGAGGCTTGCGTCGACACGTCCAGCGCCGACAGGGGCTCGTCGAGGACCAGAAGCTCGGGCGCGGTCGCCAGCGCGCGCGCGATCGCCACTCGCTGCTTTTCACCCCCGCTCAGCTCGCGCGGCCGCCGGCGAAGGTGTCCCGGGTCGAGACGGACCGCCTCCAGCAGCTCGCGCACGCGGGCACGACGGCCTCGGCGTGGCACCCCGGCGAGCTTCAGGGGTCGCGCCAGGATCGTCGCGATGCGCTTCGTCGGATTCAGCGAGGAGTCGGGATGCTGGAAGACGATCCGGACGAGGCGACGAAACTCGGCGTCGTCGACGACCTCGGCGCTCGTGCCACGCCGTCGGATGCGGACGCGACCGGACGTCGGCGGCACCAGTCCGACGACGATGCGCCCGAGCGTCGTCTTGCCACAGCCGCTCTCGCCGACGAGCGCCATCACCTCGCCGGCGCCCAGGGCGAAGGTCACGTCGTCGACCGCGTGGACGGGCGGCCGGGCGAGTCCCAGCCACCGCGCGAGCGCGCCGGGCTCGTCGTAGTGTTTCGTCACGTGCTCGACGGTGGCCACCGGTGGCGCCGTCGCGGCCGGCGCACGGACACGCAGCCGCCCCGACGCCGTCATCGGCGTCGCCACCACGGTCTCCCACCGGAGGCAGCGCGCGCGCTGCGTGCGTCCGACGATCGCCAGCTCGGGCCGGGTCTGCGCGCACGCCGCTTCGGCGAAGCCGCACCGCGGCGCGAAGAGGCAGCCCGCCATGGCGCCGGCACGCTCGGGCGGGCGGCCCCCGATCGGTCGCGGGCCGCGCGTCCCGTGGATGTCCGGCAGCGCCTCCAGCAGCCCGCGCGTGTACGGATGCGCGGGGCGGCGAAACAGCTCCGCGACCGGCCCGGTCTCCATCAGCTCGCCGGCGTACAGGATCCCGACGCGGTCGCTGACCCGGGCGATGACCGCCAGGTCGTGGCTGATATAGAGGATGGCCGCCCCGAGTCGACGCTTGAGGTCGGCGACGAGGTCGAGGATGCGCGCCTGCGTCGTCACGTCGAGGCCCGTCGTCGGCTCGTCCATGATGAGCAGTTGCGGATCTCCGGCCAGCGCCATCGCGATGACGACGCGCTGCTGCATGCCGCCGCTCAGCTGATGGGAGTAGGCGCGCGCGACGTCGGCCGGGTCGGGGATGCGGACGAGATCCAGCAGCTCGAGGGCCCGCCGGGCCGCCGCGGACGGCGATGCCAGCGCATGAATCTCGAGCACCTCGGTGATCTGCCGGCCCACCCGCATGGACGGATTCAGCGAGGACTTCGGATCCTGGTACACCATCGCGATGCGGCGCCCGCGAATCCGCCTGAGCGCCTCCGGCGCCTTGCCGAGCAGGCTCTCACCGTCGAACCGCACGTCGCCCGCCAGCCGCGCGCTCGGCGGCAGATCCCGCAGGACGGCGTAGGCGAGCGTGCTCTTGCCCGAGCCGGACTCGCCGGCGAGGCCGAGCGTCTCCCCCGGCGCGATCTCGAGCGTGACGTCGCGCAGGGCGTGGACGGGCCCGGCCGCCGTCTCGAAGTGGACCGAGAGGTTCCGCAGCTCGAGCGTCGGCGCGACGGGCGTCACGCGCGCGCCGCCAGCCAGTCGCGCAGGCCGTCTCCGAACAGATTGAAGCCGACGATCGTGATGGCGAGCGCCGCGCCCGGACACAGCAGCGGCCACGAGGACAGGAAGATGTACTGCCGCGCCTCGCGAATCA
>VBPC01000132.1 GCA_005887895.1 Candidatus Rokuibacteriota bacterium
GAACGCGGCCGAAGGTCTACTACGTCGGCGCCGAGTCCTCGACGCTCTCGCCGGCGCTGCAGCGCGCCGCGCCGTCGTTCGTCTTCGGCCAGCGGCCGGCCGCCGAGCGCGATCTCATCCAGATGGTCGCCGACGCGCAGGCGCGAGAGCGCGGCGGCGACGGCGCGACGAGCCGGACGGTGTACGACGCGCCCCACGCGCCACGGCCCTGGGGCTGGCGCGTGTCGACGTACCTGTGGACGAAATCGATCGCGGCCGGCGCGCTGATGATGGCCGCGCTCACGCTCCCGCTCGAGCGGGCCGGCGGGATGGCGGCCGACGCCTCGCTGTTGCGGCTGACGGCGCCGGTGCTCGCGCTGCTGTTCCTGGCGATCACCAGCGGCTTGCTGGTCCTCGACCTGAAGCGCCCCGACCGCTTCCTCTATGTCCTCTTCAGGAGCAATCCGCGCTCGTGGCTCGTGCGCGGCAGCTGGATCCTCATGGCCGACGGCGCCGTGGCGGCCCTCTGGCTGCTCGCCGGCCTCACCGGCCACGGCGGGCTTCAGGCGACGCTGGTGCTGCCCGCACTGCTGCTCGGCGCGGCGACGGCCGGGTACAGCGCGTTCCTCTTCGGTCAGGCCGAGGGGCGCGATTTCTGGCAGAGCCCGCTGCTGCTGCCGCACCTGCTGGTGGCGGCGCTGCTGGCCGGCGGCGCCGCGCTCATCGCCGTCGGCGCGATGGTCGCCGGCCGCGCCGACGTCGTGACCGGCTTCGATCCGCCGTTGATCGGCGGCCTGGTGCTGCACGGCGTCCTGCTCTTCTCCGAGCTCGGCGTGACGCATGCCAACCTCGACGTGGCCCGCGCGGCGGCGCTCATCACGCGCGGCCCGTACCGCGGCGTCTTCTGGGGCGGCGTCGTGGTGGCCGGCCTCGGGCTGCCGTTCGTGCTGCTCATGGCCGCCGACGTGGCGGGCCTGTCGCCGCTCCGCGTGCTGGCCGCCGTCTTCGCGCTCGCCGGCCTCTGGCTCTGGGAAGATCTGTGGGTCAAGGCCGGCCAGTCGATCCCGCTGAGTTAGGAGTCCCATGCCACTACCCGAACCACTGCATCCGGCCGCGCGCGAGCTCACGCCGCCGGCCGCGCTCGCCTCCTACCCGCCGGTCGAGCGCTGGAGCGACTGGGAGGAGCTCGATCCGGTCGCGTGGCCCCGCAAGGTGACGCGGCGCTACTCGCTGATCCCGACGATCTGCTTCAACTGCGAGGCGGCCTGCGGGCTGCTGGCCTACGTCGATCAGGACACGCTCGCGATCCAGAAATTCGAGGGCAACCCCGTGCACCCGGGCAGCCGCGGGCGCAACTGCGCGAAGGGCCCGGCCACGCTCAACCAGGTCCAGGACCCGGAGCGCATCCTCTATCCGCTGCGGCGCCAAGGACCGCGGGGCGGCGGCCAGTGGGAGCGCGTCAGCTGGAACGAGGTGCTCGACGACATCGCGGGGCGGATCCGCAAGGCGCTCGTCGAGGGCCGCCAGCGCGAGGTGATGTACCACCTCGGCCGGCCCGGCCACGAGCTCGTCTATCTGCAGCGCGTCTTCCACGCGTGGGGCATCGACGGCCACAACAGCCACACCAACGTCTGCTCGGCCAGCGCCCGCGCCGGCTACGCCTTCTGGCACGGCATGGACCGGCCCTCCCCGGATCACGCCAACGCGCGCTTCATCCTGCTGCTCTCGTCCCATCTGGAGACCGGCCACTACTTCAACCCGCACGCCCAGCGGATCATCGAGGCGAAAGCGCGCGGCGCCAAGGTCGCCGTCATCGACTCGCGCCTGTCCAACACGGCCTCGATGGCCGACTACTGGCTGGCGCCGTGGCCCGGCTCGGAGGCCGCGCTGCTGCTCGCGATGGCCCACGTGCTGATCCACGAGCGGCGCTACGACGCCGACTTCCTGCGGCGCTGGGTCAACTGGGAGGAATACCTGCGCGAGGAGCGCCCCGACTTGCCGGTGACGTTCGACGCCTTCCATCGCGCCATCGACGAGCACTATGCGCGCTACACGCCCCAGTTCGCGGAAGCCGAGAGCGGCGTGCCGGGGGCGACGATCGTGTCGCTGGCGCGCGAGATCGGAGGCGCCGGCGCCGCGCTGGCCACCCACATCTGGCGCAACACCGCCGCCGGCAACCTCGGCGGCTGGCAGGTGGCCCGCGCGCTCGAGTGGCTGGTCGTCCTCGTCGGCGCCGTGGGCACGCCGGGCGGGACCGCGCCGAGCGCGTGGAACAAGGCCATCCCGCCGCCGCCGATGATGCCGCCGCCGGGGAAGATCTGGAGCGAGCTGCTGATGCCGAGGGAGTACCCGCTGGCCTTCTTCGAGATGAGCTTTCTGCTGCCGCACTTCCTCAAGGAGGGCCGCGGCAAGCTGGCGATGTACTTCACGCGCGTCTACAACCCGGTGTGGACGAATCCCGATGGCATGTCGTGGATCGAGATGCTGACCGACGACACGAAGGTCGAGCGGCACGCGTGCCTCACGCCGGTGTGGAGCGAGACGGCGTGGTTCGCCGATTACGTGCTGCCGATGGGCCACGCCTCGGAGCGCCACGACCTCATGTCGCAGGAGACCCACGCCGCCCGCTGGATCGGCTTCCGGCAGCCGGTGCTGCGCGTCGCGCTGGAGCGGCGCGGCCGGACGTTCGAACTCACCTGGCAGGCCCACGAGGCGGCCGGTCTCGGTCAGGTGTGGGAGGAGGACGAGTTCTGGATCGAGCTGTCATGGCGCATCGACCCTGACGGTGCGCTCTGGATCCGAAAGTACTTCGAATCTCCCTATCGACCTGGGCAGAAGTTACGGATCGAAGAGCTCTATCAGTGGATCTTCGAGAACAGCGTGCCGGGGCTCCCGGAGGCGGCGCAGCGGGACGGGCTCACGCCGCTCGAGTACATGCGCAAGTACGGCGCCTTCCTGATCGAGGACAACGTCTATCGCACCCACGAGCAGCCGCCCCCGGCGAAAGACCTCGACGGCGCCACGGTCGACGCCACGACGAAGCTCATCAGCAAGGGCGACCAGCCGATCGGCGTCGAGATCGACGGCCGCGCCCATCAGGGGTTCCCGACGCCCTCGCGCAAGCTCGAGTTCTTCTCCCGGACGCTGAAGGAGTGGAAGTGGCCGGAGGAAGCGCTGCCGGGCTACATCCGCAGCCACGTGCACTGGTCGAACATCGACCGCGCCAGGGGCGAGATGGTCCTGCTGCCGACGTTCCGGCTGCCGACGCTCATCCACACGCGCTCCGGCAACGCCAAGTGGCTCTACGAGATCTCGCATACGAATCCGCTCTGGATCCATCCGGAGGACGCCGCCCGGCTCGGCGCGACGACCGGCGAGCTGTTGAAGGTTGCCACGGCGATCGGCTGGTTCGTCGACAAGGTGTGGGTCACCGAGGCCATCCGTCCCGGCATCGTCGCGTGCTCGCACCATCTCGGCCGCTGGCGCCTGGCCGAGTCGACCGGGGGCGAGCGCTGGTCGACGGCGCTCGTCGATCTGAAAAGGCTCGGGCCCGGACAGTGGCGGATGCGGCAGGTTCACGGCGTGCGGCCGTTCAAGAGCGAGGATCCCGACTCCGAGCGCGTCTGGTGGGAGGACGCCGGCGTTCACCAGAACCTCACGTTCCCCGTGCAGCCGGATCCGGTCAGCGGCCAGCACTGCTGGCACCAGAAGGTGACCGTGACGCGCCCGGGCGCCGACGAGCGCTACGGCGACATCTTCGTGGACACGAACCGCTCCTTCGAGGTCTATCGCGAGTGGCTTGCCAAGACACGCCCCGCGCCCGGCCCCGGCAACCTCCGCCGCCCGCTCTGGCTGCCCCGCGCGTTCAAGCCCGACGCGAGCGCATATCAGATGTAACTCGGAGGGGGACTTCGTCCCCCTCCGACGGTCGTCGCCGCGTCTTCGACGCGGCTCCTTCGAAGCGCAGACCGGGGTTGTGGCGGCAAAGCCGGCGTTCGGCGAGTCGGCGGATCCGTGAGGGCGAACGGGGTCGACTTGGGGGCGTCATGGTAGATAATGGGGCGATTCTCTGGAGGGTGCGATGGCTGGACGCGGTGGGGATCGTGACGTGACGCGACGCTCGATGCTCGGCGCCTTCGGCGCGGCCGGCGTGGCGGCGGTGGCGGGCGGGGCGCTCGGGCTCGGGGGCGTGCGGGCGGCGGCGGCGCAGACGCTCGGCCAGAACGAGCCCCTCGACGCCGCGCTCAAGCGCGTGTTCGGCGGCCGGCCGATGAAGGACGGCAGCGGGATGGTCAAGCTCGACGTGCCGCTCATCGCCGAGAACGGCTCGGTGGTGCCGGTCTCGGTCGAGGTCAGCACGCCGATGACACCGCAGAGCTACGTGAAGCACATCTACATCGTCGCCGACAAGAACCGCATCCCGATCGTGACCCGCGTCGCGCTCACGCCAGACTCCGGCCAGGCCTACATGGGGGCCAACATCCGCCTGGGCGAGACGACCGACGTGCGGGCGGTCGTCGAGCAGAGCGACGGCACCTTGCTGGCCGTCAAGCGCGAGGTGAAGGTCACCGTCGGCGGCTGCGGCGGCTAGGCGGGAGGACGGGCGATGTCAGAGATCGGCAAGGTCCGGCTGCGGCTGCCCGCGAGCATCAAGCCCGGCGACGTCGTGCGCGTGCGCTGCCTGGTGATCCACCCGATGGAGCGCATCGAGCGCGACAATCAGGGCAAGATCATCGACAAGAAGTACAACTACATCGACAAGGTGACCGTCACCTACCGCGGCAAGACCGTGGCGACGTTCGACACGACCCAGAGCGTCAGCGAGAACCCGTTCTTCGCGTTCAGCGTGAAGGCCACGGAGCCGGGCAAGCTCACCGTGACGTTCCACGACACCCACGGCGACACCTACGAAGGCTCGGCTGACATCGCGTTCTCCTGAGGTCGGGCGCCGGCCTGCGGCGCGCGTGGCCACCCGCTGGTTTGCGGCGCTGGTGCTGGCGGCGGGCTGCGCCACCGCCGCCGACCGCTCCGAGGTTCCCCGCTGGACGAGCCGCGCGATCCCCGAGGCCCGCGGCGACGTTCACACCGCCGACGGCCGGCGGATCGCCGTGCGCTATCCCGGCTGGACGACGCAGGATTTCGGTCGCTTCCGCACCTACGCCTACGACGACGCGCGCCCCGCGCCGGCCGTGCAGCGGGCGACACCGCCGCCCGACCTCGTCGGCGACGCCTCGCGCGGGCGCGCGCTGTTCCTCGATCGCGCCAAGGGCCCGTGCACCGGCTGTCATCTCGCCCCCGGCGACGACGTGTGGCCGGCCGGCAGCGTCGGGCCCGACCTCTCCACCATCGGCGATCGCAAGCTCACCGAGGCGTACCTCTACCAGCAGCTCTGGGATCCGCGGGTGACCTTCCCGAGCACCATCATGCCGCCGTGGGGCGCGCAGCGCGTGCTCACGCCGCAGCAGATCGTCGACCTCGTCGCCTATCTCCAGACCCTGCGCGGTCCGGCGCCGCCGGAAAAGGATCCCGACCGCAACCCGTTCACGCGCCGCAAGCCCGTCGGCTTCGGCGACAACCTCGACCCGACCAACAATCCCGCCGTCGTGCGGGCCGAGGACGCCGAGACGCTGTGGAACGCCCGGGGCCCGGCCGGCAAGTCGTGCGCCGACTGCCACTCCGGCGGCGGCCGCAAGGCGCTGCGGGGTGTCGCCCCGCACTATCCCCGGTACGTGCCCGCCTACCGCCGCGTGATGTCCATCGAGGACTTCCTCGCCGTGCACGCGCCGGAGACGACCGGCCGCGAGCTGCCGGTGGAGAGCGCCGACAACGTCGATCTCGGGATGCTGATCAAGATGAGCTCGGACGGCCTGCCGGTGGCCGTCGACACCACGAGCGCCCCGGCGCGGGCCGCGATCGCCCGCGGCCAGGCCACGTTCTACAAGCGCGTGGGCGAGCGCAACCACGCCTGCGCCGACTGCCACACCCCCGAGCGCGGCGCCGGCAAGTTCCTCGGCGGTCGCCTGCTGGGCGACGTCACCACCGGACTCACGCGTCACTTCCCGACCTGGCGGACGGATCGGGCCGAGCCGTGGGACATGCGCAAGCGCTTCCAGTGGTGCATGACCCCGCTCGGCATGAACATGCTGCCCGCCGATTCGATCGAGTACGCCGAGCTCGAGCTCTACCTCACCCAGTTCGACAACGGCAAGCCGATGAACGTGCCGGGGATCCGGCATTAGCCTCCGGCCTGCCGCTCCTCTCGCTGGGGGCGCACGCTGACGTGGACCTGACGAGACGCGATCTGGTGAAGCTCGTCGCCGTCGCCGGGACGGCGGCCATCGCTCCGCGCGCTCTTGCCGAGGCGCGCGAGGCGCCCGAGCGGTTGCTCGACATGCCGCCGCTCGGCAACGTCACGTTGCTGCACCTCACCGACACGCATGCGACGCTCCTGCCCGTGTACGCCCGCGAGCCCGACACGCTGCTCGGCGTCGGTGAGGAGCGCGGGAAGCCGCCCTATCTGACCGGCGAGCGGTTCCTCCGGGCGTACGGCATCCCACGGGGCAGCGCGGAAGCCTACGCGACGACGTATCTCGATTTTCCGGGACTGGCGGCGCGCTACGGACGCCTCGGTGGCTACGCGCACCTGGCCACGCTGATCAAGCGCATCGGGGCCGAGCGGCCGGGCCGGACGCTGCTGCTCGACGGCGGCGATGCGCTGCAGGGCTCGGCCACCGCGCTGTGGAGCCGGGGCGAGGACATGCTGCGGGCGACGAACCAGCTGGGCGTCGAGGTGTTCACCGCGCACTGGGAGTTCATCTACGGGCTCGAGCGCGTGCGCGAGCTGTTCGGCGATCGTGAGCGCGGGGGACGGTTCGCCGGCGAGTTCCTCGCCCAGAACGTCGCCGAAGCGGGCTGGGGCGAGCGCGTGTTCAAGCCGTGCACCGTCCGCGAGGTCGGCGGCGTCAAGCTCGGCGTCATCGGCCAGGCGTTTCCCTACACGCCGGTGGCGCATCCGCGGCGGTTCGTGCCCGATCTCACGTTCGGCATCCGCGAGGATCAGGTCCAGGCGCTGGTCGACGAGCTGCGGGATCGACGCCAGGTCGATGCCGTCGTGCTGCTGAGCCACAACGGGATCGCCGTCGACCTCAAGCTGGCCACGCGCGTGCGCGGCCTCGACGTCATCCTCGGCGGCCACACTCACGACGGGCTGCCGCAGCCGATCCAGGTCGGCCGCACGCTGGTGGTCAGCTCGGGCTCGCACGGCAAGTTCCTCAGCCGCCTGGACCTCGACATCCGCGGCGGGCGCGTCACCGCCCACCGCTACCGGCTGCTGCCCGTGCTCAGCGGCGCGCTGGCGCCCGATCCCGACATGGCGCGGCTGATCGCCGAGATCCGCGGCCCTCACGAGGCCAAGCTCGCCGAGACGCTGGCCGTCTCGGACTCGCTGCTCTACCGGCGCGGCAACTTCAACGGGACGTTCGACGAGGTGATCCTCGACGCGCTGCTCAAGCGCGCCGACGCGGAGATCGCCTTCTCGCCCGGCTTCCGGTGGGGGATCACGATCGTGCCGGGCCAGCGCCTGACGCTGGAGGACGTCTACAGCCACACCGCGCTGACCTACGCCGGCACCTGGACACGCGAGCTGACCGGCCACGAGATCGTCGCGCTCATGGAGGACGTCGCCGACAACCTGTTCCATCCCGACCCGTACTATCGGCAGGGCGGCGACATGGTCCGCGTGGGCGGCCTCACGTACGCGATCGATCCGGCGGCGCCGATCGGCCGTCGCATCCGCGACGTGCGCGTCGGCGGCCGCGCGCTCGATCCCGCGCGCCGCTACCGGGCCACCGGCTGGGCCTCGCTGGGCGAGGCGGACGGGCCGCCGGTGTGGGAGGTGGTGGCCGATCACCTGCGCGCGCTCAAGCGCGTGCGGCTCGACCCGCGGCCGCGCGTGCGCGTGCTGTGAGATCCTCGAACGCAAGGAGAGACCGATGAGCCGGACGCTCGGAATCGTCGCCGGGGCGACGGTGGCGCTCGCGATGCTGGCCGCGGCCGGCGTCGAGGCGACGCACACCCGGGACTATCCCAGGAAGCACAAGGTCTTCTATCACCTCGACGAGCCGGGAACCGCCAAGGCGATCGCCGTGCTGACCAACATGCAGAACCACGTCGACACGGTGGGCTGGCAGAACATCGAGGCGCTCGAGCTGGTCGTGCACGGCCCGGCGCTGAAGACGTTCCTGGCCAAGGACCTCGACCCGGAGGTGCGCGGTAAGCTCGAGAAGCTCATGGCCGGGGGCCTGCGCATCGACGCCTGCCAGATCACGCTCGGGCGGCAGCATCTCGAGGCGCGCGATCTCGTCGAGGGCCTGACGGCCGTCCCCAGCGGTGTGGTGCGCGTCATGGAGCTGCAGGAGCTCGGCTACGCGTACGTGAAGCCCTGACCGACCGCTCTGGTACAGTACGCGGGACATGTCGATCCCCGGACTTGGACGAATGGCCCTCGTGCTGGCGACGCTCACGGTCATGCTGCTGGTCGTGGACGCGCGCCCCGCCGCCGCGGGCGGCGACAAGGTGCTCGACGACCTGCTCTTCGAGCTCCAGCTCGTCCCCCTGGACGGCCAGGAGCCGGCGCCGTTCGAGCTCGAGCGCTTCGCCGACGGCAAGACGGTCACCCTGGCCGACCTCCGCGGGCAAGCGGTGCTGCTCTACTTCTGGGCCACCTGGTGACCGTACTGCACGAGGGAGTTGCCCTCGACCATCGAGCAGGTGAACCGCGAGTACCGGGATCGGGGCCTCGTCGTGTACGCCGTGAACATCGAGGAGACGCGTACGGCCGTGGCGAAGTGGGTGGCGAAGAATAATTCGACGGTGCCCGTGCTGCTCGATCCCTCCGGCGACGCCAGCGCCGCCTATCGCATCACCGCGACGCCGACGGTGTTCTTGATCGGCCGCGACGGCCGGTTCGTCGCCAAGGCCATCGGCACCAAGGAGTGGACGTCCGCGCACGGGCGGGCGCTGCTGCAACGCCTGCTCGGCCGGTGACCGACACCCTCGACACCGACGTGCTCGTCCTCGGCGCCGGCGGCGCCGGGCTCACCGCCGCGCTCCACGCCGCCGACGCCTCGCCCGCGCTCCGCGTGACCGTCGTGGTCAAGGGCCTGCTGGGCCGCGCCGGCTGCACGCGCATGGTGCAGGGGGGCTACAACGCCGTCCTGACCGCGCCCGACTCGCTCGACGCGCACCTCATCGACACGCTGGCCGGCGGCGGCTGGATCAACGACCAGGAGCTGGTGTGGACGCTGGTGACGCAGGCGCCGGCGCGCGTGCTGGAGCTCGAGTCGCGTTACGGCTGCCTGTTCGACCGCACGGCCGAGGGGCGCATCCACCAGAAGCCGTTCGCCGGGCAGAGCCACGACCGCACGATCCACAAGGGCGACCTCACCGGCATCGAGATCATGAACCGCCTGACGGAGCAGGTGGTGGCGCGGCCCAACGTCGCCACGCTCGAGGAGTGCCGCGCCGTCGAGCTGCTGCTGGACGCCGAGGGGTGCGCCGCCGGCGCGCTGCTGCTCGACATGCGGGCCGGCACGTTCGTGGCGGCGCGGGCCCGGGCGACGCTGCTGGCCATGGGCGGTGGCCCGACGATGTACCGCATCTTTGCCTGCTCGGCCGACAAGTCCGCCGACGGCATCGCGCTCGCGTACCGGGCGGGGCTGCCGCTGCGGGACATGGAGATGGTGCAGTTCCATCCGACCGGGCTCGTCATCCCGGGCTCGCTGATGACCGGCGCCCTCCTCGAGGAGGGCCTGCGGGGCGCCGGCGGCCAGCTGCGCAACGGCCTCGGCGAGCGCTTCATGGCCCGCTACGACGCCGCGCGGCTGGAGCGTTCGACGCGCGACCTCGTCTCGCGCGCCTCGTTCCTGGAGGTCGTCGAGGGGCGCGGCACGCCGAACGGCGGCGTGTGGATCGACGTCTCGCACCTCGGCGTCGACGTCGTCGAGCGCAACTTCCGCGGCATGGTCAAGCGCTGTCGCGACTTCGGCCGCGACCTGGCGCGGGGCCCGGTCGAGGTGGGGCCGACCGCCCACTTCATGATGGGGGGCGTCGTCATCGACACCGCCTGCCGAACGGCGATCGAGGGGCTCTTCGCGGCCGGCGAGGACACCGGCGGCGTGCACGGCGCCAATCGCCTCGGCGGCAACGGCGTGGCCGAGTCCACGGTGTTCGGCGGCATCGCCGGCGATATGATCGCCGCCTTCGTCGAGCGCCGCCCGCGACCACGCGTCGACACTGGCGCGCTGAAGCCGACCCTCGAGGCGCTGACCGCGCCGTTCGCGCGCGCCGCCGGCCCCGCGCTCTACGACCTGCAGGCCGAGCTGCGAGACGTGATGTGGGAGCGCGCCGGGCTCGTGCGCGACGGCGAGAGCCTCACCACTGCGCTGGCGGCGATCGACCGGATCGACGCCCGGCTCGACGCGGTCGGCGTCGCCGGCGATCCGGCGCTCAACACCGCGTGGCAGGACTGGCTCAGCGTGCGCAACCAGACGCTGGCGGCACGACTCATCGCGCGCTCGGCGCTCGAGCGGCGCGAGAGCCGCGGCGCCCACTTCCGCCGCGACTTCCCGGCGCTCGCGTCGGGCCCGCCGTCGAGCGTGCGGGTGCGGCGCGGCGCCGCCGGCCCGGCGGTGACGACGGCGCCGGTCGCGTTCACGCGCGCGACGCCCGCCGCCGGGCGGCCGGCGGCGATGGTGGAGATCGGTGACTGAGCCGCGCGGCGCCGGTGGCCCCAGGCGGCTCACTAGAGGTATCATCGCTCTTCCATGGAGCGGACGATCCTCGCCGGCGCGTTGCTGCTCGACGGCAGTGGCGGGCCGCCGGTAGCCGCCCGCTCGGTCGTCGTCGAGAACGGCCGCATCGCGGCGGTGGTCGCCGCCGCCGCCGCCCCCTCGGGCACGACGCTGCGGCTCGACGGCCTCACGCTCCTGCCGGGGCTGATCAACTGCCACGTGCACCTGTGCTTTGGCGGCGACGCCGACCCCGCCGCCGTGATGATGCGCGAGTCCTACCCGAGCACGGTGATCCGAGCCGTCCTGCGGGCGCGGGCGACGGTCGAGGCCGGGATCACGACCGTGCGCGACCTCGGCGGGCGCGACTACGCCGAGCTCAGCGTGCGCGACGCCATCCGGCAGGGCCTCATCGCGGGGCCGCGCGTGCTGTGCGCCGGCAAGGGCGTGTGCATGACCGGCGGCCACGGCTGGAACATGATCGGCCGCGAGGCCGACGGCCCCGACGACGTCCGCAAGGCCGTGCGCGAGCAGCTCAAGGCCGGCGCCGACGTCATCAAGATCTTCGCCACCGGCGGGGTCATGACTGTCGGCGTCGATCCCACCTCGGCCCAGCTCACGCTCGACGAGGTCCGCGCCGCGATCGAGGAGGCGCGAAAGGCCGGCCGCCGCACCGCCGCCCACGCCATGGGCACCGACGGGATCGCCAACTGCCTCGAGGGCGGCATCACCACGATCGAGCACGGCGTCTTCCTGACCGAGGCGCTATGCCAGCGCATGGCCCGTGACGGCGTGGCGCTGGTGCCGACGCTGATCGCGCCCCACGCGATCGCCGCCGGCGGGCTGCAAGCCGGGATTCCCGAGTACGCCGTGCGCAAGTCGCTGGCGGTGCGCGACCGCCACCTCGACGGCTTCCGGCTGGCGCTGCGGCACGGCGTGCCGATCGCCGCCGGCGCCGACGCCGGCACGCCGCTCAACCCCCACGGCTCGCTCGTGCCCGAGCTCGATCTGATGGTCAAGGGCGGGATGACGCCGCTGGCGGCGATCGCGTCGGCGACGGTGACGGCCGCCCGCGCGCTGGGCCTCGAGCACGAGACGGGACGGATCGCGCCCAGCCTCGCCGCCGACCTGCTCGCGGTCGCCGGCAACCCGGCCGAGAGCCTGCAGGCGCTCGACGACGTGCGACTGGTGCTGGCCCAGGGGCGGGTGGTCGTGAACCGTCTGACACCCCGATGAGGAGGACTCCATGACGTTCGACGGCGAGAAGTTCATCGATCGATTCAACACCGTGTGGAACGGCCACGACCTCGACGGCATCCTGGCGATGATGACGGAGGACGTGATCTTCGAGGCGTCGTTCGGGAAGGATCCGTGGGGCTCGCGCGTCGTCGGCAAGGCCGCCGTGCGGGAGTTCCTCATCGACATGTTCCAGCGCATCCCCGACGTGCGCTGGGACGAGACCCGGCACTTCGCGTGCCCGGAGCTGGCGGTGGTCGAGTGGGTGACGACCGGCACGCCGCGCGGGGCCGGCCGGTTCGAGACGCACGGCTGCGACCTCCTCACACTGCGCGACGGGCGCATCGCGGCCAAGCGCTCGTATCGCAAGGCGAGCCTCTGACGCCGCCGCGCCGGCGCACCTGGCTCGTGGTGGCCATCGGCGCGGTCGTCGTCGCCGCCGCCGTGCTCACGCCGGTCGTCTTCGATCTCTCGTGGCGATGATGGCAGTGCGAGCCGCCGCCGGCGAGGCCAGCCCGTGAAGGCAAGCCCGCCCCGCGTGCTGCGCCGCGAGTGGACGACCGCCGAGGGCTGGCGCGGCACGCGCGCGGGGATGTGGGCGTGGCTCATCCAGCGCGCGGCGGCCATCGCGCTGCTCTTCGTCGTCGCGCTCCACCTGGTCAACCCGTTCCGGCGTGGCCTGCAGGCCGCGCTGCTCGCGCTCGTCCTCGTCCACGCGCTGCTCGGCGTGCGCGCGCTCCTGCTCGACTTCGGCCTCCCGCTCCGCTGGCATCGCGCGCTCTTCGTCCTCGCGCTGCTCGTGTCCGGCGGCCTGTTCGCGATCGTCTGGCTCTGGCGCTGGTATTGACGTCGCCAGCCGTGGTGTCACGCTGACGTAGGCTGAGTGCGGTCGAGCCGACACGTTGTCGCGCGGCACGGAGGCGTGCCTGGCACGGCATTTCGGCAACGCTTTCGTTTCTCTCGTTTGTGGCTTGTCCCGGCGGATCCACCAGGGCTGGTATGCAAATTGTAAGAGCCACCTCTCGCCCGCAGCAGGACACACGGGAGCGGGAGGGCGACACCGATGCGCCGGAGCTTTGCGGCTGGCACCGCGGCTCGAATCGCCGGTGAGCGTGGCTACACGCTGACCGAGTGGCCCGTCACGTTCGGCCTCATCGCGGTCCTGGCCGCGATGGCGACGATCGCGATTCTCACGGCCCTTCCCGCGCTCCAGGCCCGCTGGGCGCCGGCGCCGCGGTCGCCGGGACCGATGCCCCGCCGGGTGTCCACGGCGCCGGCCCCGCGCATCAGCTTCGAGCGCTTGCGGGCGGATGCCGTCGCGCGACTGGAGAGCAGCGACTGGGCCGGCGCCCGGACGGCGCTCGAGGACGCGCTGCGTCTCCGGCCCGCCGACGTGTACACCCGGTACTTGCTCGGTGTGGCGCTGAGCAACCTCGACCTCCAGGACCACGCCGCGGAGGCGTTCGCCTGGGTCGTCGCCTACGGTTCCCCGCGCTCCGAATACGTCGGACTCGCCCGGCAGTGGCTCGTGCTGGCCGGCGTGCTGAGGGCGCGCACGACCGACGCAGCGGCCGAGCGCGAGGGCTCGGAGGCCGTCGGCCGGGTGCGGGGCCGAACGTCGTGGGCTCCGACCGACGATGGCCAGGTGACGCTGATCCTCACGCTCGAGGGCACCGGCGCCACCGCGGCCGGTCGCCGGTATGTCGCCAGAGCGCTACCGAACGAGGACTACGAGTTTCCGCCGGTGGTGCCCGGGGAGTATCGCTTGACGGTCCGGCGGGGCGACGCGCGCCTGTGGGAGGTTCCGGTCGTCGTCCGGGAGGGCGAGGCGACGACGGTGGACCTCGGAACGCCCGCCGAGGCCACGCCGCGCGACGATCATCCGCGCGATTCGTAGCCCGACGCCAGGATCGGCCTCCCCCAGGACAGGATTGCGCCGGCGAGGCCGGCGCTCGAATGCACGTCGTCAGACGGGTCGCGAGGACACGATCGCCGAGTAGAGCGCGGTCTGGGCGAAGAAGTGCTTCAGCACGTAGTGCTCGTTGACGTCGTGCTGCTGGTTGTCGCTGTTGGCGGCGGGGATCCACAGGGCCGGGATGCCGAGCGTCTCCGTGCANNNNCTCGGCCAGCAGGCGCAGCAGCCAGCCGAACTCCGGGCGCGTCGGCGAGGTGTAGCTTGCCGGCTGTCCGGTCGTGCGGACCGTGAACGTGATGCCGGGCGTGCGGTCGCGGTGCTCGGCCACCACGCGCTCGACGACCTCGACGATCGCCGCCGGCGGCGTGTCGGGCGTCAGCCGGATGTCGAGGCGGGCGTTCGCCGTGCGCGGGATGATCGTGCGCCGGGCGGTCGCCGAGGCGCCGTCGGTCATGAAGTGGTTGACGTTGACGGTCGGGCGCAGGAACGGCGTCCACACCGCACGGTCCTCCCACTTGGCGAACAGCTCGCTCGCCTCGCGGCGGAAGGCGTCGTGAGCCTCGCCGTAGGCGCGCACGCGCTCCTCGATGTCGGCGATCACCCGGGCCAGCGGCAGCACCGGGTTCGGCACGATGTTGCCGTAGTTGCCGGAGTGCAGCGACGCCGGTTTGCCGTTGTCGGCCACCAGCTCGACGCCGAGCAGGCCGCGCACGCCCATGACCAGCGTCGGCTCGTTCTTCTGCTTGGGACCGTCGGAGCCGATCAGCAGGTCGGCGCGCAGGCGATCGCGGTGGGCGCGGACGATCGCGTCGAGATTGGGGCTGCCGTGCTCCTCCTCGCCGTCGAGGATCACGCGCACCGTCCACTGCGCGCGGCCGCTCCGGGCGGCGTCGAGGGCGCCCAGCACGTTGGCGAGATGCTGGCCCTTGTTGTCGGCGCCGCCGCGCGCGACCACGGTGACGGCGTCGAGCGCGCGGTCGTCGAGCCCGCGCGGGTCGACGACGCGGTCTCCCTGGAAGTACGTCGGCTCGAAGGGCTGGCAGGCCACGCCGTGCCAGCGCCAGCGCTCGACGTCGCCGGTCGGCTGCACGTCGTAGTGGCCGTAGAGCAGCAGCGTCGGCGCGCCCTTCGGTCCCGGGATCTCGCCCCACAGCGCCGGCGCGCCCCCCTCGGGCGCGGGGAGCGTCTCGAGGGTGAGGCCGATCTCGCGCCACAACGCGCGGACATCGTCGACCATCGCCGGCGTCACCTGGCGGCTGACGGTGGGGAGGCGAAGATACCGGTCGAGCAGGGCGAGACGGTCGTGGCGTTCCGACATCGGGGCTCCTCCGTCGGGCCACGGTAGTATAGCCCGGTGCCGACGACGCTTTCGGTCTTCCGCTGGTCGCGGGGCGAGCGCGAGCGCTGGCAGGCGTTCGACGTCGAGGCCGGACCCGACACGACGGTGCTGGACGCGCTCGTCGAGCTCCAGCGTCGGCGCGACCCGACGCTGGCGTTCCGCTATGCCTGCCGTGTCGGCATGTGCGGCTCGTGCGCGATGGTGGTCGACGGCCGCGAGCGCTGGGCGTGCCGCACGCGGCTGGCCACCCTCGGCCCCGGGCCGGTGACGGTCCGGCCGCTGTACCACTTTCCGCTGCTGCGCGATCTGGTCGTCGACATGGCGCCGTTCACCGATCGGCTGCGGCGCGTGGGTGGCGCGCTGGCGCCGGCGCCGGAGGCCGAGGCCTACGCGCTGATCCCGGCCGGCTCGACGGAGCGGCGTGAGATCGATCCGGCGATCGAGTGCATCGGGTGCGGCATGTGCGTCTCGGCGTGCACGATGGTCGCCCACAACGCGCGCTTCCCGGGGCCGGCCGCGCTGAACCGCGCGTTCACGCTGCAGCGCGACTCGCGCGACATCGGCGGCGAGGCGCGCTGGAGCGTGCTGCTCTCCGACGATGCGCTGGCTCGCTGCCACGGTCAGGGCAACTGCACCGAGGTGTGTCCGATGGGACTGGCGCCGACGACGTCGATCATCCGCCTGCGCCAGATGGCCATGCGCCGGCTGCTGGGCTTCGGCTAGCGCCTCTCCGCGTAGCGCGCTCGCAGCTCGCGCAGGAACGCGCGCCGGCGCGTCGCCGAGGCCGGCTGCGGCAGATCGAACGGCGCCCAGCCCTCGGCGCCCTTGACGTCGGCATGGCGCCGGCCGTCGGCGGCCAGGTGAAAGTGCAGGAACGGCTCCCGGCCGACGTAGAACACGCCGGGCTTCTTCTCGACGACGCCTGCCCACGTGCGCAGCGCGGCCAGCACGCCGGCGAGGTCATCGAGCAGCCCGGGCGGGCACCTCACGGGGCCCGCCACGTCCGCCGCACGGGCCGCATCTGCGGCGTGAGCACGTTCTCCCAGCGCGTGTGCAGGACGCGCTCGACCGCGAGCTCGAACACCGTTTCGGAGGCGTCGGCCATGTGCCTGGCGTCCTGGAGGACGGCGGCGCGCGTCGCCTCGTCGGCGATCACCCGCGCGCGGCCGCTGACGTAGAACTCGTCGCTGCCGGGCTTCGGCTGGGGAAACGGCTGCAGCGCGTAACGGCCGTCGCGCACGAGATCCTGTCGCTTCGGTGATTCCGGGGTGATGAGCACGAACAGGCGCCCGTGCGACACGACCGGGCAGACGGGATGGAGCCGGGGTGCGCCGTCGACCCGCACGGTGGCGAGGAAGGCCAGCCCGACGCCGAACTGGGTCAATTGACGCTGCCCGACCTCGGCGAGATCGGGCGCCGCCGCGGCGAACTCGCTCCAGCTGACCACGGCGAGAGCTTAATCCAGACGCCGCCCGAGGATCAGCAGATCGCGCTCGACACCGTCGAGGCGGGCCACCCGAGGCAGGTGACCCCAGCGCGCGAAGCGCAGCCCCTCGAAGAGCGCCACGCTCGGCGCGTTGTGGGCGAAGACGAAGCCGACGAGCGCGCCGAGGGCGAGCGCCGGCATCCGCTCGAGCGCGTGGAGCACCAGGCGCCGACCGACGCCGCCGCCCTGGGCGGCGGCGCTCACGTAGACGCTGATCTCGGCGGTCGCCGCGTACGCCGGCCGCCCGTAGAAGTCCTGCAGGGACAGCCAGCCGACGACGGCGCTCTCGCGCTCCAGGACCCACAGCGGGCGGCGCGCCGGCGTGTGCTCGAGGAACCAGGCGCGCCGGCTGTCGACCGACACCGGCTCGGTGTCGGCGGTGGCGCGCCGGCCGGGGATCGCCTCGTTGTAGATCGCGACGATGCGGGCGAGGTCGTCCGCGCGAGCGTCGCGGATGGTGAGCGCAGCATTCATGACCGACGCCTCCTGGCGGTCCATGATGACACTCGCCGTCCGCCGCCGCGCCGCGCGTCCTTGACGCTAACGCCGCGCCGCGTTAGAGTAATTCGTCATTCACGAAGCCTCCCTCCCGAGTGGTGGGGAGGCGCTCTTTTGCCCGCGAAGAGGGAGGCTCCGATGTCCGTGGCGCAGATCCGGTCGCTCTACGCCTCCATGCTCGAGCCTCTGGCCCAGGCGCGCCGGAAGTTCAACCGCCCCTTGACGCTCACCGAGAAGATCCTGGCCGCCCACTGCTGGGATTTCGAGAGCCAGGTCTGGGACCGCGGCAAGGCCATCCTGAAATTGCGCGTCGACCGGGTGGCGCTACAGGACGTGACGGGGCAGCCGTCGTCGCTGCACTGTGATCATCTGATCCGCGCCGAGTCGGGCGCCGCCGACGACCTCCAGCGGGCGGTCCGCGAGAACGAGGAGGTCTACAACTTCCTCCGCTCGGCCGCGCGCAAGTACGGTCTCGCGTTCTGGCGCCCCGGCGCCGGCATCGTGCACCAGGTCGTGCTGGAGAACTACGCGTTTCCCGGCGGCCTCATGATCGGGGCCGACTCCCACACGCCGAACGCCGGCGGCCTGGGCATGATCGCCATCGGCGTCGGCGGCGCCGACTGTGGCGAGGCGATGGCCGGGCTCGCGTGGGAGGTGCTGCACCCCCGGCTCGTCGGCGTGCACCTGACCGGCAAGCTGTCCGGCTGGACGGCGCCCAAGGACGTCATCACGTATCTGTGCACGCTGCTCACCGTCAAGGGCGGCACCAACAAGGTGATCGAGTACTTCGGCCCCGGCGCCGAGTCGATCAGCGCCACCGGCAAGGGGACGATCTGCAACATGGGCGCCGAGCTGGGCGCCACCACCTCGCTGTTCCCGTACGACGCGCGCATGGGCGCCTACCTGCGCGCCACCGAGCGCGCCGACATCGCGGCGGCGGCCGACGAGTTCCGCCAGCATCTCACCGCCGATCCCGAGGTCGCCGGCGAGCCGAAGCGGTTCTACGACGAGCTGGTCGAGATCGACCTCGACACGCTGGAGCCACACATCGTCGGCCCCCACTCGCCCGACCGCGGCCGGCCGATCTCGAAGCTGGCCGCCGAGGTGCGCGAGAACCGGTGGCCGGCCCGGATCACCAACGCGCTGATCGGCTCCTGCACGAACTCCTCCTACGAGGACATGCGGCGGGCCGCCCACATCGCCACCCAAGGCCTGAAGGCCGGGCTGAAGGCGCAGTCGACGTTCCTGGTCACACCCGGCTCCGAGCGCGTCTTCCAGACCGTCAAGCGCGACGGCCTGGTGGACACATTTACCAGGATCGGCGGCACCGTGCTGGCCAACGCCTGCGGGCCCTGCATCGGTCAGTGGAAGCGCACCGACATCAAGGCCGACGAGACCAACACCATCGTCAGCTCGTTCAACCGGAATTTCCCCGGCCGTAACGACGGCAGCGCCTCGACGCTGTCGTTCATCACCAGCCCCGACATCGTCATCGCGCTGGCGCTGGCCGGCACCCTGGAGTTCAATCCACTGACCGACACCCTGACCGCGCCCGACGGCAGCAAGGTGCGGCTGACGGCGCCGGAGGCCGAGGAGCTGCCGCGCGACGGCTTCGTGCGCGGCACCGCCGGGCTCGAGGAGCCCGCCGCCGATCCCGATTCGGTGCGCATCGAGATCCCCGAGAACAGCGAGCGGCTGCAGCTGCTGGGACCGTTCGTGGCCTGGGACGGCAGGGACTTCATCGACCTGCCGATCCTGGTCAAGACCAAGGGCAAGACCACGACCGATCACATCTCGCCGGCCGGACCGTGGCTGCGCTACCGCGGCCATCTCGACAAGATCAGCGACAACATGTTCCTCGGCGCCGTCAACGCCTTCACCGGCGAGGCCGGCAAGGGGGTGAACCCGTTGACCGGCGCGGCCCACGAGCCCTTCGCGAAGATCGCCCGCGAGCTGAAGCGCGCCGGGCAGCAGTGGGTGGTGATCGGCGACGAGAATTATGGAGAAGGTTCCAGCCGCGAGCACGCCGCGATGTCGCCGAGGTATCTGGGCGGTGCGGCGGTTCTCGTCCGCAGCTTTGCCCGGATCCACGAGACGAATCTGAAGAAGCAAGGCGTGCTTCCCCTGACGTTCCAGGACCCTGCCGATTACGACAAGTTCGAGCAGAACGATCGAGTGACGATCAGTGGCCTCTACTCGCTGGAGCCCGGTAAGCCGGTGAAGGTCTACATCAAGAAGCCCGACGGCCGCATCCTGGAGATCGCAGCCCGGCACAGCATGACCCGGGAGCAGATCGCGTGGTTCCGGGCCGGCTCGGCGCTCAACGCCGGGCAGCCCGTCGACCTCGCGACCGGCGAGACGCCGCCGATGACCTCCGGCGCTCTCGAACCCGGCGACACCAAGGCAAAGCCCGGAAAGGACGTCTGATGGCAGGCAAGGTGAGGATTCCCGCCGGCGACAAGATCACGATCGAGCACGGCAAGCTGCGCGTGCCCGACCATCCGATCATCGCGTTCATCGAGGGCGACGGCACCGGCCCCGACATCTGGCAGGCCTCGGTGCGCGTCCTCGACGCCGCCGTCGAGCAGTCCTATCGCGGCCGGCGCAAGATCGCCTGGGCCGAGACCTACGCCGGCGAGAAGGCGGGGGTCGTCTACGGCAAGGACTGCCCGCCCAACCTGCTGCCGGAGGAGACCCTCGACGTCATCCGCGAGTATCTGGTGGCCATCAAGGGGCCGCTCACCACGCCGGTGGGCGAGGGCTTCCGCTCGCTGAACGTCACGCTTCGACAGGTCCTCGACCTCTACGTCTGTCTCCGTCCGGTCAAGTATTTCCAGGGCGTGCCCTCGCCGGTGAAGCGGCCCGACAAGGTCGACATGGTGATCTTCCGGGAGAACACCGAGGACATCTATGCCGGCATCGAGTGGGAGCAAGGGACGCCGGAAGCGAAGAAGGTCGTCGACTTCCTGCAGCGCGAGATGAAGGTCACCAAGATCCGCTTTCCGAACACCTCGTCCATCGGCATCAAGCCGGTGTCGAAAGAAGGATCCGAACGGTTGATTCGAGCGGCAATTCGGTACGCCATCGAAAACAATCGGAAGAACGTGACGCTCGTGCACAAGGGCAATATTCAGAAGTACACCGAGGGCATGTTCATGAAGTGGGGCTACGCGCTGGCCAAGCGCGAGTTCGGCGACAAGACGATCTCGTGGGAGGAGTGCGGCGGCAAGCCGCCGGCCGGCCGGATCCTCATCAAGGACGCCATCACCGACGCGTTCCTGCAGCAGATCCTGACCCGGCCCGACGAGTTCGACGTGATCCCGGCCTGCAACCTGACCGGCGATCTCCTCTCCGACGCCCTGGCCGCCCAGGTCGGCGGTATCGGCATCGCGCCCGGCGCCAACATCAACTACGACACCGGCCACGCGCTGTTCGAGGCCACCCACGGCACCGCGCCCAAGTACGCCGGCCAGGACAAGGTGAATCCGGGATCGGTCATCCTCTCGGGGGAGATGATGTTCAGGTACATGGGGTGGACCGAAGCGGCCGATCGGATCATTGCCGGCCTCGAAAAGACGATCTTGTCCAGGGTCGTCACCTATGATTTTGCCCGGCTGATGGAAGGCGCCCGGGAAGTGAAGTGCTCGGAGTTCGGCTCGGCGATCATCCAGAGCATGGCGAAGCTCTGATGGCGGCGCGGCCCAAGATCACCGTCGTCGGCGCCGGCAATGTCGGCGCCACCGTCGCCCAGTACGCGGTCGAGAAGGAGCTGGGCGACGTCGTGCTGGTGGATGTCATCGAGGGGATTCCTCAGGGAAAGGCGCTGGACCTGGCCCAGGCCGGGCCGATTCATGGGTACGATGCCATTCTGGTCGGCTCGAACGGCTACGACGAGACCGCCGACTCCGATGTCGTCGTCATCACCGCCGGCATGGCCCGCAAGCCGGGGATGACCCGGGACGATCTCCTGTTCAAGAACGCCGAGATCGTGGGCTCCGTCGTCGAACAGGTGGCGCGCCGGTCGCCGAGGGCGATCCTGATCCTGGTCACCAATCCGCTCGACGCGATGGTGCAGCTGGCCTGGAAGAAGTCGGGCTTCCCGGCCGAGCGCGTCATCGGCATGGCCGGCGTGCTCGACTCGGCCCGGTTCCGGACGTTCATCGCGCGCGAGCTCGACGTGTCGGTGATCGACGCCCTCGTCACCCGCACCGCCAACGGCGGCGCCGAGATCGTCAACTTCCTGAAGGCCGGCAGCGCGTACTACGCCCCCGGCGCCTCCGCCGTCGAGATGGTGGAGGCCATCCTCAAGGACAAGAAGAAGATCCTGCCGTGTGCGGCCTACCTCGAGGGCCAGTACGGCGTGAGGGGCGTCTATGTGGGCGTCCCCGTCAAGCTCGGCCGCCGGGGCGTGGAGCAGATCGTCGAGATCAAGCTCACGCCCGCCGAGCAGGCCGCGTTCAACAAGTCGGCGGCCGCCGTGCGCGAGCTCGTCGACAAGCTCAAGCTCTAGGCGCGGAGACTCCCATGGCGAAAGCACGCAAGGCGACGAAGCGGGCGAAGGCTGCCGCGCGGCCGCGCGCGGCGGCGAAGGCCGCGCGGCCTTCCTCGGCGGCGAAGACGGTCCGGCCGGTGCCGTCGGGCTACCACACCGTCACCGCCTACCTCACGGTCAACGACGGCGCCCGGGCGCTCGAGTTCTACAAGCGCGCGTTCGGGGCCAGCGAGAGCCAGCGCATGCCCGGCCCGGGCGGCAAGCTCATGCATGCGGAGTTCCGCATCGGCGATTCGGTCGTGATGCTGAGCGACGAGTTCCCCGGGATGAGCTCCTGCAAGGCGCCGACCTCGCTCGGCGGGACCACCGGCTCGCTGTTCCTCTACGTGCCCGACGTCGACGCCGCCTTCCGGCGGGCGATCGAGGCCGGTTGCAAGGTCATCGCGCCGCTGACCGACATGTTCTGGGGCGACCGCTTCGGCAAGCTCGAGGACCCGTTCGGCAACCAGTGGAGCATGGCGACCCACAAGGAGGACGTGAGCGCGGCCGAGATGGGCAAGCGGGCCCAGGCGGCGATGGCCAGGATGAGCGGCGGGTCGTGAGAGACATCCACGTCAGCGCGATCGCCGACGCGGTCAAGAAGCTGTGCATGGAGGCCAACGTCAGCCTCGAGCCCGACGTCCTCCGCGCCTTCGATCGCGCGCTCACGACCGAGCGTTCGACGGCCGGCAAGCAGGTGCTCACGATCCTGAAGGAGAACGCCGCGCTGGCGGCCGGGCAGCGCATCCCCTATTGCCAGGACACCGGTACCGTCGTCTGCTTCGTCGAGCTCGGCCAGGACGTCCACGTCACCGGCGGCGGCCTCGACGACGCCATCAACGAGGGCGTGAGGCAGGGCTACAAGGAAGGCTACCTGCGCGCCTCGATCGTGAAGTCGCCCTTCGATCGCGTGAATACCGGGGACAACACCCCGGCGGTGATCCACGTCGACGTCGTGCCGGCCGCCACGCTCAAGATCATGATCATGGCCAAGGGGGGCGGCTGCGAGAACCGGTCGAAGTACACGATGCTGACGCCGGCCGCCGGCCTGCCGGCCGTGAAGGACTTCATCATCGAGTGCGTCAAGACCGCTGGCCCCGACGCCTGCCCGCCGCTGATTCTCGGCGTAGGAGCAGGAGGCACGTTCGAGAAGTGCGCGATCCTGTCCAAGAAGTCGCTGTTCCGCGAGCTCGGCAGCCCCAACCCCGATCCGATGCTCGACGCGCTGGAGAAGGAGCTGCTCGAGCGCGCCAACCGGTTGGGCATCGGGCCGCAGGGCTACGGCGGCGACACGACCGCGCTCGGCATCCACATCCTGACCTATCCCTGCCACATCACCTCGCTGCCGGTCGCCGTCACGATCGAGTGCCACGCGCACCGGCACAAAGAGGCGACGCTGTGATCCTCGGAGGGGGGCTGCGCCCCCCTTCCGACGGTCGTCGCGCGCCTGACGGCGCGCTCCTCCCTGCCTCCCCCCCGAATGGGATTGCGCCGGCAAAGCCGGCGCTCGAACGTGGCGACCTCAGACGGTGGCAACATCGAGAAGAGGCACGTTTGTGAGCGTCACGGTCGGCGCCGACGGGATCAAGGACGTCACCACGCCGCTGAGCGACGCCGATGTGGAGTCGCTGAAGGCCGGCGACCGGGTGCGGATCAGCGGCGTGATGTACACGGCGCGCGACGCCGCCCACGACCGGCTGTTTCCGCTGAGCGAGAAGGGCGAGCGGCTGCCGATCGACGTCAAGGGCCACATCATCTACTACACGGGGCCCACGCCCGCCCAGCCGGGACAGGTGGTGGGCGCCATCGGCCCCACGACGGCCAGCCGCATGGACAAGTTCACGCCGGCGCTGCTGAAGCTCGGCCTCAAGGGCACGATGGGCAAGGGCTACCGGGGGCAGCCGGTGAAGGACGCGCTGCGGCAGTACAAGGCCGTCTACTTCGGCGCCATCGGCGGGGCTGGCGCCGTGCTGTCCCGCCACGTCAAGAAGCTCGAGATCGTCGCCTACGAGGATCTCGGCACCGAGGCGATCCGACGTCTCGAGGTGGACAAGTTTCCGGCGATCGTGCTCAACGACTGTCACGGCGGCGACCTGTACCAGGACGGACAGAAGCAGTTCGCCCGGGAAGGGTAGGGAAGAGGGCGCATGGCTCGCGTGATGACTCCGCCGCGGCCGCCGATCGCGGCGGCGCATCTGCGCAACGACGCGTGGTGGGCGCTGCCGGTCACGGTGGTGATCGTGCTGGGCAGCTTCATCGTCTACTCGACGTGGGCGGCGCTCCAGAACGCGCATTACTTCGCGCCGCCGTACCTGTCGCCCTTCTACTCGCCGTGCCTGTCGTCCAGGTGCCTGCACATGACGTTCGGCTACGGTCTGCCCGATGTCCAGCTGCCGATCATCGGCGTGCTGTCACCGGCCTTCCTGATCCTGTGGGGACCGGGCCTGTTCCGGCTGACCTGCTACTACTACCGCAAGGCCTACTACCGCTCGTTCTGGCTGGCGCCGCCCGCCTGCGCGGTGCGCGACGTCAAGCGCCGCTACACCGGGGAGACGCGCGTTCCCCTGCTCCTCCAGAACTTTCATCGCTACACCTGGTACGTGGCGGTGATCTTCATCGTGCTGCTCACGTGGGACGCGATCCTCGCGCTGCGGTTCCCGGCGCCCGGCGGCGGAACGCAGCTCGGCATCGGGGTCGGCACGCTCGTGATGTGGGCCAACGTCATCCTGCTGGCGGGCTACACGTTCTCCTGCCACTCGTGCCGCCACGTGTGCGGCGGCCACGTGGACGTCTTCTCCCGGGCACGAACCCGGTACCGCGCGTGGCACGTCTTGAGCCGGCTCAACGAGCGTCATCCCGTCTTCGCGTGGCTCTCGCTCTTCAGCGTCGGCGTGACCGACCTCTACATCCGCCTGGTGTCGATGGGCGTCATCCGGGACCTGAGGATCCTGTAAATGGCCAAGCCAGAGTACGAGACTCACGAGCACGACGTGATCGTGATCGGGGCCGGCGGCGCCGGGCTGCGGGCGGCCATCGAGGCGGCTGCGCAAGGCGTGTCCGTCGGGCTCATCTGCAAGTCGCTGCTGGGCAAGGCCCACACCGTCATGGCCGAGGGCGGGATCGCCGCCGCGATGGGCAACGTGTGGCCGGAGGACAACTGGCAGGTCCACTTCCGCGACACCATGCGCGGCGGCAAGATGCTCAACAACTGGCGCATGGCCCAGCTGCACGCCCAGGAGGCGCCCGACCGCGTGCTGGAGCTGGAGCGCTTCGGCGCGCTGTTCGATCGCACCAAGGACGGCCTCATCTCCCAGCGTGATTTCGGCGGCCATCGCTACGCGCGGCTCGCCCACGTCGGCGACCGCACCGGCCTCGAGATGATCCGCACGCTGCAGTACCACGCGATCCACCAGGGGATCGACGTGTACATGGAGTGCAAGGTCGAGCGGCTGCTGAAGGACGGCGACCGCGTGGCCGGCGCCTTCGGCTACTGGCGCAACACCGGGCAGTTCGTGATGTTCAAGGCCAAGGCGGTGGTGCTGGCCACCGGCGGCATCGGCAAAGCCTGGAAGATCACCTCGAACTCCTGGGAGTACACCGGCGACGGCCACGCCACCGCGCTGTGGGCGGGCGCCGACCTCATCGACATGGAGTTCGTCCAGTTCCATCCGACCGGGATGGTCTGGCCGCCCTCCGTGCGCGGCATCCTGGTGACCGAGAGCGTGCGCGGCGACGGCGGCACGCTCAAGAACAACCAGGGCGAGCGCTTCATGTTCAACTACATCCCCGAGTTCTTCAAAGGGGAGACGGCCGACAACATCGAGGAGGCCGAGCGCTGGTACGCCGACAAGAAGAACAACCGGCGCACCCCCGACCTGCTGCCGCGTGACGAGGTGGCCCGCGCCATCAACAGCGAGGTCAAGGCCGGACGGGGCAGCCCCCACGGCGGCGTCTTCCTCGACATCTGCACGCGCCGCCCGGCCGACTACATCCGCAAGCGGCTGCCCTCGATGTACCACCAGTTCAAGGAGCTGGCCAACGTCGACATCACCCGGGAGCCGATGGAGGTCGGGCCGACCTGCCACTACGTGATGGGCGGCGTGCGTGTGGACGCCGACAGCACCCAGGCCACCGTGGCCGGACTGTTCGCGGCCGGCGAGGTCGCCGGCGGCATGCACGGCTCCAACCGCCTGGGCGGCAACTCGCTCTCGGACCTGCTCGTGTTCGGGCGCCGGGCCGGGCTGCACGCCGCGCTCTACGCCAAGAACCTCGGCGGCACGGTGACGATCGATCGCGCCGAGGTCGAGTCGGTCGCGCGCGCCGCGCTGGAGCCGTTCAGCCGGAGCGGGGGCGAGAACCCCTACGCGATCCAGGCGGAGCTGCAGGAGACGATGCACACGCTGGTCGGCATCATCCGGACCGAGGCCGAGATGCGCCAGGCCCTGGCCAAGATCGAGACGCTCAAGGAGCGCGCCCGCAAGGTCCGCGTCGAGGGCGGCCGGGTCTACAACCCCGGCTGGCACATCGCGCTCGACCTGCAGTCGCTGCTGACCGTGGCCGAGTGCACGACGCTGGCGGCGCTCGAGCGCAAGGAAAGCCGCGGCGGCCACACGCGCGACGATCATCCCTACACCGACGACACCTGGGGCAAGGTCAACGTGGTCCTGCGCCTGCGCGACGGGCGCGTGCAGGTGAGCCGCGAGCCGTTGCCCGAGATGCCGGCCGAGCTCCGGGCGCTGTTCCAGGAGCGCAAGTAGATGCCGCCCGCCACGCTCAAGGTGTTCCGCGGCCAGGCCGCCCAGGGCGATTTCCGCGAGTACAGGGTCGACGTGGACGAGGGCATGGTGGTGCTCGACGTGATCCACCGCATCCAGGCCACCCAGGCGCCGGACCTCGCCTGCCGCTGGAACTGCAAGGCCGGCAAGTGCGGCTCCTGCAGTGCCGAGGTGAACGGCAAGCCGCGGCTGATGTGCATGACCCGCATGGACATCTTCGAGCCCGGCGAGACGATCTCGGTGGCGCCGATCCGCACGTTTCCGCTGATCCGCGACCTGGTGACCGACGTCTCCTACAATTACGTGAAGGCCCGGGAAGTCCCGCCGCTGCGGCTGAGGCCGCCGGATGCCGACGGCAAGTACCGGATGATGCAGGAGGACGTGGACCGTCCGCAGGAGTTCCACAAGTGCATCGAGTGCTTCCTCTGCCAGGACGTGTGCCACGTCATCCGTGACCACGAGGAGCACAAGCCGGCCTTCGCCGGGCCGCGCTTCTTCATCAAGATCGCCGGCCTCGACATGCACCCGCTCGACACGCTGAACAGGACGGAGTTCGTCCGGCGCCAGGCCGGCATCGGGCTGTGCAACATCACGAAGTGCTGCACCGAGGTGTGCCCCGAACACATCCACATCACCGACAACGGCATCATCCCCATGAAGGAACGGATGGCCGACGACTTCGATCCGATCGTCTGGCTCCTGCGCAAGTTCCGCGGCGGCCGCCCGGAGCCCGCCTAGCGTGAAGGTCCACGAGTACCAGGCCAAGCGGCTGCTGCGCGAGTTCGGGGTGCCGGTGCCGGACGGCGACGTTGCCGACACGCCGGCCAGGGTCAGGGGGATCGCCGAGCGGCTCGGCGGCACGGTCGTCGTCAAGGCGCAGGTGCACGCCGGCGGGCGCGGCAAGGCCGGTGGCATCAAGGTGGCCGACGGGCCGGCCGCCGCCGAGGCCGCGGCGAAGCAGATCCTCGGCATGCGTCTGAAGACGCCGCAGACGCCGCCCGAGGGCATCCTTGTCCGCTCCGTGTGGGTCGAGCAGGCCTCCGCGATCGACCGCGAGCTCTATCTGTCGATGACGCTCGACCGCACGCGCTCGACGCACGTGGTGATGGCCTCCCCGGCCGGGGGGATGGACATCGAGGAGGTCGCCGAGCGCACGCCCGAGAAGATCCTCCGCGAGTGGACGCATCCCGCGCTCGGCCTCGCCGACTTCCAGGCCCGACGGCTGGCGTTCGGGCTCGGCCTCGGCGGTGACGCGCTCAAGCAGGGTGTCGGCCTCATCCGCGATCTCTTCCGTTTCTACCTCGCCCGGGACTGCTCGCTGGCCGAGATCAACCCGCTCGTCGTCACCAGGGACGGGCGCGTGCTGGCCCTCGACGCCAAGCTCAATTTCGACGACAACGCGCTGTACCGGCACCAGGACGTCGTGGAGCTGCGGGACGTCGACGAGGAAGACCCGCTGGATGTCGAGGCGTCGAAATACGGACTCAACTACATCAAGCTGGACGGCGACGTGGCCTGCATGGTCAATGGCGCCGGCCTCGCCATGGCGACGATGGACATCGTCAAGCTGGCCGGCGGCGAGCCCGCCAACTTCCTGGACGTCGGTGGGGGCGCCTCGCCCGAGCAGATCGAGAACGCCTTCCGGATCCTGTCGTCCGACCCCGGCGTCAAGGCGATCTTCATCAACGTCTTCGGCGGCATCCTGCGTGTCGACCGGCTGGCCGAGGGCATCATCGCCGCCGTGCGAAAGCTCGGACTGAACTTGCCCGTCGTGCTGCGCGCCGAGGGCACCAACGTCGAGCAGGGCAAGAAGATGCTTGCCGACTCCGGCTTGCCCCTCGTCATGGCCGCCGACATGGGTGACGGCGCCCGCAAGGCCGTCGAGCTGGCGCGGCGCCCGACCAACACACGCTGATGGGAGGCCTGCTGTGATTCGACACCTGACGCTCGTGGCGGCGGTGGCGCTCGTGCTGGCCGGCTGTGCCAAGGGCGCACCGTTCCAGCCGCTCGAGACGCTGTCGCAGGACAAGGCCGTCATCTACATCTACCGGCCCTCGGCGTTCGGCTTCGCCGTGGACTACGACGTCAAGCGCGGCGACGCCGTGATCGTCACCATGAAGTCGCACGGGTATTACCCCTATGTGACGGATCCCGGCGTGGTCGAGCTGTCGGCGACCACGGAGACCACCGACTCGGTCACGCTCGACGTGAAGCCGGCGCAGGTCTATTACGTCAAGGCGGGCATGGCGGTCGGCTTCTGGGTCGACCGGCCGCGGCTGACGGTCGTCTCTCGCGAAGAGGCGGAGAAGGACCTCGCCAAGTGCAAGCTGCTGGCGGCGAAGGGGAGCGACCCGGCGATCCGATGAGCATCCTGGCCGACAAGTCCACGCGGGTGGTCGTCCAGGGCATCACCGGCAAGGAGGGCGCCTTCCACGCCGCCCGCTGCAAGGAATACGGCACCCACGTCGTCGGCGGGGTGACGCCGGGGAAGGGCGGGACCACCCACGAGGGCTTCGCGGTGTGGAACACCGTCGAGGAGGCCGTGCGCAAGGAAGCCGCCAACTGCGCGCTCATCTTCGTGCCGCCGGCCGGCGCCGCCGACGCCATCATGGAAGCGGCCGCCGCCGGGATCCCGCTCGTGGTCTGCATCACCGAGGGCATCCCGATCGCCGACATGGTGCGCGCCAAGCACTTCGTCCTCGGCACCAGCAGCCGGCTCGTCGGGCCGAACTGCCCCGGCGTCATCACGCCCGGGGAGGCCAAGATCGGCATCATGCCGGGCCACATCCACAAGCCGGGGCCGGTTGGCGTCGTCTCGCGCAGCGGGACGCTCACCTATGAAGTCGTTGGCCAGCTCACCTCGCGCGGGATCGGCCAGTCGACGTGCGTCGGCATCGGCGGCGACCCGGTCAACGGCACCTCGTTCGTGGACGTGCTCCGCCTCTTCAGCGACGATCCGGCCACGCGCGCCATCATGCTGATCGGTGAGATCGGCGGGACCGCCGAGGAGGACGCGGCGGCCTTCATCAAGGCCCACGTCAAGAAGCCGGTGGTGGCGTTCATCTGCGGCCAGACGGCGCCGCCCGGCCGCCGCATGGGTCATGCCGGCGCGATCATCGCCGGCGGCAAGGGAACGGCCGCCGAGAAGATGAAGGCGCTCGGCGCCGCCGGCGCCACGCTGGTGAAGAGCCCGGCCGACATGGGCGCCACCGTCGCCCAGGTCATCGGCCGATGAGCGTCGAGCGCACGCTGGCCATCATCAAGCCCGACGCCGTCACCGCCGGCGCCGCCGGCAAGATCCTCAGCCGCATCGAGCAGGCCGGGTTCAAGGTCGTCGCCCTCAAGATGATCCAGATGAGCTTCGACGACGCGGCCGGCTTCTATGCCGTCCACCGGGAGCGGCCGTTCTTCAAGAGTCTCTGCACCTTCATGACGCAGGGCCCCTGCATTCCGATGGTCCTCGAGGCCGACGACGCCATCCAGCGCTGGCGCGACCTCATGGGCGCCACCGATCCGGTCAAGGCGGCCGCCGGCACGATCCGCAAGGACTTCGCGACGTCGATCGAGGCCAACGCCGTCCACGGCTCGGACGCCGCGGCGACCGCCGCCTTCGAGATCGGCTACTTCTTCAGCAGCCTCGAGCTCTGCGGCCGCTGACGGCGGCCCGCGGGCCGCGTCGCGTGGGTCTCGGGCGGACCGGCGACCTCACCACCGGCGGCGCCGAACAGCTCGGGCGCTCCCGGATACGTCACGCGCGTGCCGTCGACGCGCGCCGTGGCGTTGAGCGCGTGGGGGTCGGCGCGACCGGGGCCGAGGATGTGACGCACGACCGTCCCGCGCGCGACGAGCGCGTCGGCGATGAGCGAGCGGTGGCAGCGCCACGGCACCGCCTCGGCGCACATGATCGCCGTCGGCGTGGCGCCGGCGAGGGCGACCAGGGCCGCCAGATGCCCGGCGAACTCGTCGGTCTGCATGTAGTCCGCGTAGCCGCGGAAGCTGCTGTTGCGCCAGGCGGTGTTCGGCGAGTCGCGCTGCGCGCGGCGGAAGCCGCCGAGGCCCGGCAGGTGGACGTAGGCCACCCCGGCCGCCGGCAACGCGTCCGCCAGCGCCGCCGTGTCGAACTGCGGGTGGCGGCGCGAGCGCGGAAAGCGCCGCACGTCGGCCACGAGCCTCACGCCGTGCTCGTGCAGCAACGCCACGAGATCCTCGAGCGTCCGCGTCGAATGGCCGACCGACCACGCGTCCATGACGCCGAGTGTACGCGGCGCCGACCGCCTGGACTCAGGCCGGCGGCGCCCGGCGCTTCTTGCGCTCGCGAAGGTCGATGGCGCCCGGCCGCGCGCGTGGGTCCTCGCCCCGGGGGAAGATCTGCGCCTTCTGCACCTTCTGGGTGCCGGTGGTCGGCAGCGAGGGCACGAACAGGAGCCAGCCCGGCGCCTTGAAGTACGCGAGCCGCTGCAGGCACCACTCGAACAGCCCCTCGGCCAGCGCGCGGCCCGGCGTCGCGCCGGCCATGGGCACCACGCAGGCCATGACCTCTTCCTCGCGGATCTCGTCGGGCACCGCCAGCACCGCGACCTGGGCGACCGCCTCGTGCGCCTGCAGCGTCGCCTCGACCTCGGCGGCGGCGATGTTCTCGCCGGCGCGCCGGATGATGTTCTTCTTGCGGTCGACGAAGTAGAGCATGCCGTCGGCCGCCTGACGCACGACGTCGCCGGTGTGGAACCAGCCGCCGCGCCACGCCTCCGCCGTCGCCTCCGGGTTCTTCAGATAGCCGGCGAAGAACCCGTGCCGCGGACCCTCCGGCCCGCTCCAGCGGACGACCAGCTCACCCTCGGTGCCGCGCGCCACCGCGCGGTCGTGGTCGTCCACGACGCGCGCGTCGAATCCGCCGAACGGGCGACCGAAGGCGCGCGTGGCGATCTGTCGTGGCTCGCGGTGATCGGCGTAGATCCGGCCCGTCTCCGTCATGCCCCACACCTCGACCAGCGGGAAGCCGAAGCGCTTCTCGAAGCGCTCGTGCAGCTCGGGCTCCACCCCGGCGCCGAAGCCGAACTTCACGCGCGGCTGCCGCTCCTCGGGCGCCGGCGGCTGGTTGAGGAGCAGCGGCGGCACGACGCCGAGGTAGTGCACGATCGTCGCCCGCGTGACGGCGATGTCGCGCCACCAGCGGCCGGGGCTGAAGCGCTCGGGCAGGATCAGGCCGTTGGCGGTCAGCATCGCGCACGTCGCCGTCACCGCCTGGCAGTTCATGTGGAAGAGCGGCAGCGGATTGTAGAACCGCTCGCGGCCCGGCTCGATGGCCAGCCGCCCGCCGAGGTCGCGATACCAGGCGCCGGCGTTGAGGTAGTAGAAGTTGGTCAGCACGCACCCCTTCGGTCGCCCGGTCGTGCCCGAGGTGTAGAGCAGGCTGCACTCGGTGTCGAGGCCGGGCCGGCCGGCGCGCGGCGTCGCGCCCGGCCCGGGCAGCGCCAGCGGCCGCCTCTCGGCGCTCACCACGGGCAGCGGCCGGGCGCGCGCGCGGGCGACGGCCTCGAGATCGGCGAGGCGGCTGGCGATCGAGACGACGACGGCGGCCTCCGAGTGCTCCATCTGATAGAGCATCTCGTCGTGCCGGTAATCCGGGTTGATCGGCACGATGCCGCAGCCCAGTGCGTTGAGGGCGAGGTAGTGGAAGAAGAACTCCGGGCGGTTCTCGAGCAGCAGCGCCACGCGATGGCCGTGGCCGAAGCCGGCGGCGGCGTAGACGTCGCGCAGCTCGAGGACGCCCGCGCGGACCTCGCCGTAGGTGAGCTCGACGCCGTCCGGATGGTAGGCGCGGCCGGGCGCCGGCGGCGCGACCAGGAAGACGTGATCCGGCGCCGCGGCGGCGGTGGCCATGAAGGCGTCGAAGACGGAGTCCATTCGCGGCGTCTCGCCTCCTCTGGGCCGTAGTGTAGTATTTCGGGCGGTGGAGCCTCTCTCCGAATCGTTCAACGCCGCCGCCTTCTTCGTCGATCGCCACGTGCTGGAAGGACGCGCCGATCGCACCGCGTTCCGCTTCGCGGGACGGGCGATCACCTACGGCGAGGTGGCCGACCGGGTCGCCGCCGCCGCCGGGGCGCTGGCCGAGTGCGGCCTCGAGATCGAGCAGCGCGCCTTGCTGGCGCTCGACGACTCGCCGGCGTTCGCGGCGGCGTTCTGGGGGACCGCCAAGCTCGGCGCGGTCGCGGTGCCGGTCAACACGCTGATGACCGCCGAGGAGTACGAGTTCCTCCTCAACGACAGCCGGGCCCGCGTCGCCGTCGTCGAGGCCGCGGTGGCCCCGCGCGTCCTGGCCATCCGCGAGCACTGTCCGTGGCTGCGCGCCGTGCTGGTCGCCGGCGGCCGGGCGCCCGGCGCGCTCGAGTTCGACGAGGCGCTGGGCCGGGCGAAGCCGGTGACCGAGGCGGCGTCGACGTTCAGCGAGGACATCGTCTACTGGGGTTACACCTCCGGCTCCACCGGCAGGCCGAAGGCCGCCGTGCACGCGCACAAGGACTTCCTGGCGGCGGCCGATCTCGTCGGCGTCGGCGTCTTCGGCGTCGGGCCCGAGGACCTCATCTTCTCCGGCTCGAAGCTCTACTTCGCCTTCGGACTCGGCAACTCGCTCTACTTTCCCGCCCGGGTCGGCGCGGCGGCGGTCCTCGTGCCCGAGCGGATCACGCCCGAGCTCGCGCTGCAGACGATCAGCCGCGAGCGGCCGACGATCTTCCTGACGGTGCCGACGCTCTACGCGCGGATGCTGGAGGTCCCCGACGCCGAGCGGCGCTTCGATCTCTCGTCGCTGCGCTACGGCGTCTCCTCCGGCGAGGCCCTGCCGCCGGCGGTGTTCGACGCGTGGGCCGATCGCTTCGGCCTCGAGCTGGTGGAGGTCGTGGGCTCCACCGAGGCGCTGCACGACTTCATCGCCAACCGGCCCGGCGAGGCGCGCCGGGGCGCGTCCGGCAAGGTCATTCCGGGCTTCGAGGCGCGCCTGGTCGACGACGCGGGCGCCCCGGTGCCGACCGGAGCCGTCGGCCATCTGCTGGTCAAGGGCGAGACGACCGCGCCGTATTACTGGAACCGCCTCGAGCGGACGCGGCGGACGATGCTCGGCGAGTGGCTGCGCACCGGCGACATGTTCCGCCGGGACGCCGAGGGCTGGTTCTACTTCGAGGGCCGCTCCGACGACATGCTGAGGGTCGGCGGCCAGTGGGTCTCGCCGGTCGAGGTCGAGGCGCACCTGATGGCGCACCCGGCCGTGCTCGAGGCCGGCGTCGTCGGCGAGCCCGACGCGCGCGGCCTGACGGTGCCCTGCGCGTTCGTCGTCCTCAAGCCCGGCCGCACGCCGTCGCCGGCGCTGGCCGAGGAGCTGCGGGAGCTCGTGCGCCGCCGCGCGGCCAGCTTCAAGGCGCCGGGCCGCGTCGAGTTCGTGGCCGACCTGCCCAAGACGGTGACCGGCAAGATCCAGCGCTTCCGCCTGCGTCGCGCGCCGGCGACAGGCTGAGATGCGCGTGCTGGTGGAGCGCGTCTCCAAGACCTACGCCGATCGCCGCGGCCGCGGCGTCGAGGCGCTGGCCGGCCTGCTGCCGCCGAGCGCCGGGGCGGTGGCCTTCGAGGGCGCGCTGCCGCCGGGCCGACCGCCGACCGCGATGGTGTTCCAGGAGTTCGCGCTGTTTCCGTGGCGGACCGTCGAGGCCAACGTCGCCTTCGGCCTGGAGGAGCGCGGCGTGCCGGCCGCCGAGCGGCGCGCCGTCACCCGCCGCTTCGTCGAGCTGACCGGCCTCGGCGGCTTCGAGCGCAAGTATCCGCATCAGCTCTCGGGCGGCATGCGGCAGCGCGTGGGATTGCGCGGGCGCTCGCGGT